>JAKAQS010000015.1 GCA_021819585.1 Acidobacteriota bacterium
GGCCAAGGAATCCGCCACGGATACAGCGGAGGCTGCCATCCCTACCCCGCCCTGCGGGATCTCTTCAACCGGGTCTCAGCAAAGATACTGCATGTCTTCGCGGAGAGCCATTGCTTGTTGTCAAGCTTTTCGATCAAATTCAAGCGTGCGTGATCTTCCGGTGATCGAATGAAACTGGGGTTGCTCCTGAGACTCTTTACGCCAATCTGCATGCTGCTGCGCGTTCTCCTCTGCGCCACAAAAATCCTGGCGCAGGCTGGTCCGCCGTTTCAGACCGATGATCCGGTGCCCGTTGATTACGGCCACTACGAGTTCTACGTCTTTGGGGGCGTCGACGGAACTCCGGCTGAACTTGACTCCACGGGCCCCGCCTTTGAGTTCAACTGGGGAGCGCTTCCCCGGCTTCAGCTCCATGCCATCCTCCCCTGGGGAACCGTCAACCCGACCAACAATCCGGTTTATGCTCCTGGAGGCGTGGGGCCCTCAGCCGTTGGCCTCACCGACACCGAACTTGGAGCCAAGATCGCATGGATCACAGAAGGCCGGTACAGGCCGCAGATCGGCACCTTCACCATGTTCGAGATGCCGACTGGAAACTACTCCGAAGGGCTCGGCGTCGGGCGCGTCTGGTACAAACTCCCCGTATGGGCCTACAAACAACTTGGAACCTGGGGAGTGGATGGGGGCGCCGGATACACGGTGGTCCATCAGATCGGCTACCGGAGCTTTCCCTATGGAGGATTCCTCGTCCAGAAGAACGTGAACGGCCGTCTCGACGCCTCGATCGAGGTCTTCTCCCATGCGCGGGAGGGGTTTGCCACAGCGCAGACCGAGGCGTCCACGCTCATCGACGCCGGCTTCGCCTACCACTTCAAGAGCCCGGGCCTGCAACTTCTTCTCGCTTACGGCCACTCCGTTGCCGGCCAAACCGAGAACTACGTCTACCTCGGTCTGTACAAGACCTGGGGGAAGAACAAAGGGACCAAGGGCAAGAGCGTAGCCGATGCCATGCAACACTGACTCCCAAAATCCGGAGTAACCACATCGATGCTTCCAAAGGTTGGCGCCGGACTCGTCATCGACCCCCGGCAAGATCTTGGCGGACAAGCATTGGCTCGAAGCAAAGCATGGCGAACTAATATGGCGCCATGAAACGGAGATCGCTTCGTCTTTGCAATCGCCTTACGCACAGGACATGCCCGTCAAAGGCCCTCCGAAACGCAGGCATCGGCGCCGCCAGTTCCTCCAGCCGCCGCAAAGTATCGGCGCTGAAAGAAGAACGCCACATTCACCAGACCGATCATCACCGGCACCTCCACCAGCGGCCCGATGACCGCCGCAAAGGCTGCGCCGGAGTTGATACCAAACACCGAAACCGCCACCGCAATCGCCAGTTCGAAGTTGTTGGAGGCCGCTGTGAACGCCAGCGTGGCCGTCTTGGAGTAATCCGCTCCCACCCTTCGCCCCATGGCAAACGACACCAGGAACATCACCACAAAGTAGATCAGCAGAGGAACGGCAATCCTGACCACATCCAGCGGAAGGCGCACAATGTAGCCGCCCTTCAAGCTGAACATCAGCACGATGGTGAACAGCAGCGCCACCAGCGTCAGCGGACTCACCCGCGGCACGAAGTTTCGGTCATACCAAGCGAGCCCCTTGGCGCGGACCAGAGCGGTGCGCGTCAGAAAACCTGCGAGGAACGGAATCCCAAGGTAGATGAAGACACTCTTCGCAATCTCGGCCATCGAGACCCGCACCACCGCTCCATGCAATCCAAACCAGCCCGGCAGGACGGTAAGAAAGATCCAGGAATAGAGAGAGAAGAAGAGCACTTGAAAGATCGAATTGAACGCGACCAGTCCGGCGGCGAACTGCGTGTCGCCTTTGGCGAGTTGATTCCACACAATCACCATGGCGATGCAGCGGGCCAGCCCGATCATGATCAGGCCCGCCATGTATTCGGGATAGCCACGCAGGAACACGACCGCCAGGAAAAACATCAGAATGGGCCCAATGATCCAGTTCTGCACCAGCGACAGTCCCAGCACTCGCTTGTCGCGAAACACCTCATGCAGTTCTTCGTAGCGAACCCGCGTGAAGGGCGGATACATCATCAGAATCAAACCGGCCGCGATCGGGATCGATGTCGTCCCGACACTGAAGCGGTTCACCGTCTGCGCAAAGCCGGGGACAAACCAACCCAGCGCAATGCCGGCCAGCATCGCCGCAAAGATCCAGCCGGTAAGATAACGATCGAGAAACGACAGACGGCTCTTCTTTTTCACAGCATCTCTCCAGAGCGAAATTACGAACGGCCGATCTTCTGAATCTCCCGCTTCATGGCAGGCGGATCCAGCGAACCAAAGGGCAAGGAGAGGAAGAGACGGATCCTTCGATCGAGAATCTCAAACGCCTCCCGGAATGCCCCCGCGATCTCCGCCGGTGTGCCCCGCACGGCTGCGGGATCGCTGATGCCCCAGTGAGCGGTCATCGGCTGGCCGGGCCAGTGGGGACACGGCTCGTTGGCCGCCTGATCGCACACGGTGAAGACAAAATCCATGCTCGGCGCACCCTCAGCGGCAAACTCATCCCAGGACTTGCTGCGCAGCCCAAAGGTCCGCATTCCCGCCGACTCAATCTGGCGGAGCGCCTCCGGACGCACCTGGCCGCTCGGATGGCTGCCCGCGCTGAAGGCGGTGAGCCGGCCCGTGCTCCGGTGGTTCAGGATGGCCTCGGCCATGATGGATCGCGCTGAGTTTCCCGTGCAGAGAAACAGTACGTTGAAGTGGGCAGTCATGCTCTTATCCCTTCGTGGCCTTGGCCGCAGCCGGCGCTGAAATCGTTTGGGGGTCGGCTTTGGGATCCCTTAGACGGCGCAGCAACCGCTACCAGCGCAGCACCCCTCCGCTGGTTTGGTGGCGCGGAGAAACGCGCTCAGAAACTTCTGGTGGACCTGCGGAGCCAACTCATCCACATCGACACCAGCCTCGGTGAGGAACTGACGAGCGTCTTCCACGTTGTACACGCGGGTCGGCTCAACGGAGACATTGGTAAATCCCGCCTTCACAAGCTTGTCCACGTACTCGTTCTCTTCAAGAGCTCCGGCGATGCAGCCAACCCATAGCAACATGCTTTGGCGCACCTGGTCCGGCACGCTACCCCGCGTGACCACATCGGAGACTGCGAAGCGCCCGCCGGGCTTGAGCACCCGGAAGGCCTCGGAGAGAACTCGGTCCTTGTCGGCGGACAGATTGATCACGCAGTTGGAGATGATCACGTCCACCGAGCGATCCGGCAAAGGAATGTTCTCGATCTCACCCTTGAGAAACTCGACGTTGGTTACCCCTGCATGGCGCTGATTCGCGCGAGCCAAAGCCAGCATCTCCTCGGTCATATCCAGTCCGTAGGCTTTGCCGGTGGGCCCAACCCGCTGCGCTGACAACAGAACATCGATTCCACCCCCGGAGCCAAGATCCAGCACCGTCTCTCCAGGATGAAGTTCGATCAGAGCCGTTGGATTTCCGCATCCCAGCGATGCAAGCGCGGCTTTCTCCGGGATTCGGCCCTTCTCATCAGCGCTATACAAATTGGCCGTGATCGGGTCACAACAACGGAGCCCCGGATCACAACATGCCTGCACGCTGCCGGACTCCGCAACCGCGCGCGCTGCGCTGCCGTACTTCGCCTTCACCTGCTCCTGAACCGTTGTCGTTGACTCCATGCGAACGCCTCCTTTATATACGCCTAAGCAAATATATCTGCCGCGCACATATCCGTCAAGGCGCATATCATAGAGGAATGGACAGCCTGTGCAAAGACTCCGATCTGGCTCTTCTGTTTGCGGCTCTTGCCGACCGCACGCGGCTGCGCCTTCTGAACCTGATGGATGGGAGGGAGGTTTGCGTCTGCTACTTCGTGGAGATCCTCGGCCAGAGCCAGCCCAAGATCTCCCGGCATCTGGCCTATCTTCGCCGCGCCGGAGTGGTGACTGCGCGGCGGGAGGGAAAGTGGATGCATTACAAGATCGTGGTTCCTTCGCATCCCGGCGCGGCGAGGATACTGGGCGAAACCCTGGCGGCGCTCCGGCTGGAGAAAGGAATGCAGGCAGACCTGGCGCGCCTTGGCCGGGCTTGCTGCGCATCGCAGAAGCTCTCTTCCCTGGAGGGCGCCCCGCGGCCCGCGCCCATTGAGACCATCGCCTGTTCTGCGTGATGCACGGTTTGTTACAAACGCTCCCCTCCAACCCGCGGAGGATGCGCCCCATGGGTTGCGCTGACCTTCACCAGGAACGTGGCTCTTTACGGAATCAAGTTGGGAGACCAGGACACACTGATTCTTCACTTCGCGGAGCTTTCCGTCGGGCCGAACGCTTCGGGCATCGGCGGCGCCGGTAGCCGCTTCTTCCGCGTCCTGTGGAACGGCAATGCCTTGCTCCATAACTTCGACATTTATAAAGAAGCCGGCAGCCTCAAGCGGTTGGTGTTGCCCATGGTAGATCTGATCACGCAGCGCCGGATGGCCTGCGACGAACTGATCGGCGTAACCGGGCGAGCCGCCATCTAGGCGGTGTTGCAGTTGTCCGCCGTCGAGGGCGCCGGAGGCGCACAGGCGAGGTCGTCTTTGCGGCCACCAGGCCGGGGAGGTGTTTTTGATCGAGCGCAAGCTGGAGGTTCGGTGACCGCGCTTGCGAGCCAAGGGGCCGCGGAGCCAGGGAGTGGAGGTTCCGGCCTACCCCGCCATGCAAAATCCAGCCCAGATGGGCAAGCGCATGCTGGACATCCTGATGCACGGGGCTTCCACACGCAACTGCAAGCAGGTTATCCGCAGATGGTTGAAACAGCCGGGGTGTCACGCTCAGCGGTCAGCCGGGCGGCAATCCAAGCATCCCAAGCCGAGATCGAGGCGCTTGTCAGCCGGCGCTTCGAGGATCTGAAACTGCTGGCGATCTACATCGGCGGGCTGGTCTTCGGCGATTACAGCATGGTCGGCGCAGTGGGCGTGGATTCGGAAGGCTACAAGCAGGTGCTGTGCATCCGTGAAGGAGCCACGGAAAACTCCACTGTCCTCGCCAAACTACTCGAGGACATCGTCTCCAGGGGTGTTGACCCTAAACGCGAGATGCTGTTCGTCATCGATGGCCCCAAGGCGCTGTGCGCCGCGATCAACGCCGTCTTCGGCACGGAGCAAGCGGTGCAGCGCTGCCGCGCCCACAAGCTGCACAATGTGCTCGATTACCTGCCCAAGGACGACAGAGCACAGGTCAAGGTCTGCTGCGAGCGGTCTGAAAACTGGATGCCGACAAAGGCATCGCACGGATCATGAAACTGGCCGCATGGCTGGGCCAAAGGTATCCGCAGGCGGCGGCCAGTCTGCTGGAAGGCCTGGAGGAGTGCTTCACGATCAACCGCTTGGATGCCCCGCCGGCGCTGCACCGCTGCCTGGCGACAAGCAACATTATCGAGAGTCCGCACGCCGGAGTGCGCATCCAGCCTCGCCGTGTAACCCACTGGCAGAACGGCAAGATGGCCCTGCGCTGGATGGCTTCAGCCTTCCTCAGAACCGAGAAACGCTCCAAACGCATCGTGGTACACGAAGACCTATGGGCGCTGGAGGCAATCCTCGGCCCCACTGCGGCCGCCGCCAGGAAGCTCGCGTAGTAACATCAACCTAACCGCCGCTCTCCACTTCCAACTGCAGGCGGAACATGGTCCACAAGGAGGGTCTGTTTTTGCCAATCATCGTACTCGCGGAAGAACGGAGAATGCGAATTCGCGAATTACTTGCCAGCCAACGGACTGTGACCGCGTCTACGCTTACTCAAATGTTTGGGGTAACGACCGCGACTATCCGCAGAGATTTGGCTGCTCTCGAGGATGAAGGGATCCTCGTACGCACACATGGCGGCGCCGTGTCTCGCACCTTGAGTACAGATTTTCAACTGTCATATGAGGCGCTCAGGCTAAGCAACCTCCAAGAGAAGCGCGCGATTGCCAGCGAAGCTGAACACCTGGTTTTGGACGGAGACACTGTGTTTTTAGAAGGGAGTACAACAGTCTATGAATTGGCTTGCTTGCTGTGCAATCGCCGTCGCTTGACAGTGGTGACAAATTCGCCTCCCATTTTAGAACGGCTACAAAACAGTCCGGGCGTTACGGTAATGGCTACGGGGGGAGACCTGCAAAAGGACACCTCTTATTTGTCCGGCTTATGGACACAGCGCGCCCTTTCGGAGATCAAGGTGGACAAGGCATTTTTCGGGGTAAGCGCAATCGATCCGGAGTACGGGATTTCCACCACCAGGTCCGCATTGGCCGAGGTCAAAAAGATGCTGGTAAGGGCAGCAAAAAACAGAATCGCCTTGGCGGACCACACGAAATTCGGTAAACAGGACTTCGTTTATGTTGGTCCGATTAGCGATTATCACACCGTCGTCACTGATTCTGAAACGCCACAACAATATATTGCCATGCTTCGCGAAGGAGGAGTGGAGGCCATTATCGCTCAGGTTCAATCACCCAGGAAGGTGTCCCACCCGTAGTTGAAAGTTGAACGTCCGCTGGACGGGTTCGGCGTTCCTCAGAACCGAGAAACGCTCCAAATGCGTCATGGGCACAAAGATCTCTGGGCGCTTGAAACGGTGCTCAACCCCACCGCGACCGCCAGCAGGAAGGTCACGTAGTAACGTCAACCTAACCGCCGCCCTCCACTTACAACTGGAGGCGAGATATGCTCCCGATCGCCGCTTCCATCCTCACCGCCGCCTGCCGCATGCTCAAGCATGGAACCTCGTACCAGAACCTCGGCCCAACTCTTTTCGACAACCGCAACAAAGCAAGGCACGCCGTGCGACAGGTCAACCGTTGGCATTCGCTTCGCTTCGAAGTCCAAATCACACTCACCTGCTACTTCAGGGTCTTGATCCTGACCATACTTCTTAGCTGCTAGCGGGGGGGAACGTTATCTGTATCGCATGAGGGCCAGTCGTCGGAGGCAACTGAAAAGCCACAATAAACCCCTTCGGTTGCTCGCTAAATCCCGCTGCTGGTATTGAGATTCCATTCTGGGTAGTTTCCGGCCAGCGTTGACCCTGGTGTATCCTTGCCATGTAAGTAGTCTCCACCACCGGCTGGCCGTCGATCGTGACGTTGATCTGGGGCAATGGCCACCAACTGCCTGGCATGGGCAGATTTGCATTAGTATCGACTGACCACGCAATCAGCGAACGCGACAAGATGATAAACGCTTCCGATGAGGTCGATAGTGCGGGATCAATAGTGTATGTCACAGCCCCTGAGCTGATAGAGGGCGATACTACGTTTCCTTGGGCGATCACAATCGCGTCTGGCGAGTTCGACGTACCGCCGATTGCAATCGATCCTAATGAAGTCAACTCTTGTGGACTGTAGCGAAATAATATTGTTCCCGCGTTGGTTAGGTGTCCTCGTTCCGCAGTGAAATATACCGCTCCTTCAGCGGTAACGGCGAGTCCTTCCGGATAGTCAATGTCATTCAGTAAGTTATTTATGGCTCCGCCGGGCGTGAAGCAGCCCAGAGTGCCCGAATTCCCTTGATCCTGATAATTTGACTCCTCAACAAAACACACGCTTCCTGCTGGACCTAATGCAATATCCCGCACCCGCCATAGCCCGCTGCTCATAAGGGTCGTCACGTTACCAGCAGCAGTATATTCCAGGATCTCACCGGGGGGGCCGCCTGTATTTGGGTCCCCGTACAGCCCAAAGAATACATTGCCATCGCTGTCGATGGCCGTCCCCTCCGGTGAAGGTAAGTCTGTAAGGAGAGTGGAGACAGCACCGTCATGGATCCTGTACAGGTTTCCGCCCCCACCTTCCGTCACGAAGTACACATCGCCATTTGAAGCTACCGCGATACCTGACGGAAGCGAATATCCAGAGGCTAGGGTAGACAGTACGCCTTGTTTGCTATATTCCATAATCAGTCCGCACTCGTACCCGACAAAGAATATGTTCCCCGTACCATCGAGCGTCAAGTGGCTTGGCCCACATGGTAATGAACTTACAATAGTTGTCACGGTACCGGACGACCCTACCCGGGTAATGCTCTTTGCGTTGTACGACGCATAGTACGTTCCACCATTCGGCCCAAGAGCAACCCCAAACCCGTACTGAATGCCGGACACCATAGGTGCAGCAGGGATTCCGTACTTGCCTGATACCCAACTGATGGCTGTGCTTGGCGTAGTTGACCTTGACGTTGACGTGTTAGATGATCCTGACGAACCGCATGCAATTAGCCAACATGCCGTAGCAAAGGCAGTCGCCACAATCGATGTTTGAGCATTGTTTCTTAACAACCTCATGCTTATCCCTCGTTTCTTCCCTACCTCACAATTTATGTCTTAATAGGGGGGGGGGGGAGCGTTCGTCTGTAAGAAGTTTCCGTATCCGACTATCGCTGTGGACAGTACGAGAACCACAAGCCCTAACACTACGAGCAGTTTTGTATTTCTGCTTGTTCCATTCCATTCCTTGAGAGCAACTCCCCACAAAGTTGAAAAAATGATGATGCTGGCCATGTAAAGCGTCCAGCCGGAGAAGTCATACATCCCCAGTTCGGTCTGGCCGATGCTGTAACAAAACACTTGCAGATACCACATCATTCCGACTGACGCGGATAGCAAATAATTCAAGCCCAAGCTGGCATGTTTACGGCTCAAGCATCTAGGAGCAGAATCGGAGTTTGCATCCAGGATCTGCCTCCAGGTGCCGTTGCGGGCCATGAGCACGACACACCACGCAAGATTCGTAGTCATTCCGCCAAGTAGGATGACGACCAGGATTGGAAGGTTCTGCCACTCCAAAGCGCGGCCATGGGCCAGCAAGGATCTGCGGGCAAGCGCGCCAATGGGCTTTCCAATAGCAAATCCGTAAGCGAAGCAGGCGCTCATCACCCCGGCGAAGGCGGCCATCAGCATGCCTTTGCGATAATTGAACTCTGCAACCGTCTTTTCTTTTTCCGCGGAACTCAGCGCGCGTTCCTTTGAATATCCAGCTATGCCGCTGAGGGTAATCCCCACCAGACAAACGCCAATCCCCAAGAGGATCACCTGACCCGCGGCGTGGCGGAGCAATGCAGACATCGCGCCGCTGTAGATCGGGGGCATAAGGGTGCCAAATGCAGTCGTAAGCCCAAGCGCCACCGCATACCCAAGGGCAATGCCCAAATATCGGATCGACAGGCCAAACGTGAGACCACCTACACCCCAGAGCAGTCCCCAGATAAAGGTCGCCACCAGTATGTGCCTGGGTGTATGCTGTAGGACCGCCGACACTTCTGGAACCAGCAGAAAGGCGGCAATGACCGGCGCCAGCAAAAAACTGACAAAACCCTGGGCCAGCCAGTACGTCTCCCAAGACCACTTCCGAATAAACCGATAAGGGAGATAGCAACTGGCACATGCTAGCCCACCACTCCAGTCATAAATGACGCCGACAAATGGTTTAGCTTCCAACATAAGCCCTCTGAGAAAACGCACAAGCGTCGTAATTCACAGACACCTGTCTTGACCTGTAATTAGTCGCAGCTCTCACTCGTGCGTGTGTGCAGCATACTCCAGTGTGTAATGATCTATGCCGACAGCACTATCCTGAGCGGAGAAATGCACGGTATGGTGCTGTCCCTTCGAAAACGGGATGATCGCTTTCTGTCCGTCGAAATCGACTGCAAATATCTTGCCGATATGAACGCCAGGAGGAAGCGGCACTGACAAGGAGTCGTCGGTTGTACTCATGGCCCATGCCGACTGTGCTGTATAAGTGACTAACGCATGGCCGAAGTTAAGTGTTGTTGCCGCGACAAATCCTGTCAGGGGCCCGCTTGTGTACCGACGCGATGCCTTGTGCCTCACCGGATCGACATAAGGTTTCTGAGCATTGGTTGCTGGCGCATGCAGGTAGACGTCGAGAATGGCCCTTACACGTCGATAAGAGGCCTCGGCAATCTCGACAGGGAAGCCTCCGGAGGCAATGCTGGAGACTCCGTCGATTTGCCCTTCTGTGCCAAGTACACCCCGATATTCCAAAGCGTAGATATCAGGAACACCCCACGCTGCCTTCGCCAAAGTGAGAGGCACGAAATAACGCTCCATTGCCCACCAATCATCCCCATCCATTACGTTGACCCCGTTCGCGGCCGCAGCCCAGGCGCGCCGCCAGTAAGTGGCGGTGGAATTACTCGTATCATCATTCAATCGAACGATATCTTCCCATCTGTGGAATAGGGGATTCATGAACGAACTATCTATCAGTGCGTCTGGTTTGGCATTTTTGGCCGACTCATAGATCAGTTTTAGCACTTTAGCGCTCATTAGCTCCCCAGTGCCCCATGATGGATCATGGAATATGCTCGTTGCAGGGTCAGGGATGCGATCCATGAAGTCCACTTTAAGGCCGTCTGCGTTGAGATCCCCAGGATCCGAAGAAAGCATGTACTTAATGCGTGATCTAACATACTCACGAACGTTTGGGTTTGTATAATCAAACAGGTCTGTTGTATGCCGTGCGTGATCCAGTACCAACCACTCAGGATGAGCTTTCGCAATATCTGAGACTTCTTGATCTGGGCTGAAGAGCGTTCCTGATGCTTCATACATTGGCACCCATAAAAGCACGTGCAGCCCTTTAGCGTGTAGCTGATCGATATATGAGCGCAGATTGGGAAACTGTTTCGGATTTGGCTTGAAATCGCCGTAATCGAGCATCCAGCCAAGATCGATAATGACGATACGGAATGGCAAATGCTCCCTTGTTGCAACTTGTAGCCATTTATTCAGGTTTGTCTCCGTGGCGTAATGAAGGCCATCTGTCTCCTGTAACGTCCCTGTCTGCATCCGGGCAGCATAAGCTTGATCTCCCCATGTACAATAGATGGGTCCTGACCACCAATCGCGCCACACTGGGGCAGGTGATGTTATGTGTTGATGAATCGGAAAAAGAGAGGCCCTATAAGCCGTTAGAATCTCTGCAGGAGTACTACCGAAGTAGAATCCCACTGTGGGTCCCTGTAGCCACTTGCCTCTACGCGAGAGCCCGGACATCATTTGAAAGGGCAGAGCTAATGATCGGCGACCAATCAGGATCTCCAGGCCGTCGGACGCTGCGGGGACACCGACTGTGCCAATACCCCACCAAACCGATCCGGTGCGAAGGGCCACTACATAGGGCGGAACCAGCGGAGACCCAGCCTGATAACCCCGCAGGTAACCTGGCTTACCGCGTAGTCCGTGCGTCGAGATCTCGACCCTGGACATTCCCTTCGCTGGCAGCAATGCATCATATAAGTCTGGCGTCCAGGAATACATTTCATTAAACTCTCCAACTCCATAATCGAGTGCTCCGTCGTGTCCTTGCCTAGCAGCATAGTAAATAGTCTGAACCTTTCCGACCGCAGGAGGATCTCCGAGACTTATGGCGTATGTAAAGAAGTCTGGGTAGAAGGTGAGGACAACGTTCCGTTTCTTCCACACCGGCGATCTGTACTGAAGCACGACCGTATATGCATTGGCACGCTGTTCCAGGGAGTATCGCACAAATGCAACGCGATCTGACCGTAAGCCGCTGACCCGGCCCGTGTCGATCACCACGCAGCCTTCTAACGGAAAAGTGCCAATTTGGTGTTGCCCATCCGGCTGATTCGATCCAAGTATTAGTTCGGGAATTGGAGTGAATCGGACATCCGCACGATAATGGGCACCTATGATTGTCAGGCCTGTGTTACTGTTGGATAGCAGGCGCACGTGTTCCTGATGCGCCGGGACTTCTCCCCATACAGTAGCTGAGAGGGAGCAGATCAGGACAAATAGCTTCTTAAGCATTTACAACAACCTCAGTGGCGATCATGACTAGGAGACCTGCAAAGGATGAACTAGTGGCTAAGAGGCGGGGTTCCACTGCCGAGTCCAAAAGAGTGTGTAGCATATTCCGGCTCTTGACGAGAATCTGTGAATGGAACCATTTTACAGGGTCTCCCGTCTTTCGAACTCTTCGGGCCTCTTGGGAACCCCGACTTGATGCGAGGAGGAAGCGGGTTCATTTTCTTGATCCGGCGAGAAAGGATTGCGGTCACGCTTCTCGCCCTTGCCGTGAAAGACGCTCAGAGGATGAGGCGCAGAGGGGCAGACGTTTCATGGCGGATCAATAAGCACCGCGTTGGACTGGACAACAGGTACAAGGTTCATCCGTGAAATCGCGTCGGATCACGGGGCAGGTCTTTTGCTCTCAAGTGCATCCATCACTCTTTTCGGATTGACGTTCAACTTTTTCACGACAATCGCGCGGCCTGACATTCGATGGCAACTGGCGGTAACCAGCAGACGGATCGACGGTGCCGTCACTCTGGGTGGTGCAGGAGGTGACGGCACCGCAGCTCTTCGTCCCCGCCACAAAACGGCGGCCAATGGCCTTGCCTGAAATGCGGCAACGTTTTGGCTAGCCCGATCCTCTTGGCCGGTTCTGGCGCGCTCCCAAATGCTCGGCCTGCGATATCCCGGCAACAATCGAGTAATCTTACACCTTCTCCCGCAGAGCCTATATCCCATTGGGCAGACGCGGCTAAAATAGAAATCTTGCGCTGAGTTGGATATCTCTGGCTGATAGGGCGCCTGCGATGCCTCCAAACCCTACAGTGCCAACAGTTGTAATAGGCGCCTGGAACTGCGGATGATTGAATGCATTGAAGAATTCAGCATCAAATCGCAAGCTCTTGTCTCCGCCAATCATTACAGTCTTCCTGATGCTGATGTCGCTGTTATTCAGGCCCGGCCCCGTAATAGCGCCCCGGCTTGAATTGCCAAATGTATTTATAGGGGGCTGTGTGAAACATGAGATATCGAAGAACTCTTTTAGCGTTCTGGTTGACTTTGGCAGGTTTCCATTGCAACTTGTATTTGCCCTTGTTTCGATAAAACCACCTGTGTCCGTCTCATTGTTCGATGTAATGGTTAGTGGCGTGCCGCTCTGTAACAGCTCTATGAGGGATGCTTCCCAGTTGTCTATCAGCCCGTTCCAAACGCCAGTAGTGTTTCCAAATAAAGCGTGACCTCGCCCTATAGGCAGATCCCACGTCCCGTCGAACACGAGACGATCTCGCACTAGAAAAGCTGATGGTCCGTAGTCTGCCTTTATATCGAGACGATTCTGCGCGGCCGTACCAGGATCGGTGTTGTAGTCGAAACCATTTGCATGAGCATACGATCCTGTAAAAAAGAATCCCCGTGATAGCCGTTTTTCAATAGATACCTGCACAGCGTTGTAATTTGAACTGGAGTTGTTGATTGACTCGAGGATGTCGCCGAATTGCGGGTACGGCCGACGGGTCTGTATTGGAGTGAATCCGAGCGTCGCCTGATTGATATTGATTCGTTGTGGAAGATTAAGCCCTAACTCTCCGGTGTAGGTAACCGTCAGGGCCGTGCTTGATGTCAGTTGTCTTTCTACTGCTAGATTCCATTGCTCGTTATATGGCGTCCCCTCGTGAGGCTTTACTGTAAAGAGGAAAAACGTTGAAGACGTCGGTGTAGTTGCCGGCGCTGGGAAAAAGCTGGTGATAGGCGTTGGGACCGGGAAGTTGGTTATGAATTGAAACGAATAATAGGGTGGATTATTTCTGAGAAAGAGATCCTCGGCTTGTTCGTCTTCGCTGAAGAACAGCCCATACGCACCCCTTATGACCGTTTTATGTCCGAACGGAGACCAAGCGAAGCCTACGCGCGGAGCAAAATTTGCCTTTGGAGAAAATATAATGCCGTTGTGTATTTTCCCCGACGCCGCAGTGACGATTCCCGGGATACTTGGATCAAAATAGCTTTGATGGTTGAGAGCGTCCGCAGGCGCAGTAGTGTACGTATAGCGTACGCCTGTGTTCAGAGTTAGGCTAGGAGTAGCCCTCCAGTCGTCCTGCGCATAGAAATCGTAATCTGTGAATCGCAGATCCTGTAGACTGTTTCCACTGTCCCCAAGGGCAAATAGGGGATCCCCAAGGAGATAATCCGCGAGTCCGATTCCCCCTACACTCCCATAAAGGCCCGTGTAAAATGGCAAGAATTCGAAGAAGCCGCGCGGCGCAGTTGGATTAAAGGTATCGTAGAGGGAATGCTGAATATCCTCGCCAAAATTGAATGTGTGCGCTCCATGCACATGCGTTACCTGATCCATTATTTCAAACATGTTCAAGGCGCCACCGCGCGGGGTACTATCGTTAGCCGTGCCAAAGGTTTGTCCGAGATCAGTGATAACTACTGTTGGCAGTCCGTATACCGCAGGGTCTGTGTTTCCCGTAAGATTCTTTAATCCGAGCTGTGTGTCATAGCTGGGACCATTAGCTCCATTTTGCTGAACGAAGATCTGTGAGTACGTGTAGCCGAACCTGAAGACATTAAGGAATCGAGGATTGAAGATATGCGTTTCTTCCACAGCTATGTTTTTCCCTGAGTATGGAAAGGTCTCACCATAAAGTGGCTCGAGCCCCGGAGACTCATTGTATGTAGAAGCCTGCGTATATCTACCAAAAAGGCGATCTGAAACTGAAAACACATAATCAATCTTGGCAGTACCCTGTTCGCTATCAAATGGATTCTGGAGTGTCGTGTTGAAGTTATACTGAGCAAGTGGGCCGGACCCCGTGAAATTCGGTAGAGGTAGGAACTGATTGAAGACTTTTGCAAAGGGAGATATACGGTCGGCAGGGATTGTATTGTTGGGAAATGGAGTCCCCAGACTAGGGTTCAGAGGATTGAAGTCGTAGATCGTAGGAGCCCCAGGATAGTTGAAGTCCCCGCCCAGCTCAGCCAGCGTAGGCACTGTTGCATATGTTGTTAAGGGTGCGGAGGAGCGAAGTCCCTCATATCCTAAAAAGAAGAAGGCTTTGTTTGTTCGGAGCGGCCCCCCAACTGTGCCACCGAACTGATCGAAGCTCAGCGGAGCGGGCACGCCCTTTGGCTGAAAGTAGTTAAACCCGTCCAGGTTGTTACTGCGGTAATACTCATAGGCCGTTCCATGAAACTGGTTGGTTCCGCTCTTACTCAGCATGTTGAGCGATTGGGGTGTACCATAAATTGCCGGTGCCGTCCCAATTTCCATCTTGAATTCTTGAATTTGGTCAGGAGAGAGTAGAACAGTAAGCTGGCCGACTAATGGACTTGTTACGTTGATGCCGTCTATTCGGTACTGTGTAGAGATCTCGCGCGAATCGCCGACAGTAATGTCCGACCCAACGTTTTGGCTGCCACCAAGGAAATTGGACCCTTGGAAGTTTACTGCGCCTCGGCTAGGAGCTGCTGCGTCAGAGTAAAACGTATTGACTCCGGGTTCGAGCGTTGCAAGCTGGAGGGGATCCCTACCATTCAATGGCATAGCGGCGATCTGCTTCGCCGTGATAACGTTTCCGACATCCGACGTTTGAGTCTGAAGTAGCGGAGAGACGCTTTCTACAGTGACGCTTTGGGTTACGGATCCGACGGCCAAAGTGATATTGATCGACGCGGTTTGCTGCATCTGAAGATGAGCTTTCTCAATGGTTGTAGTCTTGAATCCATTACTGCTAACAGTAAGTCGATAGTCGCCAGCGGGGATACTCAGCAAACTATAGTCACCGCTATGCGTTGTGTTTGCCGTCCAACTGACTCCTGTCGAGAGGTTAGTTGCGACTATCTGAGCACCAGCAAGCCTCCCGCCGGAAGGATCGCTAACCACTCCCACAAAGCTTCCGTTGACGACCTGCGCCATCCCTGGAGCTGACGCGAACAAGCTCGCTATCAGAAGGGTAAAAAATACGAATCGCAAATGTCCTGTGATATGCGCCATGATGAAACCCTCCCTTTCATTTCACTGCTGCCTCGCTGCTGCCCTGCTAACAAGGCGTACAGCTAGTGGTAACGTATTAGGCCCGAATAGGGCGTGCGTTCGATCAAAACTACTTGGAGTTACTGCCATCTCGACGTCCATGTCCATGTCCAGAGAAGCCTTGGGCCAACTTTAGGTCTTCACCCAGAATTGCGCAGGCGCGCAGCAAGAAAGCCGCTAGGTCTGGGGCCTGGAACACGTTCCTTCCAAAGAATGCCCCGGCCGCTCCTGACTGGACAATGTCTTTGAGTGTCTGCAAGGAGTCGTCGGTTGTTGTTCGCGGTCCACCAAGAACTAAGATGGGAATCGGGCATGTCTGTACCACTTCCGCCATGCTCGCTGGGTCACCGGAATATTCGGTCTTGATCAGATCCGCGCCCAGTTCCGCTGCTATTCGCGTGTGGAGCTTGAGTGCATCTGTAGATGTGGGGTTCGTCGTTGCCTTGCCACGTGCAAGAGACTCAACAATCATCGGAATGCCTAGGCGCTCGCACTCTCGCGCAATTTCCGCGTTGCGGGCAATCTCTCTGGCTTCGAAGTCCACATCTCCGGTACCGACCATCAAATATGTAAGAACGGCATCGGCCCCGTTGATGAGGGCCTGTTCAGGGGTCGCCAGCGCTTCGCTACGCAGCTTTCCCTCCATTCCCAACGAGGTCCAGAGGCTGCTCCAATCCAGACGCATGATCAGGGAGGGGGCATTCGGATGTACGAGCGAATCCGCGCAATGCCGGGCCATGCCTGGCGTTAGCAATACGCCATCCACGCCCGCATCGGCGAAGCGTGCGACTTGAGAAGCTGGATTGATCGTCCCGGGGATGGGACCGAGCGGTAGAGCATGATCAAAGGCCACCAGCAACGGTTTGCGGCTATGGCGTCCCAGAATTCGATTAAGATGGATTTTTTTTCCGCAGTCGCTCAAAGTCCTGTCACTCCAGAAAAGTATTCGTCAGCGGAAGTGACTATAAGTTTAGGTGTGTGTGTTTGTCAACTATTTTTTCGCTATATGGCTTTTCGTGGATGCTTATGTCCGTTTTGGTCTCCCATAGGCTAGGGCAATCGCATTTGAAAATCGGCATGGACCATCGGAGAGACTTTCGTGCGGCGAGCCTGTCGTTGAATCTGCTCCACAGGAGGGGCGGATCCGATGGGACGATCGGAAGCTGAGACGCTGGAACAATTTGCATCGTTGCTGGGAGGGGCTGGAAGACCCGCGTAGCGGCGGCCATGGCGGGGTGGACATGGCCCTGTTCGCCAAGGCCAAGGAGGAGCCGCTTTTGCGCAGTTTTTTAAGGCCGGAAAGCGGTCCTCCCTGCCACGACGCATTCAGCCGTCTATTTCGCAACCTCGGTCTGGGGCAGTTCCATGCTGCCTTTCCCTCGACCAGTTCCCGCGCCGGGCCGCCCTTGCGGAAGAACTCCTGGCAGAAGTTCCCTTTTGGACAGAGCGCAAACCGACTTGTAAGTCATTGCCTTGCTGTGGGATGTCACTAGTAGGGGCCGTGGATTCGGCTGCCTACATTCTGGGCGGGCTGGCTCGGAGCGCTTGCAGGATTCTCCTTTGCGTCGGATTGGGATGGGGCAGCTTGGTCACCACCTGGCCGGTCTTCTCGGTCGGATAATGTAACAGGCACTGGTTGTCGAGCGCAGCCAGAGCACCGGGCAGGGTGAGGGCAGGAGGGATCCTGGCTGGTGGCAGTCAGGCAGTCAGGCTGGCAGTCAGGCAGGCTTGACATATCGATCAGAAATGGACTAATATGAATATTGAGAAATATGATCGAACACATCACGCAACAGTTGGATCAGAGGGTTCAGTGGCATTGTTAGCGATCGATGCAGGTACAAGCGGGTTAAAAGTTGCGGTTTACGACGATCTCGGAGAGCAAGCCGCCTTCGCCTCAACGGGGTACGCCTTTCTCCAAGGGGAAGAAGGCACGCCAGAATTACACGCTGCTGAACTTTGGACAGTATTGCGGAATATGGTTCGGAAAGCTACTAAGGATGCTCCAGCCTCAACCATCAAGGCCGTGAGTATTTCGAGCCACGGAGAGAGTTTCGTGCCGATCGGGTCTGACGGAAAACCGCTTAGTCCGTTTATCCTGAACATCGACTCCAGAGCTACAGAGGAAGTGGCGGAACTGGTAGCAGAGATTGGAAAAGAACGACTTTATAGGACGACCGGACTGCCCCCGCATGCGATGTATACAATTCCTAAAATTGCATGGCTAAAGAGGCACGAACCAGCACTTTTTGAGAAAACACAAAAGTTTCTCTGCATCGAAGATTTCCTACTACATCGTGCTGGCATAGGGGCTTATATCAGTACATCATTGGCTTCACGCACAATGGGCCTCGATTTAGTTCGAGGGGGCTGGTCACAAAGGATCTTGGGTAAAGCAGGTATTGACGCAGACATTCTTGGCCAACCGGTTCCTTCAGGTACCCCCCTAGGAAGGGCGTCTCCACAGGTAGCTGAGGAACTTAACTTGCCTCGCGAGGCTTTATGGGTATCAGGCGGTCACGATCAGGCCTGCTGTTCACTCGGCGGTGGAGGGCTGTCTGAGGGCACCGCCGTGGATGGTACTGGAACCTTCGAATGCCTCACCATCGCAAGGAAACATCCTTCGTTCTCGCCCCAAGCACTTGCAGCTAATTTTCCTTGCGAAAAACACATCGTACCAGCACACTTCCTGACGCTCGCGTATGTCCCAGGGGGTCTGGTTCTCCAGTGGACGCGCGATCAATTGAGCAAGGCTGAGGTAATCCTGGCGCGCAACTCCAATAGGAACCCATATGACATCATGCTCGCGAGCACCCCAGAAGCCCCGACCGAACTTCTGTTCTTTCCTCACCTACTCGGTACTGGCACTCCGTGGCTGGACACTACAGCTAGAGGTACAATTTACGGTCTTGCGGCTAACACCACCCACGCCATGATCGTCAAGTCAAGCTTGGAAGGTGTTACCTTCGAAATGCGCTGGAATATTGATCTGCTGGAAGCAGCAGGGATATCCATCAAACAGATTCACGCTGTCGGCGGGGGAGCCAGGTCTCGTGTTTGGTTGCAATTAAAGGCCGACATTTTCGGTCGCGACGTTGTATCAGTAGCGGGTGAAGCTAGCTGCATCGGCGCTGCGATTTGCGCCGGCATCGGCGCTGGCATTTACTCGTCCTGGCAGGAAGGTGCTGCTACCCTCGTCAAGCCTACCGAATCGTTTCAACCACACTCTGTCACACACAAGCGTTACCAGGAGTTGTTTGAGCAATATAAGCACATGGCGAACTGCCTGTATGGCTACCAGCCCACAGTCTACAACGGCCACCCCCTCATTCAGGAGGCAGTATGAAGAAGACGACGATCGCGGTCATCGTTGGAAACAGAAGATTTTTCCCTGACAGCGTCGCGATTAATGGGCGTGAAGAGGTTCTCTCCGTCCTGCAAGAAGAGGGATTTGACACGGTATGCTTGACTCCTCAGGACACCATGTTTGGGACAGTCGATACGTTCCAAGATGCGAAAGCCTGCGCCGACTTGCTCCGGCGACATATTGAGCGCATCGATGGTATTTTAGTAACTCTCCCTAACTTTGGCGATGAACGCGGTATTGCCAATAGCATTCGCATGTCGGGCCTCACAGTTCCTGTCCTCGTACATGCCTATCCAGATGATCTCTCACAATTTGCAATCGGCTCACGGAGAGATAGTTTCTGCGGAAAGTTTTCGGTTTGCAACAATCTCTCTCAATACAAAATTCCGTTTACGCTGACCGACAAGCACACGGTCTGGCCCAAGTCCATCAGCTTTCGACAAGACCTCCAGAACTTCGGCAGCACTTGTCGAATTCTGCGCGGATTGCATAATGCTCGCTTTGGCGCTGTAGGGGTCCGCCCGTCTTCCTTCAATTCCGTTCGATACAGCGAACGATTGTTCGAGGCGGCAGGGATATCGGTCGACGTCCTAGATACAGCCGACGTCCTGAAACGCGCCAATGCGCTTCAGGACTCTAATCCTCAAGTGCAAGCCAAGCTGAGTGCTATTCTAAAGTACGCATCTACCGGTGTGGCACCTCAGATGGCGCTATTGAACATGTCGAAACTTGGCGTAATACTCGACAACTGGATCGAAGAGAACGCACTTGTAGGGACTGCTATCCAATGCTGGACCACATTGCAAGAATATCTTGGGATCGTACCATGCACGCTGATGTCGATGATGGGAAGCGCTCTACTACCGAGTGCCTGTGAGGTCGACGTCGCTGGAGTAGTCGCCATGTACATCCTCCAACTTGCTTCAGGTACCCCCAGCGCTATCGTAGATTGGAATAATAACTACAGTGACGATGATAATAAGTGCGTCATCTTTCACTGTTCAAACTTCCCCAAGGATTTTTATGACAACGGACCTATCATGGACCGCCATAAGATTCTGGCAACGGTTATGCCTATAGAGTCAACATGGGGAACGCTACAGGGACGTATCAAGACGGGTCCTGTTACATTTCTGCGTATAAGCACTAACGACCTAACTGGATCGATGAATGCGTATGTGGCTGAAGGCCAATCCACCGATGATCCCGCCACTACATGGGGAGGGATCGGAGTGGTCCGGATACCGCGCTTGCAGCACCTACTCAAGTTTGTTTGCAATAATACCTTTGAACATCATGTCTCTATAAACCTCAGTAGCGTCGGCGACGGCGTGGTTGACGCATTAAGAAATTATCTCGGCTGGCAAATCTACGCGCACAACAAAGATTCTGCTGATCCTTGCGTAGCCTCATCGTGATGTGTGTATTGATGCTGCGCCACTAATTGTGGAATAATCCTTGCGGAATAACGTATTCCGATCAAAACGATAACTGGACCAACTCACGCCTCAATGAAGAAGCAGGCGGCGCATTTCTCCACCGAAAGGGCTGCGATTATGCTATCTGTTCAGAATTGGATTGACGGTCGCTTTACGGCCTCCAGTAGTAAACACACGATTGAAGATTTCAATCCATCCACCGGTCAACTCATTTGCACGGTTCCGGATAGCGATGACTCTGATGTTGATATGGCCTTATCAGCCGCCGCAGCCGCTCAACCTGAGTGGGCGCGACTGCCAGCAATTGAACGTGCTAAGGTACTTCGTGTGATCGCTCAGAGGGTCCGCGACAATATCGACACACTCGCCCGCGTTATCTCCGAAGAGCAAGGAAAAATTCTGGCCTTGGCCCGCACGGAGGTGACATTCACCGCGGCTTATTTCGACTATATGGCAGAATGGGCCCGTCGAATTGAGGGCGAAATTCTAGAAAGTGACCGTGCTGGCGAAACCATTTTTCTCTTCCGTAAGCCCATAGGTGTGGTAGTTGGAGTTCTGCCATGGAATTTTCCATTCTTTCTCATCGCCCGAAAAGCAGCACCGGCTCTAGTAACAGGAAATACAATCGTATTAAAGCCCAGCGAAGAGACGCCTCACAATGCTGCTAAGTTCTGTGAGATTCTTCTCGAAGGTGACCTGCCAGCAGGCGTAATTAACGTCATACACGGACGAGGGGCGTCGACAGGCAGTATCCTCTGCTCCTCATCGCGTGCCGACATGATTAGCTTTACCGGAAGCCGCGAGACGGGTTCCGCGATCATGACATCTGCCGCATCTAACATTACAAAGGTGAACCTTGAACTAGGCGGTAAAGCGCCTGCCATTGTTATGGCAGATGCCGATATACAGTTAGCCGTCAAGGCCATAAGGACATCCAGACTTATTAACAGCGGTCAAGTCTGCAACTGTGTTGAGAGGGTGTATGTCCACTCCGCAATAGCTGCGAACTTTGTCGATGCACTTACTCGGGCCATGAAAGCAACTCAATTTGGGAATCCTCTCGAGGATGACGCAGTTGAATACGGTCCGCTCATCAACGAAACAGGCTATAAAAAGATCGATGGGATCGTCCGGCGTGCCGTAGAAGCTGGCGCGACTATCACTACAGGAGGGAAGCGTGGACTAGGAGAGGGCGGCTATTTCTACGAGCCGACGGTACTTGCCGGTTGTCGGCAGGAAATGGAAATTATGCACCGCGAAATCTTCGGTCCGGTGATTCCCATCGTTACGTTTGACGATCTCGATCAAGCGATTGCGTATTCCAACGACTCCGAGTACGGCTTATCGTCATCGATTTATACCCGTGATCTTAACGTGGCGCTTAAAGCATGCCAAGAACTGAGATGTGGAGAAACCTATGTTAATCGAGAACATTTCGAGGCTTTACAAGGATTCCATGCAGGCTGGAGAAAGAGCGGTATTGGGGGTGCTGACGGAAAACATGGACTATATGAATTCTTGCAAACTCACGTAGTTTACCTTCAGCGCACTTAATTGATTGGAGAGCACCACCTTTGTTCCTGTCCCAAGCAGCGGCCTTGAAGCTACAGTTTCTGGATTGTGAGGCGTTTCTCGGCTCGCTGTGGCGGCGGAGAATAATCCTCAGTTTGTGCTGGAGCATCGCAGCCTTGACGAGTTCCTGCAGGTTTGCGCGCAACGCGCAAGCCACGACCGACTCCGGGGGGCGGCAGCGCGGAATTGATGGTGAGCAGCCAACTTTGGAATTGCCGCCAGACCTCGGCCGCGTGATTCAAGGCTAGATGTCGCGGCAGTCCCTGAGAAACGCTGCACAACTGCACATGCAAGTGAAATGGGTTCCTCTTGTGGCGGACGGCACCGCGATAGCGCGCGGCTGTGGAGCAGATGCAGCAGGCTCCGGTAGCCCTTGTTGCCGAAGCCGAGGGGATGCACCAGGCTGGTGACGTCGGCTCGCTCCGGGCGGCACGAGGGACCGATAAAGGGCACGGTCATCCAGAGGAAGGCGCTCAGCCTTCGGCAGGCGGGACGGAGGGCGCGGAGGGCGTCAAACCAGGCGATCCAGAGGTGCATGATATCGAACGAAGCACAGATGCCGGTAGCATGACAGTGCCACCGGTCAGAAGGCGCGCCTATCGGCATCCGCAGCGTTATGCTTTGGGCAATGACCATCTACAGGGAAAAGCTCTTGCTGCGGCAAATCGAGAGGGTGAAGGGGCAACTGGCCGCGCTCGGCGGCCTGCGTCCGGGTAGCCTATCGACGCAATACAACGTCTGCGGCACGCCCGGGTGCCGCTGCAAGGTCACGCCGCCGGAGAAGCACGGGCCCTACTATCAGGTGAGTTTTGCGCACAAGGGAAAGAGCAGCTCGAAGTTCGTACGCAAGGAAGATCTCGCCGCCGTCCGCCGCGAACTGAAGGACTACGAGACCATGAAGACGCTGCTCAACCGCTGGATCGACCTGGCTACCGAACTATACAACCTCCGCCTCGTCAACAAACATCCCTGACCGAACGGAGAACTTGGCACCGTCCGGTACAGTAATTGCCGAGGGGTACCTGTCTCACCATTGTTGGCACAGAGGTCCGATGGATCACGCGCAAGGCCCTGCGGCGGCGGACAAGGCGAGTGGCGGGCAACCACGGTGGTCGCCTCGGAGGGCAATCGACCCGCGAGCCTATAGAATGGTCCCAGTCGCGCGGCGCCGTCCGCACGGCGTCACAACTCCCTGGCAGGGCCAAGCGAATGAACGACTTTTACGCAGATATGGCGCGCTACAAGGCGCGAGGTTACCGCGGCCGAGAGCTATGGCTGAACCCGGCAGTGTGGTCCATCGCTTGCTACCGGTTGGGAAACTGGCTGCTCGTGGCAAAGCCGTTCTTCCTGATCCGGATTCCCTTGAAGCTGATCTCCTACTTTGCAAACAAGTGGTGCGAAGTGTTCATGGAGATGTGCATCGATCCCCAGGCAACGATCGGACCAGGCTTGTATATTGGGCATATCGGAGGAGTCCATATCAATCCCCAGGCCGTTTTGGGCAAGAACTGTGACCTTGCGCATCGGGTAACCATTGGGACGTCGGCCATGGGGAGACAGGGAGCGCCGACTCTCGGCGACGACATCTATATTGGCGCCGGCGCCACCCTGGTGGGCAAAATCAAGGTGGGCAGCGGAGCGAAGATCGCCGCCAATACCCTGGTGATCAGCAATGTTCCGGCCGGAGCGACGGTGATGGGCGTGCCCGGTCGAATCATCATGCGGCCCGCCCGAGCAGCCGCGGATTCGGAACCAAAGGCAACGGAGAGAACGGATGCAGGCTGATTCGAAACGCAACGAACTGCGGCAGTGCATCAAGGACGCCCTGGCGAACCGGGAGGCCCGCGCCGCCGTGCAGCTTGCCCGCGATCTGCTGGCTGTCTCCTCCAAGGCATCTGATGTTCTGTTCTGCGCGACTTGCTTTGCCGCCGAGAGCGAGACCCTGACGAGGCAGGCGGGACTGAAAAGACTGCGAACCTACCTGGTTCGCTCCGTGACCCTTGAACCAGTGTTGCCCTACCTGAGCACAGAGGCAGTCTTCTCCGGCTTCTTCCTGGATCTGCAAGCAGGCGGCTACGGCTCCTATGTGAGCGAACTACTACAGCCGGATAGCGAGTTGGCCCGCTTTCAGCCGGATCTGGTGTTGATCGCGCTGGATCTGGAAGAGGTTGCGGGCCGTTTACCGGCGTTGTGCGCGGACGGCCTTGGCGCAGGCGTGGAGGGCGAGATTCAGGAGGCGGCGGCTCGAATGGAGCAATTGCTAAGGAATTTTCGCTCGCGAAGCTCCGCTCGTATGCTGTTGCACGGGTTGCTGATCCCGGACCTCACTTCTTCAGGAGATGTGGGCGATGCAAACCTTCCACACAGTCTGACAAACGCTGTATTGCGCCTGAACCAGAGGCTGGCGGAGGTGTGCCGCGCCACCCCGGACTGCGTCTTCTTTGATGTGGATCGGCTGGCGGCGCGCCATGGCCGCGCCCGATGGCGTGACAAGCGCATGTTTCTGGCCTCTCGTCTGCCCCTGTCGGCGGAGTTCTTCCTAGCCTACGCTCGCGGGCTGGTCCGTAGCTTTGCCACTCTCTTCCGCGCCCCGCGGAAGGTTCTCTGCACCGATCTGGACAACACGCTTTGGGGTGGAATCCTGGGAGAGGATGGAGCCGACGGGATCGCCACCGGCAGCGCCTTTCCAGGGAACTGCTACCTGGAGTATCAACGCTACCTGAAGCAGCTTTCGCAACGCGGCATCCTGTTGGCCGTTGTCTCCAAGAACAACGAAATCGACGTGCTGGAAGCCTTTCAAACCCGCGCCGCCGACCTGGCGCTCTCTCTGGATGACTTTGTGGCGCGCAAGATCGGCTGGGGGGAAAAGGCCGATGCGCTGCGTGAGCTCTCTCAAGAGCTATCGCTCGGCCTGGATTCCTTTGTCTTTGTGGATGACAATCCCGCCGAGTGTGCTGCCATGCAAAGCCAACTGCCGGAGGTGGCTGTTTTGCAAGCGCCCGCCGCCGAACCATGGAAGCTCGTGGATCTTGTGGCGGAGCAGCCTTACTTCGATGCCATCCTGGTGACGGACGACGACGTGAACCGCTTGCAGGAGTACAAGGCGCAGACGCAAAGGATGGAGTTGGCTCGCTCAACGGGAAGCCGCGAGGAGTTTCTGGCCTCCATGGAGATCGTCTGCACCTTCCAAAGTGCTCTGCAGGCGCCGCTCTCGAGAGCGGTACAACTGCTCGCCAAGACCAATCAGTTCAACCTGACCACGCGGCGCCGCTCGGCCGCGGAGGTGGAACAGTTCCTGTCCGCGCCCGGAGGGCAGGCCGTGGTGGTGAGGGTGCGCGACCGCTTTGGAGATGCGGGAGTGGTTGGGCTGGCGCTGGCCGGCAACCGGGGAGACGTCTGCTACATCGACTCGCTACTGCTATCCTGTCGCGTGATTGGCCGTGGAATCGAGACCGCTCTTCTGGCCTGGGTGGCGGAACAAGCGGTGCGGACGGGAGCCAGGCGGCTGGTGGGCGAGTTCATTGCTACCAAGAAGAACGCTCCGTGCGCCACGTTCTATGCCGATCACGGATTTGTCCGCTGCGCCGCGCCGGAGGCTGCTTCGGCGGAGGCTGCTGCAGCGGACGCAACGTTTTACGAGTTCGATTTGACGGCTGCGAGGCTGAGCAGCCCGGAATGGATCACCCTGGAAGGAACTGAACAACATGAACTCTCCCCAAGTACCGCCCTCACTGCGTGAACTCCTCGCCGACGTCTTCGAGATCTCTCCCGAAGAGGTGACGCCGGAGCTGAGCAGCGCCACCCTCGAAACCTGGGACTCCTTCCGGCACTTGCAGGCGGTGCTGGCCCTGGAGGGCGAGTACGGAGTGCAACTCGATCCGCAGCGCGTTCCAGAACTGACGACAGTGGCCCTTTTGCAGGCTGAGCTGGAGAAGAAGGGAGTCTCCCTTTGAAGCAGGAGATGGCAGCCGCTCTGGGTTTCAAGCTGCTTCATGTGGGGGTTGCGGCGCCGGCGCTGGGCCCAACCACCGAGATGTTGACCACCCTGTTTGGCTACCGCGTCGTCTCCGGCCCATTTGTCGACCCCATTCAGAAGGTGACGGTGAATTTTCTGGCCAGGTCTGGTGAAGACGTCGCCGAGATCGAGCTGATCGCTCCGCTGGGCGCCGATTCTCCGATCCAGTCAATGCTGAGCAAAGGCGGAGGAGGAGCCTACCACCTGTGTTTTGAGACCAGCAACATGGAGTCGGCCTTGGCTCATGCAAAGGACAATCGCTGCGTGCTTGTCTCCGGGCCTGTGCCGGCGGTCGCCTTTGGAGGTAGAAGGATTGCATGGATCTATACCCCCTCCCGCCAGCTATTTGAGTTGGTTGAAGCCAAGGCTGCGGGAGTGAGCGAGTAAGCGCGGGCGTCATCCAACGCCACAACACGATAGAGGCGCCACCGCACGGCCTCTCCGTGGCGGCATCAACCAGGAAGATGCTCTGGTTGCAGGCGCGCCGTGCGTCGCGTGAAGCGTAACCGGTTGTGGAACGGCAGACCGAAGCGCGCATGGAACCGGGCAGCCTCTTGCGTGAGAGCATATCCTTCACAAAGGCAAGGTAGCTAGCCGATATCCTTCGGAGTGAGCCGAACTTAGAGGAGAGGTAGCGTGGATCCATCACAATTTGGCAAAGGCAACTGGGCAGGATTCCCCGTTCCGCTCGAAAAGATCCATGAAGCCGCGGCGGAATGGAGCTCGGCTCTTGGCGGCGTCGAACGGCCCTGGCTTTGCTGGAATGTGAGCGATCGCTGGTGCGCTCTGCAGCAGCGGCTGATTCAAGAGGTGGGATGGACCCCCGTGATTGGATTTGATCCGCGGTGCGGAGCTCCGAAGACGGTGCTTCCCGGCTCCATCGTGATCGATTTCAACGCCCGGTTCGGCTTTCCAGTGATGTGGCCGCATTTTCCGCTGGAGTTTGCTTTCCTCTTTTCCGAACGGCTGGCCTTCTGGCATGCGGATCTTCTCTGCCGCATGCCGATCATGCGCCGATTGAAGGAGTTGTTTGAAGCGCTGCCGGACGGCGCCATGGCCGCGGTTCCTGACCTGGGCAGCCGCCGTTCCTTTTATCGGTTTCGCCATCATCGCTACTGGGAGCTGGCGGGGTGTACGACGCGCGGCGCCGGCAGATCGCAGTTCGACCAGGGCGCCGGCTGGTGGCGCTCTTTTGTGGATCATCCGAACTGCCCCAATGAAGCCGAGCGCCGCCGGCGTTCCAGATACTACTATGACTCCGGCGTCGGCATTATGTATTGGAAGCGGCGTCTGGGCGGCCGCGTGGTCGACGTTCCCCAGCGATGGGTGGCGGAGGGCCACTGTACTTCCATCAACAAAAAGAACTATCGGCAGGTTCAACCCGGCGGGCAGCGCAATCTTTCGGCGGAGATCGATCTCAACTTCGATCTCTCCGAGGTGGCAAGGCGGTTGGGGATCGATCATCTTCTCTAGCGGTCACGGTTGAATCTGGGCAGACGGGCGCCCGCCTCCTATAGGGTTGGAAGCATGGGCTTGCGCCGCACGGCCGGACTGATGCTTGCCTATGGGCGGCGCCACGCTGTACTTCCCTGGCCGAGCCACCGGCAATACCCGCGGCATCGAGACCCGGCGCTCACTCCCGCAGGGTTCTTGAAGCTCACGCTCTTGAAGCTCACGCTGGCGGAACGGGAGACCGGTGGAGCATACTCGTTGTTATGCTGATCAGCCGCATGACGGTGTACAGAATCGTCGGATCGCTCCTCCTCCTCTGTGCTGTCCTTCCTCTCTCCGCAGAGACCTGGTTTGTTCGCCAGGATGGGGGCACACGCTACTCGTCCAGGGTGCATGGCGGGCAGTGCGACGGCAAGGCGGATGCACCCTATCCGGGCAAGGGTTCGAACCGGCACTGTGCCTTCTCCAGCGCGCAGTACCTGTACCTGGACGGCACCTATGGGGTCTCGAAGTGGGTGATTGCTGGAGGGGATACGGTGGTGATTCGAGGCTGCGCCGCGTTGCCGGGGGAGCAGAACCCCCATCCGCCGGATTGCCGCATCGGCTACGGCAACGCCGTGAACAAGGCTGGGATCTGCTTTGGAGTTGCTGATTGTGGAATACCGCCGCCGCCGTCGGGGACGGCCACGCATCCCACCAAGATCCTGGGAGGCTGCGCCTACGGAACCTATACCTGCAGCCCGGTGGTCGGCTACCCATACGCGAAGGACAACCTGGCACAGATCTATGGAGGCTTCGGTCTAGGCGTGGTGCTCCATCTTGAGGGGAGCCGGTATGTCGATATCGAAGGGTTGGAGATCACTTCGCATAATGGCAAGTGTACGAGGGTTGGTTATCCGCAGTATCCATCGGGCTGCAACTCCGGACAGCCATGGAGCGACTTCAGCAATGTGGGGATCAGTTTCGGCAATACCTCCTCCAATCTCCTGCTTCAGGACGTCTATATCCACGGTTTTACCGGTCAAGGGATCTATGGTCCGATCGGCGGGCCGGTGGCGTTGAATCGCGTCTCCATCGACTTCAACGCCTTTGCCGGATGGAACTTCGACGATGGCCACTCGACACCGGACGCTCCAGGATCGACCATCACGGCGAGCTACGTAAGGATGGAGGGCAATGGTTGCCTGGAAGAGTATCCCATCGTCCATAAGCAGTTTCCGGCGTTGAGCTGTTGGGACTCCGATGATGGCGGCTTCGGAGATTCATGGAGCGGGCAGAACTCGCAGCTTGCCTCTTTTATCTGCGACCACTGTGTAATGGCCTACAACACCAAGGATGGTTTCATGGGTCCGCATACCATGATCCACTACCTGAAGATCACCCACTCCGAGTCGTACGGCAACATGGGCCAGCAATGGAAGTGGGGAACTTCGCAGGGTGCAACCACTATCTTTGAGAACAATCTGACAGTGGGCAACTGCCGGCGCATGGCCGAACCCATGCCCGGAGCGCGGCCTGGTTTCAATCGGTACCTTGGTCTGTTTTGCCGGGCCGCGGGGGATATCTTCAGCTTCTATGGAGCGCCCGATAGCACGTTGCTGTTTGCCGACAACTCCACCGTCGGTTACTCCGCAACCACTTTCGATCTAAGCTGTCAGACCCCGAATGCGTGCAGCTCCTCCAACTTCACCTTTCGCAACAACATCGTCCTCGGCTTCCTCGATCCGAAGTACAGCACCGGCGAGGTCCCTGGCCTCTTTTACCTTGGCGACCCGTCCGTCAAGGTCTCCACGGACCACGATCTGTTCTACAACCTGCGCTCCCGTCCGTGCCCCCACTTTGGCGCTACGAATCTCATCTGCTCTTCGCCCGAGTTCGTCAGTCAGCCGCCCTCTCGGCTGACGAGCGAATCACAGATGGACCACTTCAACTTCCATCCCCAGGCAACCAGCCCGGCGGTGGCGCATGGCATCGCCGTCAACGGACTCACGAAGGATTATTTCGGCGTGCCTCGCCCGAATCCGCCAACCATTGGCGCGGTTGAACCAGAGAGATAGCGGCTGGTGCAAGGCGGTCCCGGGGACTGGTACGGCGATCTTGCTTCAGGGAAGGAGCATTCACCCGATGGTCGATTTCTTCGGCGGGGAGAAGAGGTGGGGACTTCTGCTTGCCGGTGCGCTCGCCACAGTGCTTCTTGTTCCGGGTTTCATTCGTTGCTCGGCCGCCCAGGAGCCACCGAGCATGGTGGGAAGCTCCCCGCTCTACGGTCTGTCCGGCGGCACAGGATGGATCAACTCACCGCCTTTGACGGCCAAGCAGCTCAAGGGCAAAGTAGTTCTGATCGACTTCTGGGATTACTCCTGCATCAACTGCATCCGTTCACTTCCGTATATCCAGGCGTGGGCGAACAAGTACAAGAGCAGCGGTCTGGTGGTCGTCGGCGTCCACACACCGGAGTTCGACGCGGAGAAACGGAAGTCGAACGTGGAGAAGGCGGTCAAGAGGTTTGGCATCACTTACCCGGTGGTCCTGGACAACAACTATGCAATCTGGAATGCGTTCCACAACGAGTTCTGGCCGGCGCATTACTTCCTGGACGCTCAAGGCACGGTGCGTTATGAGCACTTTGGAGAGGGTGACTACGCCCAGGACGAGCTCTGCATCCAGGATCTGCTGAGAGCGGCCAACGCAAGCCCAATGCCCGCAACGACCGCCCAGGTTCGCGGCCAGGGGGTCGAGGCCCCTGCGGATCCAGAGGAGATGGAATCTCCTGAAACCTATATTGGGTACGCGCGAGCGCGGAACTTCGCTTCGCCAGGAGGACTCCAGCAGGATAAGGACCATCTCTACACGCAGCCGGCTCAGCTTGCCTTGAATCAATGGGCGCTGGTTGGGCAGTGGATCGACCGCCGGCAGGTTGCCGTGCTGCGCTCCCCAGGAGGAAAGATCCTGTTTCGCTTTCATGCCCGCGACCTGCATCTTGTGCTTGGGCCGGTTTCGCATGGGAAGGCCGTGCGGTTCCGCGTGACCATCGACGGACATGCCCCCGGCGCCGATCACGGCGTCGACACGGATGCACGGGGCAATGGGGTAGTCACCGAAGATCGCCTGTATCAGTTGGTGCGCCAGCGAGGCGCGGTGGAAGACCACACCTTCGTGATTGAGTTTGAGAATGCGGGCGTCCAGGCGTTTTCTTTTACGTTTGGATGAGCAATCGCTGGGCGCGCAAGCGCCCTGAGCCCCGGCGCCTGGTTTGCCGGGCTTGGGTACGAATTGGTCCTCAGCGCTTGTTTGATGGATAGCGCATGTACATAGCGCGCGTCCCCAACCGCTCCTCGCCTCCGGCCATCCTCCTGCGGGAGTCCTTCCGCCAGGACGGCAAGGTCAAGTCGCGCACCCTGGCCAACCTCACCTCCTGGCCCCCGGAACGCATTCAGGCGCTGGATCGCGCCCTGCACGGGGACTTCGATCAGGCCGCCCTGAGCGAACCAACCGTGGGGCCAGTCTTCGGCCTGCTCTATGCGCTCAAGCAGATGGCCGATCAGATCGGCCTCAGCCAGGCCTTGGGATCCAGACAGATCGGCAAGCTGGGGCTATTTCTGGTCCTGGCGCGGATCGCCCATCAGGGCTCGCGTCTGTCGGCCGTGCGCTGGGCCGAGGGACAGGCGGTGGCCGAAGTGCTGGGCCTGGCGCAGTTCGACGAAGACGATCTCTATGCTGCCCTGGATGATCTGGCCGAGCGTCAGGAGAAGATCGAACGGGCGCTGTACCGCCGCTATCGTCAACAGCAGCAGGGTCCGCCGCGATTGTTTCTCTATGACGTGACCAGCAGTTATCTGGAGGGCGAACAGAATGAGCTGGGCGCCTTCGGTTTTAACCGCGACGGCAAGCGGGACAAGTTGCGGATCGTCACTGGTCTGCTGACCGACGAGCAGGGCGAACCTCTGGCGGTGCGTGTCTTTGAAGGCAACCGCGGAGATCCGGCCACAGTGCTGGATCAGATCAAAATCCTGCGTTATCAGTTTCAG
>JAKAQS010000193.1 GCA_021819585.1 Acidobacteriota bacterium
CGCTGACGGGCAACTCAAAGGCAATCTGCCTCTTCCAGCCGAATTCTGGCGGGGCTGGCGCAAGCACGGGTACTAGCTGTACAGGAAATAACCTGCTGATCTATAACAATCAGCAAAATGTGTTCGCGCCGGACCAGATAGATCAGGTAGCTGAAAATATACTGAATCTCTATCCGATTCCGAATGCAAATAACGGGGACACCTATGACAATCTAATTGAAAATCAACCGACGCAGGACATGACTGTGCAGTGGGACCAGCGTATCGATTGGGATATAAGCCCCCAAGATCAGGCCTACGCTCGGTATAGCTATAACCACGTTTACAACACTTTAACGGCGCCCCTCGGACCCATTCTAGACGGCACTCCAGGTTATGCTGGATCGAATGAGAGTTATATCACAGAAAACTTCATGTTGAGCGAGACCCATATCTTCAACCCTAATTTCACCAATGAGTTCCGGATTGGGTATAACTATGGGGATTACGCTAACCTTCAGGAGAACCGCAACATCAATGAGGCGGAGGATCTCGGCTTGGGCAATATGCCTTTTGGACCTGGGTATTTTGAAAATGGAGGATTGCCTCAAGTATCCGTAGGGGGCATAACGGGCTTTGGGACGCATGGCAATGACCCATCGATTGAAGGCCAAAATATCTACCAGATTATCGATAATGTGACAAAGATTGTCGGGAACCACACCCTGACGTTGGGAGGCAGTCTGCAGAACTTTCGAATTCACCTCTTGCAGCCGCCGGCGTCTAGAGGCGCTTATGGCTATGGTGGAACTTATACGAGCACACCGGGCGTGGCGAATACAGGGTATGGTGTGGCAGACTTTATTGCTGACCAGATGAATGGGGCGAATATAAGCAATGAGCCGATCTACAATATGGAGTGGCGATATGACTCTGCCTACGCCGAAGATCATTGGAAGGCCAGCCCTACCCTGACGATCGACTACGGACTCCGGTATGACTACTTTCAGCCATATAAGGAACAGGCAAATCTGATGGGCAATTTTATTCCATCTGTGTGGAATGTGGGTACAGGTGTGGGCGTGTATCGGTTGCCTGCCCCGGATCAAAGCACTACGCTGAACTCGACGTATCTTGCTAACCTGGCCACGGATAATATAGCTCTCGATTATGACAGCAATACACGTCTATCTATAGGGCAGAAGTTGAACTTTGCGCCACGCCTTGGGCTCGCCTATCAATTCAGGCCGACGACCGTAATTCGGGCCGGTTATGGTATCTTCTACGGAGCCTTGCAGAGCCAGGGATCAAATCCTGCCCTCATGTATAATTACCCATTTCTCGATCACCCATCTCTAACTTCAGTGAGCTGCAGCGCGGGCGTATATTGTCCCGCGCTTGGGCCGGGAGAGACTGGGACTCCTGGTGCGGCGCAGGAATACAACGGCGATCCAGACGCAACCCTGGAAAATGGCTTGGCGGGGCCGTTGGCGGTAGGGCTCGCCAATTTTGTCTCATTTCCTGTGATACAGGGCAGAGACGCTCTGATCAAAACTCCGTATACAATGAATTACAACCTCTCCGTGGAGCATGCATTCAACGCAAACCTGGCAGGAACGTTGACCTATTTGGGAAATGTGTCAAGGCACCTTGAGACGCTGATTAGCGCAAACCCAACCATGGCGTTGATACACCCGGGATTGAGCACGGTCAACTTTAACGCCTTCCCTCTGTTCGGAGGCAATCCGTTCACGGATTATGAGGGTATTAGCAACTACAACTCACTGCAGGCAAAACTGCAAGAGCGTTATTCGAATGGGCTGAGCTATCTCGCCACCTATACTTGGGCGCACTCGCTGCAGAATACAGTGGATCCACTTGGAGGCGGAATCAACTACCGGAATACGGGTTTGATACCGATCTCTGACGAGTACAGTCAATCTAACTACGATGTAAGGAATCGGTTCACGTTTGTTGGCCAATATACGCTGCCATTTGGCCATGGAGAGAGGTTCATGAACCATTCTGCATGGGAGAACGCCGTCGTAGGCGGATGGATGGGAAGTCTCACCTTCACTGCTCAGTCAGGTCTGCCATTTACAGTTGGAACATCCAATATTTCTACGGCTGCCGGAGGTAGCGCCAATGCGATCATGATTGGCAACCCATTCAAAGGCGGGGGTACCCCAAGTCCCACAAACCCAAGTATTACCTGCCCGTTGCACGTGCGTAACAGGACCAACTGGTACAACCCGTGCGCTTTTGCGAACCCGTTGTCAGGAGACGATATTCCAAACACCGGCGATACGGTGGCGACGGCGACGTATGTAACAGGAGAAGCAAATGCCATCGCCTATTTGGGAGGCAGGTCGAATGTTGTTGCTGGTCCCGGGTATCAGAGAATCAATATGTCGCTCTTCAAGTCGTTCCCGACCATACGCGGCCAGGTCCTGGAGTTGCGAGCAGATGTATTCAATCTCTTTAACCATCCTAGCTGGGCAAACCCGTCTGTCACGAACAATAACAATAACGGAGGAACCATTACGAATTATCAAACCATGGAGAACAATACTCCGGATGCGAGGTTCTTTCAGTTGTCGGCGAAGTACATCTTTTGAGATGTTCTTCTTGAGGCTCCTCAGCAAAATCTGTGGGTAGATTCCGGTTCGGGCAGCCGACCAAGTGTGTGATACAGAGTGAGTTCGATGCCTTTGTACGTTCGAAAACCGTAGGATCGTCTGGTAACCACTCGGCATTTGTTGTTCAGACCCTCGACGGCGGCGCTGGATAGCTCGCCTCGAGCGCAGAACCAGTTCATCAGCAGTTGCTCGTGTGCCCGCAGCATGCGCGCCATCTTCTGCATCGGCTCCAGCCGGCTGCGCATGGCGCGCTCGCACCAGACATCGAGGAATCCGCCCGCCCAGAGCACTGACCAGTACTTCCAGAAATGCCCGAAGGCATCCTTCAACTGCCAGGCCCGTGCCGTCGCCAGCTTGCTGGTCAGCAACGCCTGGAGTTTCTGGCGGGCCTTGCCGCGCACCTGGCTTCCCTTGCGCAGCAGTGGCTGGCGCATGTGCTGCAGCTTCTGCGCCGCCTGCTGACTGTGCGCACACAGCCGGTTTCTCAGATTGTCATCAACGACGCCCCTGAAGGAACAATCGTCTGGACCCCTTATTGTGTCGGCATCACGAATTTCGTCAAATCAGGCGCCAACCAAATTGAACTACTCATCACCAACACGGAGGTCAACCGGCGCGCTATCGGGAGCTGGCGACACATCCTCTCCGCGATCGACCTTGACGGCCTCGAAGGCCCGGTGCGGGTCATTCCTTATATCGATCAGATGCTAACCCTATACCCTTCATCCGCCGACGGCAGGGGAAGCGCGCAGAGCATGCAACATGCATCGGCTAAGCAGGATTCAGAACGACAAAGGAGTACCGGACCATGAGACTCGCCGCACTTGGCCTCATCTGCGCGTTGGCCGCCGCACCCATGTTTGCCCAGACTTCCGCAACGGTTGCGCAGGAATTTCAGAATCCCGCAAAGACGTATCGTCCCATGGTGCGCTGGTGGTGGCCTGGCAATGACGTCACCGACGCCGAACTGAAGCGAGAGGTCGACCTGCTGGACAAGGCCAACTTCGGTGGCGCTGAGATCCAACCCTTTACCATCGGTCTCAACCAGCCCATGTCCGATGCAGCTCGCCGGCGCGTCGACGACTATCTCAGCCCCTCCTTCTTCTCCCACGTCGGCGCTGCGCTGGAGGAGGCCCGCACCCGTGGGATGTGGATCGACCTCACCTTTGGCTCCGGCTGGCCCTTCGGCGGCGCTGGGGTGGTGACTCCCGCACTCGCTTCCACCGAGCTCGCCTCCGCGCACCAGACCATTCGCGGCCCCGTACACTTCCACCAGAAGATCGCCATGCCTCTTCTCAGCCGGGATATTCTCGACAACAAAAACCTTCCCTCCGGCTGGCTCGACGAGTTCCGCCAACGTGAGCATCTCGTCGCTGTCGTCGCCGTGCGTGGCAGCAGCGTGCAGTTCTTCCCCAACGTTGGCGACGCGCTCAGGGTCAAGGCCACCGGAGATCTCGATCCCAATACCGCCATCGTTCTCACCAGTCACATGCAACCCAACGGCATCCTGGATTGGGATGTCCCGCCCGGCACATGGCAGGTCTTCGCCTTCAAGGAGATGGCCACCGGGCAAGAAGTTGACGGCGGCGCCGGCACTGGTCCGCAGCTCGTCCTCGACCACATGAACAAGCATGCCTTTGACCTCTACGCAGACCGCGTCGGCGGAACAGCGCGACAATACGTCGGCCCATACTTCGGCCATGGCCTGCGCGCCGTCTTCTGCGACAGCCTCGAAGTCCGCGCCAATCTCTTTTGGAACGATGCGTTCCTTCAGGAGTTCCAGAAGCGCCGCGGCTACGACCTCACACCTTATCTACCCATCCTCAAAGTGCCCGGCTTCGAGGCGCCTTATGGCGCCACAGCCGCCCGGCTCCCGCTCTATGATATGAAGGGCGTTGGAGATCGTGTTCGCCGGGACTACTGGCATACCGTCTCTGATCTGATGATGGAAAACTTCTACACGCCCTTCGATCAATGGGCCGCCTCCAACAACCTGCTCTCGCGCGTGCAGGCCCACGGCTCCCCCACTGACATCCTTCGCGTCTACGGCGACTCCAGCATCCCTGAGACCGAAGATCTTCTCGACAACGGCCGCTACGACTTCCTCAAAATGGCATCCTCCGCCGCCGACCTCTTCGGCCGCCACATCGTCTCGAGCGAGAGCTTCGTCTGGCAGGGCCGCGCCTACCAGACCACTCCCGAAAAGATCAAGCGTTTTGCCGACGAGTTGCTCACCGCAGGCATCAACGAGATTGTTTATCATGGCTATCCTTACCAGCGCATGGATCGCCCCTTCCCCGGCTGGCATCCCTTTGCCATTGGTGGGGCATTCTCCTCGGACATGAACCAGAACAATCCGTTATGGCCTTACCTTCCGCAGCTCAACCAGTACATCACGCGCCTGCAGTACCTTTCACAGATGGGAACTACCGTAGTTCCCGTCGCGCTCTATCGCAGCATGCTTGCCTATGACGCCATTGAGCCCCCACCGCCGGAACCCGCTATCGACACCGACCTCATGGCCTCCGGCTATAACTTCGACCACATCGACAGCTACGCCCTCCTGCACTCCAGGGTCGTTGGCCGCAAGCTCATCTCTCCCGGCGGCGAAGCCTACAGCGCCCTCGTCTTCACGCATTCCGAAACCATCTCCCCCGCGCTCGCCAGCCAGATCCTCGCCTTCGCGCGCCAGGGACTGCCCATCATCTTCACCGGCGCCGTCCCGCGCACGAACTCCCCCATCGTCGACGGCCATCTCACCACCCGTCCCGGCCCGGACATTCTCCGTGCGATATTAAACAGCGGCAACGCGCGTCTCGCTTCCAATCCATCAGGCGTCGTCCCGCTCCTCACACCCGCCGTCGCGCCCGGCCTCCGCTTCCACGGAGCATCCCTTCCCTTCATTGAAAAGCGCATCGGCGCCGTGGACATCTTCTTCCTTCGCAATCCGCGCGACACCCCAGCGCGCATCGACGCTGACTTCCGCGCCGCCGGAACGCCCCAGCTATGGGATCCCTGGACCGGCGCCATCCATCCTATCGTCGACGCGGCGCACACCGCCGGCTCGCACCTTCTTCACCTCGTCCTTGACCCATACGGCTCCGCGCTGATCGTCTTCGGCTCCTCCGCCAAACCCACCGCTTCGCCCATCGACCTCGCCTCCCTCACGCAACCCGAACAGCAGATCCCCATCGGCGCCGCCGGCTGGACCTTCCATGGCGTAGGCATCGGCCCCGGTAGCCACAACGAGACCATCGACCTCAAGCTCTCCTCGCTAGAAGACTGGACCATGAACGACCGCCTTCGTCACTTCTCCGGCCGCGGTCAGTACACCACCACATTCAACGTCCCTGCCTCTCTCCTCGCATCTCACCGCCGCATCGTCCTCGACCTCGGCGCGGTCGGCAACGTCGCACAGATCACCCTCAACAACCGGCCCGGCCCCACGCTTCTCCTTTGCCCCTATCGCACCGACGTCACCTCGCTCATCCATCCCGGCGAGAACTCCCTCCAGGTCACAGTCACCAACGCGCTCTTCAACGCGCTCTCGGCCAACGGCCGCAGCGCCAACTACTATCCTGAGCAGACCGGCTTCGCCAACGGCCTGCTTCCCTCCGGCCTCGTCGGCCCCGTGCAGCTTGAAACGATGAAGCCTGGCGGCTACCTCTAGCCCTCCAAGATGCATCCCAATTCATCGCCCGTCACAAGACGCAGGTTTCTCTCACTCTCCACGGCGGCCGCTCTCCTCGGCACGCTTCGCCGCATTCCGCGCGCCTTTGCAGCGCTCGTCCGCGCCACGCCCCCACATCTTCTCTTCACGCACTCACCTATCTCCGAACCTTACCTGCCACTCCGCGGCGGCAGATTCTCCATGCCACCCATCGCCGCTTCGCCCGATCCTCTCTTCGGCTACCGCTGGTCCAACCCTCAAGCCACCGACGACCTCCAGGCCTACATCCTCGAACCCGTCGCTACGTTCACCGATACCGCGTCATCCTTCCGTATCTTCGCGCCGGGTCACATCACCATCTACGGCGCCGGTTCCATCCGCGTCGACTTCGCAGTCGAGAGCGCAGCATGGCTCGAGTTCGACAGCCCCAATCTCTCCGGCTCCGTCGAGATGAGCATCAGCGAGTACGACGAGCCCGCCATCGTCAACACCGGCCCCTCCCACCGCTTCAAAACCGCCGCTCCACATCGCTACGGCAACACCTTCCGCCTCGAACTCAACTCCCAGCTCTACGAGGGTGTCCGCTTCGGCTGGATCCATGTCCGCACCTTCGAACGCCCTTGGACCATCACCGCCGTCCGCGCCGTCTGCCAGGCCAAGCCTACGAACTATCTCGGCTCCTTCTCCTGCAGCGACCCCATGCTCACCCGCGTCTGGTACACCGGCGCCTATTCCGTCAAAGTGAACCTCTGCAAGGACTACTTCGGCGCTCTCCTGATGGACCGTGGGGACCGCATCTCATGGACGGGCGACGCGCACCCTGCCCAGTCCGCCGCACTGATCGCCTTCGGCAACTGGGAGTTCATCCGCAACAACCTCCGGCGCTCCGCCGCCAATAACAACGGCATCGAAAGTTACTCTCTCTACTGGATCCTCAGCCTCGTCGACTACTTCCAGCACACGGCCGACCACGAAACCCTGGCGCACTTCATT
>JAKAQS010000194.1 GCA_021819585.1 Acidobacteriota bacterium
CCGGCGATGCTGCGCGGCAGCACACGCGCATCGTCCTGCTCGTAGTAGCGCCGGGCCAGATCGACGATGGTGCGTCCGGCGCCCAGAAACAGCTCCTTGCGGTCGGCGTGCGTGGCCAGCACTGTGCCGTTGCCCGGCAGTCCCAGGCCCATCGCCTCCACCAGGCAGTTCATGGAGTTGGCGGTAAACATGCCGGAACACGATCCACAGGTCGGGCAGGCCGAATGCTCATACTCGTCCACCTCCACATCGCTGCGCCTGGGATCGGCGGCCAGAATCATGGCGTCGACCAGGTCAATCGACTTCAGTCCGCCGGCCTGCTGGACCTTGCCCGCCTCCATCGGCCCTCCGGAGACAAAGACGGCGGGGATGTTCAAGCGCAACGCGGCCATCAACATGCCGGGCGTGATCTTGTCGCAGTTCGAGATGCACACCATCGCATCGGCGCAGTGCGCGTTCACCATGTACTCCACCGAGTCGGCGATCAGTTCGCGCGAAGGCAGGCTATAGAGCATGCCACCATGGCCCATGGCGATGCCGTCGTCCACGGCGATGGTGTTGAACTCCTTGGCCACGCCGCCCGCCCGGGCGATCTCTTCACCCACCAGTTGGCCAAGATCCTTCAGGTGAACATGGCCGGGAACAAACTGGGTAAAGGAGTTGGCGACGGCGATGATCGGCTTGCCAAAGTCGCCGTCCTGCATTCCGGTGGCGCGCCAAAGGCTGCGCGCTCCGGCCATATTGCGTCCATGCGTCGAGGTTCGTGACCGATAGGCTGGCATGTCCTCTATTGTACGGCGCAGGCGCAAAGGGCCTTGACTCAACGGTGGTTGCGAAGCACGCTGCCGTGCCCTGCCGGATCACTGGACGATCTCGACCACTTCTCCTTTGGCAAAACCCACATCCGCCCCTGTGTGAGTGAACAGCCGCGTGGCATCGTTCCAGCGCAGATGGCTGATCTCATACGCTCCGCTCTCGTAAGCGTAGCTTGTGCCGTCATCCCGGTAGAGATCGAACGCCCCGTCTGCTCCGGCGAAGACCATCACCTTGGCGATCTTCTGCGCCTGGTTGGTGCTCTCCACAGGAGTTCCCAGGGGCAGGATGGACCCGGCTCGTACAAACAGCGGAATCTCGTCGATGGGAGCGCTCACCGCCAGCCGCTGCCCGCCATGCACCCTCTGATGCGTCCAGAAATTGTACCAGTCGGCTCCCGCCGGCAGATACACCTCGCGGCTGGTCATCCCCTGCTGCGTCACCGGAGCCACCAGCAGCGCCGGACCGAACATGTACTCGTCGCCAAGGTCGGCGACGTTGGGATCGGAGCCGAAGTCCATGAACAGGCCGCGCATGAACGGTGCGCCGGTCTCATGCGCGCTCCAGCCCAGCGAGTAGATGTAAGGCATCAACTGATAGCGCAGGCGCAGAAACTTGGCCAGAATCGGCTCGGCCTGCTTGCCGTAGCTCCAGACCTCGTTCTCCGGCCGGGTTCCGTGAGTGCGAAAGTTAGGCAGAAAGGCCCCGTACTCAAACCAGCGCACGTACAGCTCGGGGTAGTCGTCGTCGTGCCCCACCACGGCGCGGGCATCTTCCGGATCGATCAGCACCGGCCGCTTCGGTTGATGCCGGCGCGGTAAAGCCTGCCATCCGCCGATGTCCGTGCTCCAATACGGCATTCCGGAGGCGACAAAATTGATCCCGGCCGGCGCCTGCCGGCGCAGCACATCCCACGTCGGAGCCACATCCGAGGACCAGAAAACCGTTCCGTTGCGTTGCGCTCCCAGGTACGCCGAGCGGGAAAGGATGAAGGCGCGCTGCTGCATATCCCGGCGCATGCCCGCATACACCGCGGAGGTATGAAACAGAGGATACACATTGAAGTATTCCGTTCCCGGCCCCACGTGCAGGTAGCTTCCGTTGGGCGGCAGATCCGGCTCGGTCTCATCCAGCCAGAAGGCGTCAAAGCCCTTTTTCACATAGTTTTGATCGATCGCGTTCCAGAACCATCGCCCGGCCTCCGGATCGGTGGTGTCAATGTCACTGCCGGCCAGATCGTAGGGCAGGCCGTTGGTGGGCGTCCCATCGGCCAGGTGCTCCAGCCACCCGTTCTTCAGCAACATGGCATAGTACCGGTCAGAGGGTACAAACCGCGGCCAGACGCTGATCATCACGTGGAAGTTCATCGCGTGCAGCTCTTGATTCATCTTCGCCGGATCCGGCCACCGTCTGGGATCCATGTCCATCTGCCCCATCTTTGTGTACGTGAACCAGTCGATCACCAGGTCGTCGATGGGCAGATGCCGCTCCCGGTACCCTTTGGCCACAGCCAGCAACTCCGCCTGGCTCCGGTAGCGCTGCTTGCTTTGAATGAATCCGTAGGCCGACTTGGGCAGCATCGGCGTAGAGCCGGTCAGCAGCCGGTACCCCGCATAGATCTCGTTGTACCTCTGGCCGGCGATGACGAAAAAGGAGACCCTTTGCCCCACCTGCGAGGTCCACTGCGTCTGGCCATCGATGGCAAAGGCGACCGTGGTCTTGGAAGGGTTATCCCAAAGCAACCCATAGCCCTTGTTGGTGACCACAAACGGAACGCAGATCGTCTCTCCCCCCGGAGCGGCATAGTCCTGCGCGCAGCGCAACACGTGACCACGCCGATCGAGAAACCCCATCTGGTTCTGGCCCAGCCCGTAGTAGTGCTCATCGCCAGGCGCCGCAAAGCCGGCCCCCACCTGGTAGAACGGATCGTCTCCCGGCCGCCGGTCCTCCAGCACACCGCGATTGCCGTCCTTGTGGTTGGGCGCCGACATCTGCCAGTTCCGCATCTCCAGCAGGGTCTTGCCATCCGGCGTCTGCACCTTGATGCCAACCCACGGAGTGGACCCGGAAGTAGCGAGGAATCTCCCCGGCTCGGGCGTGATGCGGATGCGGCTTGCTCGGTGGCGAAACCGTCACCACAAGGCGCGAGGAGCGCAGCACATCGCCGTCCGAACCTCTTTGGACGGTCCATCCCTGGCCCTGTGGCTGCGCGAGGATGCCATACCCCGGAGCGGAGAGAGCGCGGTCTTTGAGCAAGCTCAACGTCACCCGCACCACATTGGGCGCATAGGGCTGGACGACCACTGTCGCATCGTCACGCCGCAGCGTCAACTGCTGCGCGCCGGCGCCGCGGAACGCCAGGACAACTGCGGCGGCGCCCATCAACCATCCCAACTGCCGAGCCCACGGCTCCCATCGGAAAAACCCCATTCCAACCCTTCCCCTTGAAACGTGGATCGATTCAACCCGTCTGTCAGCCCAATAGGAACCATCGCCTCGACCGCTCTCCCGCGGCCCTGGCCATCTCGCAGCCTTGGAGCAGCCTGGACCGGGTTTGCCGCCCGGCGAATTTGGCAGTGTCGTCGCCGCTCGCCAGGCGTGCGCCGGGTTATTGCGCCGCCAGTTGCACCTCGGTCCGCAAGGGAAGTTCCGCGGAGGAGCCTCCCACCTCAAACGTGTACGTCCCCGGCAGGCGTTCCCAATCATTTTTCTCCGTCGAGAAGATCTTCAGGTACAGCGGCCGGATGGGCACTGTCAACCTTTGGCCGGCGCCTGGCTTCAGACTCACCCGCGCAAACCCTACCAATCTTCGGAACGGTTCGCCGGAACCGGCAGGTAGCGTTGCGTAGACCTCGGCGATCTCATCGCCGCCGCGGGCCCCGGTGTTTTTCACCACAAAACTCACGCTTTGCGCATTTGGAGCCACGTCGAGCGCCGAGTAGGCGAAGCGGGTATAGCTGAGCCCAAATCCAAACGGATACAGTGGGGTCTCCTGCTTCACCTGGAACCACTTGTAGCCCACCGCCATGCCCTCCACGTTGTAGTCCACCGTAAAGTTCTTTGCTTTTTTGCGGTGGCCGCCGCCGTTCATGCCGTTGTTGCCGGCGCCGGCCGTCAACCCGCTCACCTGCGGATGGGGTAGCTGGGCCTCGCCGGCGGGGAAGGTCACCGGCAGCTTGCCCCAGGCGTTTACCTTTCCGTAGAGCGCGGCGGCGATCGCCTGGCCTCCGCCGATACCCGGGTACCAAGCCTCCACAATTCCCTTCACCTGGTCGCGCCAGGGCATGGTCACCGGACCGCCCGTCTCCAGCACCACCACCGTGTTCGGATTGGCCTTGGCTACCGCCTCCACCAGAGCATCCTGGTTGTCCGGCAGGCTCAGCGAGGGCCGGTCCATCCCCTCACTCATCCACTGCGTCACAAACACCACAGCTACGTTTGCCTGCGCCGCGGCCTGCGCCGCCTTGGCCGGACTCGTGCCCGCATCAAAGCTGATCTTCACCTTATGCACTCCACCGCCGGCAAAGGCATCGACTCCGCAATTGGCTTGGCGCTCCGCCTGTTGAGCGATGTAGCGCAGCGGCGAGGAGGGGAAGTACACCGGAACGCCCCACTCGGAGCCGCCTGGCCGCCCTCCCGGCGCGTCCACCTGGGCGGATCCGCCGCCCGAGACGACGCCAAAGTCTGCCTTGCCTCCAATCACGGCAATCGTCCGGTCGCCCGCATTCAAGGGCAGAATGCCGTCCTGATTCTTCAGCAGCACCATGCTGCTCTCCTCGATCTTCTGTGCGTCGTTGCGCCCCTGGAACGGATTCACCACGCTGCGCAGCGGAGGATCATCCACCACGCCGTTGGCGATCATGCTGCGCACAATCCGATGCACCATGTCATTCAACCGCGCCTGGGGAACCTGCCCATCCTGCACCGCCTGCTTGAGCGGCGCTCCAAAGTACTGGTCCCCGGGCTGCTCCATATCCAGCCCCGCCAGGGCGGCCTTCACCGTGCTGTGCGTCGCCTCCCAGTCCGACAGGACAAATCCCTTGAACCCCCACTGCTGCTTCAGCACGTCCGTGAGCGTGTAGTGGTTTTCGCAAGCAAAGTCGCCGTTCACCCGGTTGTAGCTGCACATCACACCGGCAGGCTGGGCCATCCGAATGGCAATCTGGAAGGCCAGTAGATCGGTCTCCTGCATGGCTCGCCGGCTCAGCACCGCATTGTACGTATTTCGTCCCGTCTCCTGATCGTTGAGCACATAGTGCTTGATGTCGCCCATGACGTGGTTGGACTGAACCCCCATGGCCAGCTTGCCCACCATGGTTCCGGCCAGCACGGGATCCTCGCCGGCATATTCGAAGTTGCGCCCATTGCGCGGCTCGCGAATCAGATCCACGCCCCCGCCGATGGACATGTTGAACCCCTGGGCACGCAGCTCCCGCCCAATCACCGCTCCGTAGACGAACGCCAGTTTGGGATCCCAGCTCGATGCCATCCCAAGCACGCTGGGCAGCAGCGTGGCGTAGCGGCTATCCCAAGCCGCCATGCGCACCCCCACCGCCGAGTCGGCCAGATTCAGGTTGGGCAGGCCCAGACGCGGAATGCCCGCGACGAATCCTGCACCGCCGTTGTCCCCGGGCGGCACATAAGCTCCCGCCTGCAGGGGCCCCCAACCGATGCCATGCACCAGTTGAATCTTCTCATCCAGCGTCATCTGGCGGATCATCAGGTCGGCGCGCGTATCGGGATCGAGCGCGGGATTCATCCAGGGCATGTTGCCTTTGCCGCCAGCCTGCGCAGGAGCCGGCTTTGCCGGTGACTGAGCCGCGGGTGCTCCCGCCCAGCCCATCCCAGCCAATCCGCAGCCTATCGCCAGGCTGATCTTCGCCAGCCACCTCATACTCATGCATCTGTCCTTCCCAGGCCACAATGCGGCCCTCAAACGTTTTTCTGGAATCCAAGCAGTCGCTCGGCCATCGCATCTGTTCCCGGCGTCCCCTGGCCATGCCGGGCGAACCTTGCTCTTGTAAAGAGTAATTGAAACGGTTTAAGAATGATCCTGTCGGCGTTGAAGCGTATCCTCTGGAAGAGCGCGTTGGACAGACCCTTCCGGACTTCAGAAAATGATTCAAAAATTGCGTAGGATTCAGTCTATGAAGATCTCTCGCCTTTCTCTGCCCCTGTGTCTCGTGGCCGCAGCGCTGTTACCCGGCCGGGCCAACTGCGCGCCCGGCGCGCGGCTCTCCACGGCAGGTTCTCCGCCGGCCGCAGCCGCTTCCTCCCCGCCGGCGCTCTACCTGGGCACGGCCTGGTACCCGGAGCAGTGGCCGGAGTCGCGCTGGAACGCCGACCTGGACCTGATGGAGGCGGCCCACATCCGCTTTGTCCGTATCGGCGAGTTTGCCTGGTCGCGGCTGGAACCCTCGGAGGGCGACTATCATCTGGACTGGATGTATCGCGCCATCCGCGCCGCCGAGAGCCACCACATCGCGGTGGTCATCGGAACACCCAGCGCCGCCCCGCCCGCCTGGCTCACCAGCAAGTATCCGGAGACCCTGCGCGTCAAACAGGACGGCCGCCTGGACCAGCACGGCAACCGCCAGCAGTTCAACTGGGCGGACCCCTTGTATCGCCGACTGGTCTTCCAGATGGTGCTGGAGGAGGCCAAACGCTTTGGCCATGATCCGGATGTGATCGGCTGGCAGATCGACAATGAATACTCTAGGTTGTCCTATGGCCCCATTGCCAAGGCGCAGTTCCAAAATTGGGTCCACGCCCACTACCAGACCCTGGATAACCTGAACACCCGCTGGACCACCGCCTACTGGAGCCAGACCTACACCGCCTGGACCCAGATCCCCATCGAAACCAACCGTGGCAACCCCGGCTTGCTGCTGAGCTGGAAGCGCTTTGTCTCCGACACCTGGCGCAGCTATCAAGCCAATCAACTGCGCGCTCTGCGTCCCAACATCGACCCGCGCCAGTTCATCACCACCAACATGATGGGGTTCTTCGATGGATACGACGCCTACACCGTCACCCGCGACCTGGACATGGCCTCCTGGGATGACTATGTTGGCGCCGGCCAACTCAACCCTGTCTACAACGGCGCCGAGCACGACCTGACGCGCGGCTTTCTGCGCAAGAACTTCTGGGTGATGGAGACCCAGCCCGGATTCGTCAACTGGTCCCCGGATAACAACTCTCTCGACAAGGGCGAGGTCCGCGCCATGGCCTGGCATGATATCGGCCACGGAGCCGACGCCGTCTCCTATTGGCAGTGGCGCTCCGCCTTGAATGGCCAGGAGGAATACCACGGTACCCTGGTCGGCGCTGACGGCGCCCCGGTGCCGCTCTATTCGGAGGTCGCCCAGATCGGCCGCGAGTTCGCCAAGGCTGGTCCGGCGCTGGCAGGCACCAGTGTCCACTCTCAGGTGGCAATCCTACACTCCTATGAGA
>JAKAQS010000195.1 GCA_021819585.1 Acidobacteriota bacterium
ATCACCCAGCCCGTTGCTCGGTTTCATCTGGGTCGCCCGCCACTTCCCGCACCATCCGCTTGTGCATCCGCTCCACTCTTGACCTATGTTCCGGAAGGTTTGCCAGATTCGTAAATTCCTGCGGGTCCGATGCCACATTGTAGAGTTCACGCTGGGCTGGGTGATCAGCATCGATGATCGTGTGATAGGTATATTTCCAGTCACCCTCTCTGGCCATAACATATCCTGACGCCGTATTCAGGCCGTAGTATTCACTGACAGCGAAGTCCTTCCAGCGAACCTGTGAATTGTCCAGCCAGGGCAGCATGGAATTACCGTTCCAATCGCCCGGGGCATTTCCCCCAGCTAAGTCAACCACTGTCTGAACGAGATCCAGATGAGACGATGCGCCTGAGCGCCTCTGCGCCCCAGACCACCTTTGAGGCCAGGAGATGATGAGCGGAACACGCGTTGCGGGATCAAACATGCAATTTTTCCACCACATGCCGTGTTCTCCCATATTTTCCCCGTGGTCGGAGGAGTAGATGATGACGGTGTTTTCCGCTACTTCAGGCATGGAGCGCAATGCGGACAACACCAGGCCGATTTCGTTATCGACCCACTCTGTTAGCGCGTAGTACAGCTCACGGCCCCTCCGCACCGTATCTTCAGGCACCTCCAATTCTTCGAAACCGGCGCGCTGCACTTTGTAGTTCAACGATAGGCTCTCCAGGAATCCCGGCGGTATCACCGGCATGGCGATCTTGCCTTTGTAGCGGTCCCAGAGCGATTGCGGAGCAATGATGGGAAAGTGAGGAGCGAGATATCCTGCAAACAGAAAGAACGGCTCGTCTTTGGGGCGTTGTTTGTACAAAAATTCAAGTGCTCCCACGGTGACTGCGCGATCGTGGTCGAGAATAATGCTCCGTTCCCCTGGATAAAACTGGCTGAATCTTGGAGACAGTTCTTTTTCCGTCAAATGATTCGGGCTAAGCCTGAACCCTCTCCCCGTCTTGTAATTATTGTTGAAATTCCCTCCAACCTGCTTGAAACCGTACCGGCGAGTGTAGTCGTAATGCTGCTTGCCACATAGATAGGAGTCATACCCCGCGGCATTCAGCACTCGCGGCAGTGATGGAATTTCAGGGCTTGGAAGCCAGGATGTCAGTCCCCAGACATCCACCCTGGAGACATACTTGCCCGCTGTAAGGGACAAGCGGGATGGAACGCAGAGCGGAGAGTTGCAATAGTGGGTGTCGAATGTAACTCCACTCTCGGCCAGAGAGTCAATATTGGGCGTCCGCGCGATGCTGTTTCCGTAACTCCCGCAGACATGAGCATTATGCTCATCCGACATGATCCATAGAATATTGGGACGGCTTTTGCTCTTCCTGATTGCCGGAGCTTCCGGCAGCTTGACGAGTGGAAGCCCCACCATCGCCGCCGCGCTGCCTTTGACAAATTCCCGCCTCGAAGTGAGATCTTTTCCGGTCATCGTGTTGCCCCTTCCGTAACGCCAGTCCTTCGCAGTTCAGGATACTCTCGCTTGGGCTTCTCGAGTCGATGATTCCATTTAATTCTTTGTTTCCATCAAGATAGCCGTGGATGTGCCCGGCGACTCCAAGGGGCGCGCAAACCTGCATGGAGACTTGGCAAAGGGTATGAATCCAATTCCCCAAGGCTCCACGCAGGTTGCCACCCTCACTTGAGAATTGCCGCTCGGCCACAAAACGGCCACAACAAAACGAACTTGACATCGGCATCATCGATGTGTTCAAATTCAACCTTGTTGTAATCGATTGCATCCGTTCGCCCCGTACACTCCGCCCGGCTCAGATCCCGACAGCGGCCAAAGCGTATCCGCTGTCATGGAGACACTCATGAGGATCCCTCACTTACCGCAGTGGCACGCCATTCGTGAAAGCGCGAAAGCGCGCGAGCACGCCGCTAACCGGCGCAAAGTCATATTCTGATCGGTTTTGCAGCGTTTAGGCCATCGTTGCAATCATGCGAGAGGCCTTGCAAACGATCTTTATCCGCAACGGCTTTTGCGGGGGAGATGGAAACCCCGAACCACATTCGCGGATATATATTCTGAGAAGGAAGAGCAGATCGTCTTCATCGGTTTTCTACCGCCTAATTCACTAAGCGAGGGAGAAAGAATGAATCGTAGAGATTTCATGAGGGCGGTCGGGCTGGCAGGCGCGGCATCGGCGATGGCGTCTGACAGTCCGGCCATGGCCGACTCTACAGCCTGCAGCTCGCAGCAAGGTCAGGAGGGCGGCAATCCGCGCTGCGCGCTTTGGCAGACGGATGCCGCTGTCACCGGAGAACCGCGGCAGGTGGTTGTCATTCTCGGCGAATCCGTTCGCTATGACATGTTGAACTGCAACCGCCAGACCGGCCTGAAAACCCCCAATCTCGATCGGCTCGCTCAGCAGGGCACACGCTTTGAACGCGCCTATAACTGCCAGCCCGTTTGCGCCCCGGCGCGCTCCGCTGTCTGGACGGGAATGTTTCCGCATACCAATGGCGTGTGGGGCAACAGCATGCCATTGGGAGATACCGTGCATAGCATTGGCCAGCGGCTGAACGATCATGGCATTCATTGCGCCTTTATCGGGAAATGGCATCTTTCGGGAACGGATTACTTCGACACGGGAATTCCCGCGCCCGGATGGGATCCTGTTTATTGGTACGACATGCGGGACTATTTGAGCGAACTTTCGCCGGTGGATCGCATGCGCTCTCGCAAGCCTGCGACTGGGCTGGACGGTTCGTGGGGCGAAGAGATGTGCTACGGACACCGCGTCACCAACCGGGCCGTCGATTTCCTCTCTCGCCACAAAGGCCAGGATTTCTTTATGGCGGTTGCCTACGACGAGCCGCACGACCCCTGCCTGTGTCCGCTCGAATACACCAAGATGTATGAGAACTACACCTTCCCGAGCAGTCCCAATGTGAATGATCCGCTGACGAACAAGCCTGTGGAGCAGCGCATTTGGGCAGATGGGAGATTGAATCGCACACAGCCTCCCATCCGGAGCGATCAATACTTCGGAGCCCATACCTTTATCGATTATGAAATAGGCCGTGTGCTTGATGAGATTGAAAAGAGCGCGCCAAACGCCCTGGTGATTTATACCGCCGACCACGGCGTCTTCCTTGAGTCACACCGCCTGACGGACAAAGGGCCCGCCATGTATGAGGAGATCACCCATATTCCGTTTCTGGTGAGATGGCCGGGCAAGACGCCGGCCAACGCCTCCTCATCCAGCCTGGTATCTCATGCCGACCTGGCTGGGACCCTGATGGAGTACTTCGGCTTTGAGGTTCCCAAGACGCTGGAAGGCATCAGCTTGCTCTCCACGTTCAAAGCTCCTGAGACTTCAGCTCGCAAGGAGGTCTTCATCGAGTTTGGGAGGTATGAGATTGACCATGACGGATTCGGCGGTTGGCAGCCGATTCGATGCATCTTCGATGGAAGATACAAGTTGGCGATCAACGTTATGGTCACCGACGAACTCTACGATCTGCAAACTGACCCCGGCGAGCTGAATAACCTCATCCTCAGCCAGGATCATGCAGCCATACGCAACGGCCTGCACGACCGCTTGTTGAATTGGATGAATACCTCGCGCGATCCGTTCCGCGGATACTACTGGGGCAGGAGAGCGTGGCGGCCGGATTTTCCCGAGACATGGCAGTTTACCGCGATGACGCGGCAGCAGGAAAACGATGGATACCTTCCGCGGGAACTCGATTACGAAACCGGCCTGACCATGGTGAGAGCCACTCGGCCGAAGCCGGGGCCAAGCTAGTCCCCGCCTTCTTGCTTCCACCGCGCGACAGGAACGCATGGACAGGAAGCAACCGAATGCCGCCGGCGCGGAAAGTAGCCAGGGATCATTCGCATTGCTGGAGGCTTTGTCAACGGTAGGATTCTCTAGCTCGGCAATGAGATGGCGTCCGTGCAATTCTCTGCCGGCATCGATGCGGGAGTTTGCATTGTCTTATCCCTTTGAAGATCGGAACGAGAAAATTGGGTCGCCTGAGCCCGTAGGGAAACCGCGGCCTCGAAGGCCCGGCAGGGGAAGGTCGCTTGCCGCGAAGTGGATCTTCACACTGGCGGCGTTGCTTCTTTTCATGACTGGCGTAGGCCGGTCAGCGGCGCAATCCGCGCCGTTGGCGGCTACACCGCCCATGGGTTGGAGCACGTGGAACCACTTTCACCACGCCATCTCTGACGCGCTGATTCGTGCGCAGGCGGACCAGATGGTCTCCTCCGGCATGAGAGACGCCGGCTATGTTTACGTCAACATCGATGGGGGGTGGGAGGGCTACCGGGACGCGAGCGGCGTCTTGCATCCGAACAAGAATTTTCCCGATATGAAGGCGCTGGGAGACTACCTTCACTCGAAGGGCATGAAGTTTGGGATCTATACCGGTCCTGGGCCGGGAACCTGCGCCGGGGCGCCGGCCAGCTATGCTCACGAAGAGCAGGATGCGCGCATGTTCGCTTCCTGGGGAGTGGATTATGTAAAGTACGATCTTTGCTCATTTCGAGAGATCATGTTGCGGGATTCGGGCGCCGATCCAAACCTCACGGTGAGCCCACACATGCAAGTCGACTATGCGCAGATCATGGCGAAACAGCCGGCGCCGGTGGTCGAAAAGGCGAATGCGATCTTGCGAGCAGCCTACGAAAAGATGCACCAAGCCATCGTCGGCGCCGGCAGACCGATGGTCTTCGGCTTCTGCGAGTATGGATATGCGAAAGTATGGGAGTGGGGTCCGAAGGCCGGCGGAAATCTTTGGAGAACGAGTCAGGATATCGGCGATAGTTACATGAGCATCACCGCGAATGGTTTTGGCGAAGCCGGACTCGCCCGTTACGCCGGCCCCGGCCATTGGAACGATCCGGATAGTCTCGAGGTGGGTAACGGGCGCTTGACTGCCGATGAAGACCGGACGAACTTCAGCCTTTGGGCGATTCTCGCGGCGCCTCTCATCGCCGGCAACGACCTCACGGCCATGACGCCGGAAGTTCAGAGCATCTTGCTGAACCGGGAGGTGATTGCCGTCGATCAGGATCCGCTGGGCAAGGAAGGGGATCGCGCTTACGAAACAGGCCCGCTTCAAGTCTGGACGAGATCCCTTGCAGGCGGCGATTTGGCGGTGGCCCTGTTCAATGGCGTTGCTAGCCCCACAGAGATGACATTGAATCTTGCGAAAGTTGGTTGGCGGGGGCCGGCGGCTGTGCGCGATCTCTGGGCGCATCGAGATCTTGGTGACGTACGATCGTCGTACACGGTGATGACGCCGGGCCACGGAGTGGTGTTGCTGCGCCTGTCCCGGCCGAAATCCTCATCGAATCCGCATGCACTTCAGCCCAGGGATGCAACGGAAATACTAAAATGAACTTCCATGGCTGAAGGGTCTGTCACCTGGAATGAAATCGATGCGGCACGGAGACGAATTGCAGGCGCCGCCGTATGCACACCAATGATCCGCCTGGATCCGGCGCGGCTGCGTCAGGCGGGCTTGGACAAACTTGCCGAATCCGCGCCGGAGATCCACGTAAAAGACGAATCGGCGCAGCCGGTAGGGAGCTTCAAGCTGCGCGGCGCCTACAACAAAATTGCGCAGCTCTCCGCCGACGAGTTGCGGCGCGGCGTCATCACCTACTCCTCCGGCAACCACGCCCAGGGCGTGGCCTATGCCGCCCGTGCGCTGGGGGCCAAAGCCGTCGTCGTCATGCCCTCCAATACGCCCCAGGTGAAGCGCGCGGCTACCCTGGCCCTGGGCGCGGAGGTGGTGGTGGTTGGGCCGGCCAGCACAGAGCGGCGGCAGCGCGCCGAGGAGCTCTCCGCACAGCATGGTTACACCATGGTCCCGCCGTATGACGATCCGGCGATCGTCGCGGGACAGGCCACCTGCGGCGTGGAGATTCTGGAGCAGTTGCCGGAGGTGGATTTGGTGCTCTCCCCGGTCTCCGGCGGAGGCCTGCTCTCCGGCGTGGCTGCGGGGATCAAACTGCGGACCCACGCCGACGGCGTTACGCCTCCCCAAGTATGGGGCTGCGAGCCGGAGCTGGCGGCCGATGCGGCCGAGTCCTTCCGCACCCGCTCGCTGGTGGAGTGGCCGGCGGAGAAGACCACGCGGACCATCTGCGACGGTCTGCGCACCCAATCGCTGGGCAGGTTGAACTTCGAGCTGATCCTGCGCTTTGTGGATGGAGTGGTCACCGTCCGCGAAGAGGAGATTCAGACCGCGATGCGCATCCTGCTGGAGACCACAGGCCTGGTCGCCGAGCCCTCGGGGGCCATTACCCTTGCGGCCGCGCTCTTCCATGCCGTAGAGCTGCCCAAGGCGAACAAAGTCGTGGCGATTCTCTCCGGAGGAAACCTGGACCCGTCCATGGGAGCCGCGGGGAAGCTGTAGTCGCACGCAAGCGCCAAATCGTCGCCAGACTGGCGCCAGAGACCCGTGACGGCAGAGCCTTGGCCGTGCAGCCGTACTGCGCTGTGCTGGAATCAACTCCAGGGGTCCACAGGCAGCCGAGCCTTACAGACGCAGCACCCGCACCGCGTTCCCATAGCTCAAAGCAGCCATCTCTGATTCCGTGAGCGCCGGCTCCGCGGATTGCAGAGTCGTGAGGAAGTTGCGGCCATCCATGGTGGAGCTGTAGGGATAATCCACGGAAAACAGCATCCGATCCAGGCCCAGAACCTGCCGGGCGCAGTCGAAGGGCGGGCGCGTAAAGTACCCGCTGGTGGTCACATACACCTGCGCCAGCATGGTCTCGCTCACACTGCGCCGCAGATGTGTGATGGCGGGCGAAAGCACGTTGTTGCTGCGCGCCAGAGCGTAGGGAAGGCCCTCCCCCATGTGCCCCACAATCACCTTCAGCGTGGGCAGCCGGTCCAGAACTCCGGAGACGATCAGGCGCAGCAGATGCAGGCCGGTCTCAGCATGCCAGCCCCAGCCGGCGATGGAGAGCAACATGCCGGCCTCGCCGGGCAGGCCGGAGTAGTAGGCGGATTGCACCACCGCCGGGGGTGGCGCGGGATGGATATAGAGGGGCACATCGAGCGAAGCGGCGGCTTGCAGTACAGGAAAGAGCTCGGGTGCATCCAGAAATTTGCCTTCCGTGGTGCCATCGACGAACAGCCCCTTGAAGCCGAGATCGCCCACGCAGCGCTCCAGCTCTTTGACTGCCGCAGCGGGATCTTTGAGGCCCGGCGTGGCGAACCC
>JAKAQS010000016.1 GCA_021819585.1 Acidobacteriota bacterium
AGCAGGGGGCGGCGGGTCTCCCTCTGGTCCTATCCGGCAACCTATCTTTTGATGGGGATCAACATCGCCGTCTTCGCCGTGATGTTCTTCTATGGTCCCCTGCCGGGGCTGATTCAACACCACGACTGGCCGGGTCTGCTGACTGCGCCTTATAGCGGACTGACGCTGGAGCGCTTTGGCGGAACCTCTTCCTATCTCATTCAGCAGGGCCAGTGGTGGCGCCTGGTGACCGGCGCCTTTGTCCACGTCACCGTGCTGCATATTGCCCTGAACATGTGGTGCCTTTGGAACCTGGGGCTGTTTGGCGAGCCGCTGCTGGGGAAGCGTGGCCTGGTGGCGGTTTATCTGTTGACCGGCTCCACAGGCATGCTGTTCTCCTACGCCTGGAGCGTGCTGACGGGACAGGGAGTGCTGGTGGTGGGGGCCTCCGGCGCGGTATTCGGCATCGCCGGCACTCTTATTGTGCTTCTCTCCAACCGCCGGCTGGCCGTGCCCTGGGAGGATCTGCGCAGTCTGCGGCGGCAGGTGATCTTCTTTGCGGCAGCGAACCTGGTGCTGGGTATGACGCCGCAGGTGCTGGGAATGGCGTCACGCAGCCAACTCAGGCGACTGCATCTGGATCTGGGCATGTTGCCGCAAATCGACAACACGGCTCACCTGGGTGGCTTTCTGTGCGGACTCCTGCTGGGGTTGCCGCTGTTCCAACACATGACCGCGGGGCGAGAGCGCTACCGGGCACGGCAACGGGCTACCTTCGGGTTCGCAACCCTGCTGCTGTGTCTGTTTGCGTACGCGCTATCGAAGTTCTCCCAGGGAAGGTGAAGCGGAGGTTGGCGGAAGAAGCCGAAGGCGGCGCAGGCCAAGACGCGGCGTCTGCAGGGTTGTCTTCTTCCCTCTGTCTTTTGGAGGGTGGGGACGGCTGGGGAAGCGGATCAGATGCTCGCCGGCTTCTTCGCGGCGGAGACATCTCTTTCGGTCTACCGGGAGAGCTAGCTCGGGGTGGACGTCGCTGTGGCTGCGAACTTGCGCACCATGGCGAGTAGCAGCTTGCGGTCGCTCTCGTTCAGATTGGCGGAGTAACGCTGAATCTGAGTGAGGAAGCGAATCTCGTCTTCGCTGAGAGCGACGCCGTAGGTTTCCTTGACTGGATCCTCCGAGAAGAACTGACTGAGCGGAAGTTCCAACGAAGCGGCGATCTTTTGCAGGGTCTCCAGGGAGGGAACCGTGTGGCCGTTCTCTACCCGGGAGAGATAGCAACGCAGCAAGCCGGTGCGTTTTTCGATGTCACCTTGCGACATTCCGCGCTGCAGACGGAGGTCGCGGATCGTTGCGCCGATGTTGATGGGGGTCGGATCCTGACCTGCGAACTGCTCTTCGAGCGGTAATGTTTGCATATTTGCCATTAGCCGTAAAATAACGATCACAAGGGGGCGTGGCAAGAGCTAAGTGCGGGATATGGAGGAACTTGTACCAACAAAGATTCGTGCTTGCTGGGGAACTCGGGTGTATCGAGTCGGTTACCGGCGTAACCGACGGGTCTCTATCCCATGTACATGCCGCCGTTTACATCCAGAGTATGGCCGGTGATGTAGGCTGCGCCGCTGGAGCAAAGGAAGGCGACCGCGGCGGCGATATCCGCGTCGCTGCCATAGCGTCCGACGGGGATCTGGGCGAGGATGGAGGCCTTGTGGGCCTCCGGCAGGTCTTCGGTCATGGCGGTCTGGATGAAGCCCGGGGCGACGGCGTTGACCGTGATGCCGCGGCTGGCGAACTCGCGGGCCAGCGATCGGGTGAGGCCGATCATGCCGGCTTTGGAGGCGGCGTAGTTGGCCTGGCCGGCAGCGCCGGTCTGGGCAACGACCGAGGAGATGTTGATAATCCGGCCCCAGCGGGTCTTCATCATGGAGGAGATCACGGCCTGGGTGAGCAGGAAGGCTCCTGTAAGGTTGGTGCGCAGGATGTCGTCGAAGTCGGAGAGTTTCATGCGCAGGGTGAGGCCATCCCGGGTGATGCCGGCGTTATTGACCAGAATCTCTACTTTGCCCAGATCGGCCAGGACAGCCTTGGCGCAGGATTTAATGGACTCCTCGCTGGAGACGTCGAGACTGTAGGTGCGGGCCTGGCCGCCGGCGGCGGCAATCTCAGCGGCGACGGCCTGGAGCTTCTCTTGGGAGCGCGCGGCCAGCGCCACGGTGGCTCCATAACTGGCCAATCTCAGCGCGCAGGCGCGGCCAATGCCCTGGCTGGCGCCGGTGATGAGAGCGATCCTTCCCTGGAAACCATAGGCATCCTCTCCCTTGGCGGCCATGGCGCGGTTGGACTCCTGCTCGTTCACGTGAACCTCCCTTTGTGCCCCATCCATTAAAGCAGAGGGTACAGGATAGAGGGTAGAGGAGGAGGCGCGTAGAAGACATGCGGAACCGTAGGGCGGCCGCCCGTTTGCGATGAACCCGGCTCTTGACCGATCGCTTAGGACTTAACAACCTCCAGCGCGGTATGCTTGTGCGAGCAATGACCGACAGCCTCAAACGAAATCCCGAACCCAAGCCCGCCGAACTGAAGCATTCGGCATGGAAGCCCGGCGCCGGCTCTACCACGGTTTACGCGATCCACGGCGCGGAACCGGAGGTGCTGGCCTATGCCATGGCCAAATACTCTCGATCGGCGCTGACCATGCGCGAGTCCCTGACCGAACTGAGTTCGCAGCGCGCCGAGCAGTTTCTGAACACCTTCTACTTCCAGTATGGCCACCGCTCGATCGCCGATCTGGCGCACATTCCCTTTGCTGTGGAAAAGTTGAGCCTGCTGGCTGCGATCACGTTGGTGGACGAGTCGCGCTGGGACGGGCAGGAGCGTTCGACCCGCTACCAGAACTTTCGCCAGTCGGGCTGGTATACGCCGCATCAGGAGTCCAATCGCCTGGGGCAGAGGCAACGAGCGGCCTACACGCACGCGATCGAACTTCTGCTGACGGCCTATGACGAGCTGAGCGCCGGGATGCAGGCGGCGCTCGCCGAGGTGACGCCGCGCCCCGAGGAGATGAAGCCGGAAGCTTACACGCGCACCCTGAAGGCCCGCGCCTTTGACGCCGCACGGTATCTGCTGCCGTTGGCGACCAATACGTCGCTGGGCCAGATTGTGAACGCGCGCACGCTGGAGACCCAGGTATCGCGGCTGCTCTCCAGCCCCTTTGCCGAGATTCGTGATCTGGGAGCCAAGCTGCGAGCGGCCGCCACTGAGCCGGCCTGGAATGTGCTGCGCGACAAGCTGGAGGAGTTGGCTGGAGAGGGCGCGGTGGATGCCCAGATCACCTCGCAGATCCTCAACGAACTGATGCCTCCGGTGCGCACCGCGCCGACGCTGCTGAAACATGCGGAGCCGAGCCTCTACCAGTTGCGGAGCCGGGCCGAACTGGCTCAGGCGGCGCGAGAACTGATGCAGGGAATTGAGATCTACCCGTCGCCGGTGGTGGACCTGCTGGATGATGAGGAGGATCTGGAGGTCGAACTGGTGACCTCGCTGCTCTATCCGCACTGCCACTACTCCTACCGGCAACTGCGTGGCGCCGTGGGCGCGCTGAGTGAGACGCGGCGCGACGAGCTCTTGAAGATTGGAACAGAGCATCGCGGCAAGCACGATGAACTGCTGCGCGCCTTCCACTCCGGCCATGGATTTCGCTTTGACATCCTGATGGATATCGGCGGCTTCCGCGATCTGCACCGGCATCGCCGCTGCGTGCAGCTCCTGCAGGAGTTCAGCGATTCGCATGGGTATGAGGAGCCGGTGTGTCCGGGGCAGCCCACCCTGGCCGAGGCCGGGCTGGAGACGATCTACCGGAGCGCCATGGATTCAGCCCTGGCTGCGTATCGCTCCCTGGGTGACAGCGGTGAGCCGGAGGCGGCCTACAGCGCGCAGTATCTGCTGCCGTTGGGAACTCGTTGCCGCTCCATGTTCAAGATGGATTTCGCCGAGGCGCTTTACATCGCGGAGCTGCGCTCCACCGTCGCCGGCCACTTCAGCTACCGCCGCGTGGCATGGGAGATGTTTCGCTCCATCGCCACCCGCCATCCTGCGCTTGCCGGCATGTTCCGCATCGAGGATGTGAATGTGCCTGTCGATCTGCTTAAGCGCTAGTTTCCCGCAGATGCGGCGAAGCAGCGAGTGGGGGCAGCAAAAGGGTGGAGTGGCGAAGATCGGTATGCGATGGATAAGGTCGCTTCCTGGCCGAAACTCCGCCTTCGGCGCACTTCTCCAAGAGGCGGCCTGCGGGACCGAGCGTGGTAGTGGCTGGATGCGCAGGACTGCCGGCGAGTCCGCGGCCACCCCAGCGCTTCAAGGACGTGCGCTTGGGGATCTTCGGCGCGGGACCGGCGGCGCTCCATACATTTTCGCTTTTTATTTGCTTTTAGCGGCGGAGATGCTACCATCGATGCTTAGAGAAATCTTATTTCGCACATCCGCAAAGAACCACCGAGGAGAACAATATCGTGGCTGACGACCGCAGCAAGGCAATCGAGACCGCGCTTTCGCAACTGGAGAAACAATTCGGCAAAGGGTCGGTGATGCGGCTTGGAGCCAAGGAGGCGGTGGGTCCGATCTCCGTGATCTCCACCGGTTCCATCTCCTTCGATGCGGCACTGGGTGTAGGAGGGGTGCCGCGCGGCCGCGTCATTGAGGTCTTCGGCCCGGAGAGCTCCGGAAAGACCACCATAACGCTGCAGATCATCGCCGAGGCGCAGCGGGCCGGGGGGCTGGCGGCGTTTGTGGATGCGGAGCACGCGCTGGATCCCGTCTATGCAAAAAAGCTGGGCGTGGATACCGACAACCTGCTGGTCAGCCAGCCGGACTACGGCGAACAGGCGCTGGAGATTGTTGAGGCTCTGGTGCGTTCCGGGGCCATCGATGTGCTGGTGGTTGACTCTGTGGCGGCTCTGGTGCCCAAGGCCGAGCTGGACGGAGAGATGGGCGACTCCCATGTGGGACTGCAGGCGCGGCTTATGTCGCAGGCCTTGCGCAAGCTGACCGGCACGGTCTCCAAGTCGCGCACCTGTCTGATCTTCATCAACCAGATCCGCGAGAAGATTGGGGTGATGTTCGGCAATCCGGAGACCACCACCGGTGGCCGCGCTCTGAAGTTCTACTCCTCGGTGCGCATTGACATTCGCCGCATCGGCGCGGTCAAAGAGGGTGACGCGGTTGTCGGCTCGCGCACCAAGGTGAAGATCGTCAAGAACAAGGTGGCCGCGCCTTTCCGCGACGCCGAGTTCGACATCCTGTACGGTGAGGGCATCTCGCGCGAGGGCGACATGCTGGATCTGGCGGTGCTCAACAACATCGTGGACAAATCCGGCGCGTGGTACAGCTACCAGGGCGAGCGCATTGGACAGGGACGCGAGAACGTACGCGGGTTTTTGAAGGAGAATCGCGACATCTTCGCCCGCATCGATGCAGAGCTGCGCAAGAAGCTGGGTGTGCAGACGCTCTCCGATGCGGAGATACCGTCGGTTCCCGCGGATGGAGCGGAGCAGGCGGCGGCGGTGGTAAAGGGCCGGCGCGGTTAGCTCGGGAATCTCCGCGATGCAAGGCCACGGTCCGGCTGACGGCTGGGGAACGGAGACTTCAGCGGACGCGCAGTGGGAAGTGCGGGGTGGCGCGAGGCTGCCGACCAGGCAGACCGCGATCCCGAGGCTGGGCTGCCAGGATCGACGGCCAAGGCCGGGCTGCCAAGTTCCGGTGATGAAACCTTTTAACATTGTGCGGAAAGCTTGGTAGCATGAGGGGGAATGCGAAGGTTCTCCTCTATGACACACTTCCTGTCTCTTCCCCTTCCGCGGCGGCGCTCTTTGGTCCGTCTCGTCGCCATCAGCCTGGCTCTTTGCGCGCTGCTGATGGCGCCCTTTGCCTCCAAGGCTCTGGAAAACGGCCTTGCCCGAACCCCGCCGATGGGGTGGAATAGCTGGAACGGGTTTGGCTGCAAGAATGTCAATGAGAAGGTGGTCCGCGCCGCAGCCGACGCCATGGTCTCCAGTGGCATGAAGGATGCCGGTTACCAGTACATCGTGATCGACGACTGCTGGCAGATTGGCCGCGACGCCGCGGGGAACATCATGGCAGATCCGGAAAAGTATCCCAGCGGCATCAAGGCGCTGGCCGATTATGTGCATAGCAAAGGGCTGAAGTTCGGCATCTACACGGATGCCGGCGTAAAGACCTGCGCCGGTCGTCCTGGTAGCCTGGGGCATGAGTATCAGGACGCGGCGCAGTATGCGCGCTGGGGGGTTGATTTTGTCAAGGAGGACTGGTGCAACACGGTGCCGGGGCAGGACAGCGAGGCTTCCTACACGGTGATGCGCAACGCACTGGCTTCAACCGGAAGGCCCATCGTCTTCAGCATCTGCGAGTGGGGGTCCACCAAGCCCTGGCTGTGGGCCGGCCCCATCGGCAACATGTGGCGTTCCGCTGGGGATATCCAGGATTGCTGGAGCTGCCGGCGGCGCTGGGGCGGTCATGGCGTGCTTCAGATTATCGATCTGATGGATCCAATTTACAGTTATGCAGGGCCGGGCCATTGGAATGATCCGGACATGCTCGAAGTGGGCAATGGCGGCATGACGGATGCGGAGTATCGAGCTCACTTCAGTCTCTGGGCGCTCTTCTCCGCTCCCCTGATCTCCGGAAATGATTTGTCCCAGATGACTGAAGCCACCAAAGCGATTCTGCTCAACAAGGAAGTGATTGCTGTGGATCAGGATCCCATGGGGATCCAGGGCCATCGCGTGCGGAAGGACGGAGATCTTGAGGTGTGGTCCAAGCAGCTCAGCGACGGTGGCCGAGCGGTTGTGCTGCTTAACCGCGGCGACAAACCGGCGACGATCACCGCGAACTGGACCGCGATCGGATATCCGGCTACGCTGAAGGCGCGGGTCCGTGATCTTTGGCTGCATCAGGACCTGGCTCGGCACACGGGTAGTTATGCGGCGGAGGTTCCCGGCAGCGCCGCGGTGATGGTGAGGATTACACCCTGAAAGCTGCTCTGCTATGGCGGTCATAGGGGCTCAGTCGCGGCCCCTGATCACAGGTGAGCTGTTTCCGGCTGCCTGAAAGTTTGTCCCGTGCCGGTGGAACCCGAGGGTTCCATCCCAATGGGCGTTTTTTTCATGAGAACGCCATTGCGATCCCGTATCGTGAAGCCATCGACACGGACTAAGCTGTTCGCCGTAGCATCGAGGCAACCGGCCTGCGCCCCCCGCGGATGCGCATTCCCCAGGGAAATTTCCTGAGGAACGGACAAGCAAGCCATGCTGTCACAGGCGGAATGCCTCCGGTGGGCGATCTTCTGATTCCACAATTCCCGCCCACTGTCGCCTGGCACAATCCATCCCGTCGCACATGCTAAACTTCATGATGTGCCGGGTCCTACGCGACGTATTCCCGCCAACCCCGCCAGGTCCGGAAGGAAGCAACGGTAACGGGCCGATACGGGCGCAGTAGGGAAACCCGGTACATTTTTCTTCCTTCTCACCCCGCCCCGCGGCTTTCCTCTCACCCTTCGCCGGCCTCGTCCCGCGGCGGCGTTGGATTCAGGCTCCTATCTGCCGCTGGTTCACCTGCGCAAGATTCAGGTCTGGAATGCCGCGGCTGCCGAGGATGCTGAAGTTGCGGCAGTCTTTGAGCACGAATGCCGCTCCGCCACTGATGGGAACCTTCAGACGGAAAAAATCCGCCCCTTGTACGTCCTCGAGCCACATCGCCGGCCGTGCATCCGGATGCTGCGCCGCAATCTCCACGCAAGTGAACTCGATATTCTTCACGTGCCGCACAAAAAAGCCGTTTGCGGGCAATGGTCCGAACATCCTCGGCTCCGGATACATTGCCTCCAACTCCGGCGGCTTCCGCTCCGCCATCTCCCGTGTGCCCCCGCCCAGGTGATGCAGATAGATGTTGCTGATCTTGATATCTTCAATCTCATGCCCCGGAATACCGCTCACAATCGCGGCGTATCCCGACATGCAGTTGTAACTGACGATGTCGCTCAGGATAATCCGCTTCAGCGTTCCCACCTGGGTTCCCGGCGGAGCCGACAGCCGGCTGCCCAGGCGCAGGAAGAGCGGCGTATTCGTAACGTCGCGCATCGTGATGCCGGTAAAGGTAACATCTTCCAGCGCCCCGCCGTCCACGCACTCCAGCGCCAACCCCCGGCAGCGGTCGAAGACGCAGTTGGAGATCGAGATGTTCTTGAACCCCCCCACCGACATCGTCCCGCACTTGATGCGGCCCGTAGGTACGCCCTCCTTTCCGCTCGGATCCAGCTTCTTCCACTCTCCGCTCAGCATGGTGCCCGGCTCATAGCCGCCGGTCACGTAGCACCCGGCGATGGTTACGTTCTCGGTCGCTCGCGGGTATCCCAGCGCGTAGGAGCTCTCCAGGCAGATGCCGTCATCCCACGGCGAATTGACACTGCAATTCGCTATGCGCACATTCCGGCAACTGTCGATATCCATGCCATCGCGATTGGTGTCGATGCGCAGATTGTCGATCGTCAGATTGTCCACTCCGGTGGCCAGAACGCCGATGTGGCCGCCATCGAGAATGGAGAAGTCTCGCAACAGCACACAGCGGCAGTTCTTGAGGGCAATCGTCTTGTTCCCCACTCCGGGCAGCGTCGAGAGCGGCAGCCCCCGATCCCGCACGCTGCGTCCCTTTTCACTCCGGCTCAGGTGCTTCCCCCAGATCAGCCCATTGCCGCGGATGGCTACATTCTCCAGCCCCTCCCCCCAGATCAGGCTGTTGTGCCAGTGATTATGCCCAAAGTCCTGATACTTCTCCCACGGTCCGTTCGGCTCCGCCGCATCGTAGCCGCCATGCGGCGTCCCTTCCAGCGGCGTCTCTCCGGAGAGAATCGTTGCGCCGCCGTCGAGATGCAGTGTCACGTGGCTCTTCAGCCGGATCGAATAGCTCACATACGTGCCTGCGGGAAAGTAGACCGTTCCCCCGCCCGCCTTCTCCGCAGCGTCAATGGCCCGCTGGATCGCCGGCGTGTCGACCGCGGCGCCATCGCCCACCGCGCCGTAAGCCCTCACCGAGAACACCGCGGCCATGGAGTGTTGCTCGTCTGCCCCGGTCGTTGCCGCCGCCCGCAGCGGACCCCCGCCGGCCGCGGTCGCGGCGACTATCGCCGACCTGATAAACTCTCTGCGAATCATCTCTACGCTGCCTCCCTTTTGCGCTAAGCATTTTTCTTCGCTTCAGCCGCCGCGGCCTTCCGTTTCGCCCGGTTCTTTTTCACGATCTCCCACGGAACCACGCCCACATCGTCCGCCCAGGCCTGCCAGCTAGCGATCATCCGCTTCATGCGCGCGGGCTCCGCCGCCGCCAGGTTGTTCAGCTCCGTCCGGTCGTCGGCCAGATTGTAGAGCGACCATGGCTTCTTGAACTCCGCCACCAGCTTCCAGTCGCCCTCGCGCAGCGCGCGTCCGCCGGTGTGTTCCCACGCGATGCGCCGGTCGAACCTCTTCGACCGGCCCTGGATCACCGGCCAAATATCCTCTCCTCTCAGCGGCAGCCGCTCCTTTCCCTGAAAATCGCTCGGATAAGTCGCGCCCGCCAGCCGCAACAGCGTGGGATGCATGTCGGCCACGTGCGCGGGTGTGTGCTCCAGAACGTTCTTCCTTGAAAGCAGATCCGGAGACCAGGTAATAAATGGGGCCGCGATTCCGCCCTCATGCACGTAGTGTTTGAAGAGCCGGAACGGTGTGTCGGAGACGTTGGCCCACGGCGGACGGTAGCTCGCGAAAGAGTTCGGACCGCCGGGGATTGGATCGGTGGGGTTGCGCTCCGCCGGCCCTTTGCCGATGCTCACCTCAGCGCACCCTCCGTTGTCGGAGAGGAAGAAGACAATCGTATTGCGAAGCTGCCCGGTCTTCTCCAGCGTGGTCAGCAACCGCCCAACGCCCTGGTCCATGCGATCGATCTGCGCCGCATACACCGTCATCCGCCTCGCCCAGTCCTCCTGCTCCGCAGCGCTCAGCGAATCCCAAGCCGGCGTCTGGCGGTAGCGCGGCGAGAGCCGCCACTTGCGGTCGATGATCCCCATCGATACCTGGCGCTCATAACGTTCCTCGCGGAGCCTGTCCCAGCCCATCCGGTAGCTTCCTTGATATCTCTCGATATCTTCCGCAGGCGCCTGCAACGGCCAGTGCGGCGCCGTATAGGCCACGTACAGGACGTACGGGTTCGTGTGCCGCGCCGACTCCCGCACCATCCCAATCGCGCGATCGGTAATGGCATCGGTCATGTAGAAGCCTTGCGCCGGAGGATCGTAGGGCGTGTTGTTGACCGCCATCTTCCGTCCCGGATCGCGCCTGAAGTAGTTGCACGCGCCGCTGATCAATCCGAAGTACTGCTGAAATCCCCGGTCCAGCGGCCAGTGTGGCCGCTCTTCGCCCACATGCCACTTCCCGGACATGTACGTTTGGTATCCGGCCAGGCCCAGCGACTCCGCAAAGGTGACGCACCGGTCGTTGAGATGCCCGACGTACCCCGGATACCCCAGGTCATCGATCATGTGGCCAATACCGGCCTGATGCGGATCCAGCCCTGTCAGCAGAGAGGCCCGCGTAGGGCAGCATCTTGCACAGTTATAAAACTGCGTATGCCGCACGCCCTCCCGCGCCATCCGGTCGATATTGGGCGTAGCGATCTCTCCTCCATAGCAGCCAAGGTCGGAAAAACCCATGTCGTCCGCCATGATCACCACAAAGTTGGGCCTGCGCTGCCGCGAATGCAGCGCCAGCGGAGCGCCGGCCATCAACAGGGAAAACTCGCGGCGGTTCATATTCATCTTCATTCCATTGATCCTCACAACAAACCCATGGCGCGCCGCTCCCAGCTCTCAACATCGAGACGCGAATCAGGCAAGGGGTACAGGATGGCACGGCCGAAATCGAACCTGGTGAATCATACGCTCATTGCATCCTCCAGCATTCCCAACGCGGGCACTTTCACTCCGCAAGCGCGAAGAGCGCCTCTTGCTTTGCTCAGAATGACAGAAAATCGATATCGCGAGCTTCCGGTCCTTGGCTCTAGAACGTCACCTTGAGCGCAAGTTGAATCTCCCGCGCTGCGCCGGCGGTGGTAATCGTAGCCGCGTTGGGAAGATCCACCTCGGAGTTCGGCGGTCCGAAGGGTGGTGTGTTAAGCGCGTTATAAAACTCCGCTCGGAAGTGCAGCTCCGCCTTCTCTGTCACCTGGAAGTCTTTGCCGATCTTCAGATCGACATTGCGCAATCCCGGCCCGGCAAGAATATCGCGGCCGGAATCGCCGTACGTATAGGGCGCCGGAATGGGAAAATCGGCCACATCGAACCAATCGTGAATGCTGCGCTGCCCGGGCGGCAGTAACCCGCTGCCAATGCGGTTGGGACGGATGGTCGTTCCCGTCTCCGCCGTGTCGGTGCTCAGATATGGCGTGAACGGCGAACCGCTGTGCAGCGTGACGATGGCGCCCAACTGCCATTCGCCCAGCACAGCGTCCACCAACCGGCTGCCACTCTTCAAGAACCTTTCACCGCGGCCGAAGGGTAGCGTGTAGAGCGCGCTGGCTACAAAATAATTGCGCAGATCGAAGATGGAATTGCCGCGCTCGGCGGCTAGGTCGTAGTTGTTCTGGATGCCTTCACCCGCGGTGTCATTCAAGTTTTCCACCACGTTGTCAATGGCGTGCGCCCACGTATAGGATCCCAGCAACATGAGGCCGTTGGCAAAGCTCCTGTCGACCTTGGCGGTCAGAGCATTGTAAGCGGCGTTGCCTACGGGCGCGTCCAGGTTGATGGAATCGAAGTAGGGACGGGGCTCGCGGCTGTTGATGCTGCCCGGACCCGGCGGCGGCTGATTGGTGTCCACTTGAATCACCATATGATGCGTCTCCGATCCCAGGTAAGAAAGGGCGAAGGTGGTGCTGTTCCCTAGCCGCTGCTCCACCTGGGCGTACCGCTGAGCCGTATACTGCGTCGGCATATACGTATCGGCAATATCCACATTCACATCCTCGGGAATCGTTGTCGAGTTGTAGTTCTCCGCCGGAAATCCATTGGCCAGAATCCCGGCCGGCTTTGTCAGCTCGTTTCCCTTCAGTGAAATCGCATCGAAAAACGGCGACTGATTGAAGAATCCTCCCTCGGTGTCTTGGACTCCGTCCGCTTCGCCAAAGAGGAGGGCGAAACCGGCTCGAAACACCGTGCTGGGGTGGGCCTGGTACTCGAAGCCGACGCGCGGCGCAAAGCTCTTCCAGTCCTCCGTGCAGCCGCAATCCAGCGTCCCGTGTGGATACTTGATCTGATAGGCTTGAGAGTCCGGCGTGAACACAAAGATATCCACTGGGGTGTGGCCGTAGGTGGGCCTGCTGAACAGATCCCATCGCAGTCCCAGATTCACCGTCAGCCGCGGGGCCGCGTGCCAGTTATCCTGCACAAAGGCGGAGTAATTTATTACGGTTGCCGTCTCACCCACCAGATTGCTTACGGCCAGTTTCTGGATGTCGCCAAGCAGAAAATCGGCGATCGGGCTGCCGGTCGTCGCGCGGCTCTTTGTACTCTCGGTATACGCTCCGGTGAAGTCGATGGAACCGCGGGCGTTCTTGCCGCTGGTCCGCTTCACCTGCTCGCCCATCACCGCGAATCCGGTGGTGATGGTGTGCCGCCCACGCACCAGAAACAGGTTGTCGGAGATTTGCGCCACGTCCAGATTATTCTCATTGGGATTGGCGAGATGGCTCCCGAGATTGGCGTATCCGCTAAAGGCAATCTGGGCCAGGCCCGTCTGATTGAAGATGCCGAAGTCCGGCAGGCCGGTCAGTCCGTAGGACGTGTTTTCATTCTGCGTCTCAGGAATTCCCAGCAACGTCGTCAGGTTGGAGAAGGCAATCACCGCGTTGTCGTAGGTCTCTGGAGAGATCGCGGCGCTGAAATTCGCAACGGCGCTGTTCGCGCTCAGATGCAGCGTCGTCCAGGCCGCGCCGTCGGCGGGGAGCGGCAGCGGCCCGCCGTTCACCTGGCTGTCACTGCGGTGGCTGAAGCGCACAAAACCGCGATAACGCTGGTTGAAGGTCTGGTCCACCCGCGCGTCGATCTCGGTCGGGGTGTTCGTCGAAGGGCTGTCATAGTAGAAGTTGTTGGCCACGCCGAACGTATTCGTGATGCCCGGTACATTGGGCGCCGGGAACAGCGAGATGAGCTTCTGGGCCACGGAATCGATGCTGGCCGATGGAATCACATTGTTGGGAAACGGCGTGCGCGCGCCGCTGGCGGTCGTGCTTTGCGGCTCGTAGATGGTTGGCAGTCCCTGAAAGTTGCCCTCCAGCATCGCCGCCGTAGGAACGGTAGAGATCGTCGGAGTCTTCTCGCTCACCCGTGTAGCGTCCACGCTGGCGAAGAAAAAGGTCTTGTTCCTGCGTAGCGGGCCGCCAAGCACGCCGCCGAACTCGTTGCTGTGGAACGGCGGCGCCGCGTGACCAGCGGAGAAGTAGTTGGCTGCATCCAGTTCGTTGTTGCGCAGAAACTCATACGCCGTCCCGTGAAACTGGTTGGTCCCGGATTTCGTGGAGACGACCACCGTTCCGCCCATGCCGTAGCCGTACTCCGCTGAGCTATTGTCCGTGACCACCTTGAACGCCTGAACCGCATCCACCGAGGGCGTCACGATCTGCGCCTGATACCCCAGCTCGCCCCCGGACTCGCGCGAGCTGTTATAGGCGCCATCCAGTAGAACGCGCGTCTGCAAAGCATCCTCACCCAGCGCGCTGAAGTTGCCAGCCGCTTCGCTGCGGCTGCCTGCTGCCGGAGCCACGCCCACTGTCAGCAATGCGAGTTGAAGATAGTTGCGGTTGATCAGCGGAAGGCCCACCACCGTACGGCTCTGGATCACCTGGCCCACCGTCGAGTCATCCGTGTCCAGCGCCGCGGCCGATGCCGAGACTCTCACCGTCGTGGCAATCGCGCCCGGCTGCAGCGTCAAGTTCTGACGCGCTGTCTCTCCTACCTCGATCACCACTCCCTGCGCCTCGACGATGTTGAAGCCCGCTGCCTCCGCCTGTACCCGGTACGTTCCCGGATCGAGATCCGGAACAGAGTACGCCCCGGCTCCGTTCGTCACCGCCGTGAAGTGCGTCCCCTGCTTGACGTTGGTAATCGTCACCTTCGCCCCCGGAATCACCGCGCCCGATGGGTCGTAGACGTTCCCCGTCAGCGTCGCCTGTCCCGACTGCGCCCTTCCCGCCTGCCACGCCACCGCCAACCCGAAAAACAGAATCGGAAGGCATCTCCACATCCGAGCGGAAACACGCCTCCCCTCCAGGGGCCCGCTCTGGCTCCTCCTTTGGAGCCCGTTTTGGATCCCTCCATCCTGTCTCATCGGATAACTCCTTTACTCATTTATATGACAATACATTTCGTTGACTAGTGATACGGCGTAGACCTAGGAACTGTCAAGCGCTTTCTTGCGGCGGCTCTGCGAATTCCGGTAGATGTCGAGGGCAGGCGATGCGCCACCCGACTCTGCAACACGCCGCGCGGGTATGCGGCATCCCGCTCTGCACCATGGAAAGCCCTCCATCCCTATCGAATGGATTGGCCCAAGCAAGGTTCAAACGGTCGTTCGCCTCCCGCCAACGCTGCGCCCGTAACGTAGCCGGAGAGCCCTTATGGAATCGCGCATTGCGCCCACTCCTCCGGAACCACAAACCCCGGCGGGCGCTCGGAGGAGACCGCGATATCGCCCGGCGGATGCAGATGGCGCCAGGTACGGATCCTGGCTGTCAGCTCCCGCACCACCTCCGGATTCGTGCTCGCCAGATCCTCTCGCTCGTAGGGATCCTCGTCGATCCTGAACAACATGGCCACCTGCGGCGGGTCGGCCGCGTCCCCACGTAGATCCGCCTGCTTCTTTTCAAGCACCAGCTTCCACGGGCCGTGAAAGACCGCGTGCCGCCAATAGCCGCGCTCTCCGACCGCAAAAAATAAATCCTCTCTGGCCGTTCTCTCTCCGCTGCTCAGCGGCGCCCAGAGATCCTGCCCGTCGAAGGCCAGTTGATTGCCCGGCGTCACACTCGCCGCGGAGGTCAGCGTCGGGAATACATCCAGATTGGTCATCACCTGCGACGATCTTTTGCCCGCCGGCAACAGTCCAGGAGCATGCACAAACGCCGGCACGCGGATCCCGCCCTCGAATACCGTGCTCTTGCCGGCTCGCAACGGCAGATTCACCGCGCCTTTTTTGGTCTGGCCGCCGTTGTCGCCGTGGAAGAGGATCAGCGTATTCTCCCCGGCTCCGGTCCGGTCCAGGGCTTCCTTCACCCTTCCTACGGCCTCGTCCAGCGAAGTCACCATGGCCGCATAGGTTCGTCGCTTCAGGTCCGCAATCCCCGCATAACTCTCGATCAGCCTCTCGGGCGCCATCAGCGGTTGATGCGGAGCATTGAACGGCAGGTACAAGAAGAAAGGCCGGGCGCGATCCCGCTGCTCGATCAGCCGCACCGCCTCGCCGGCCATCAGGTCGGTCGAGTATCCAGGCTCCATCACCGTGTTGCCGTTGCGCTGCCAGTCGACGCTGCCCTCGCGCGTGTGTTTGAAGTAGTCGATTGCCCCTTGCATGAATCCATAAAAGTGATCGAAGCCGCGCGCATTGGGCGCCAGCTTCTTGTTCCACAATCCCAGGTGCCACTTGCCCACCATCCAGGTCTGGTATCCGGCATCGTGAAAGGCTTGCGGCAGCAGCCTTTCGTTCAGCGGTATGCCGTGCGTCGCCCATGGCCGCACCACCCCATAGATCATCCCGTAGCGCATCGGCGAGCGTCCGGTCATCGCGCAAGCCCGCGAAGGCGAGCACACCGGGCAACCATAGAATCGGTCCAGCTCCAGGCCCTCGCCCACCAGACGGTCGATGTTTGGCGTCCGGATCTCGGAGAGATGGTGGTAGCCCACGTCAGCCCATCCCAGGTCGTCCGGCATGATGTACACCACATTCAGCCTGTCAGAGGGCGGTCCACTCTGGCGCTGGGCAGGCGCCGCCGCATTCGCCTCTGCCTCCCGGCTTCCGGCTGGCGCCTCCTCCGCCCGCTTCTCGGTTGGCGCCTCCGCCCCAGCCGGCCGCTGCGCCAGCAGAGAGATTCCCGCCGCCGTGGCGCGCGTCAGCCACTCCCGCCGCGTTATCCCGCGGTCACCGCTCTCGTCTCGATCGCTCATCGCCGTCGCCCTTTCTTTGCAAGCGAATCTTCATCGCCGGCTCCTCTCCGCGCTTCGCCAACGAACTACTTCGCCGGCTGCTGAACCTCCACAGTCACCATTGGCCGGTTCCGCGAACCCACCGCCAGCCAGGCCAGATGGTCCTGCGCGTCATATCTTTCGGTCACGCTGGCGTCCGCTGAGCGAACTTCCGGTCTCCGCGGGCTATACACCGCAAGGGTCCGCGCCGCTTCGCCGGTCGCGAAAGAGACCGTAAAGCGAATCGTTCCGTCGTCCGTCAGCTTGGGAATGCGCACCCTCCCCGCGCTGGCAAGCTCTTCCTTGTCCCCGAGAAACGCCATTCCTGACGGGCCGATCGGCGCCACCACCGCATATCCCCATCCATTGCTGAAAGGCAGCCTGGTCTCGCCATCCGCCGCGATCCGTTCTCCCGATTGCAGCTTCCAGTTGTACACGTAGACCGGACCCGGGAATCCAAACTCGCGCGGGCCAATCTCCGCTCCGCTTTCCCCGTGGCGCGCATACGCGAACACATAGGCGATCCGCTGCTTGCCGAACTTTGTCCACGCCTCGGCCACCATGGGTCCACCGGCGCCCTCCGCATCCTCCGCGTACATCGCGTCCACGGGGCGAATCGTCACATCCGGCTTGACAATCTCGCCGTCGCCGCGGATGGCGTGGCGCAGATCCGCCACATCGATTGCATCCATTGGATCGCCCACGCCCACCGGCCCCGCCGAAAGCGTCGACAACGCCAGATTGGCATCCTCGGAGCTCAGAAATACATCCGTCCACGGCCAGATCCCCAGCGCCGTCGCCAGCCGCGAATCGTAAAGAAACATATCCCAGTCGCTGCGCTGGAAGCGGTCATGGCTGGTTCGGATCGTGGTCAGATTGTCATATCGCGCTCCCTGCATGAAATCGGCCGGCGCCGCCATGCAGTACTGCATCGTCAGTCCGTACCGTTGCATCGCCGCCGCCATCTGGTCATGGAACGCCTGCGGATCGGTGAGGTTCGCCTTCGCCTCCGCATACCGGCCCAGCCAGTCCTGCTCGTACACCGCCACTCCCGAATGTCGCAGCCACGCCGCGATTCGGTCCCAGTAGCGCGGATCCACAATCACATTCCCCGACATGCGGTACTCCTGCCGGTAAGGACTCAAGCGGTCGATCCAGCGCGAGTGCGTAATCAGCGGCAGCCCAAGCTCCTTATCAAACCCGCTCAGGCCGCTCGGAAAGAGGAACGGATCCGCCTCATACTCGTAGATCCCTCCCACACCATTCGTCCACTTCCGCTTGTGCCAGTCCCCATACTCGCCCTTGGGATAGAACCAGCTATCCAGTTGCATGCTTCCCACCGGCACTCCAAGCGCGTCAAACCTCTTTCGCACCGCCAGCAGCGTTCCTGGATAGCCCAGTTGCGGATCGTATTGATAGAAGTAAGTCGCTCCGTGATCGGTCCAGTAACTCAGCTTGCGCAGCAGGATGTCCGCCTCCGGCGACGGCGCGCGCCGTCCGTCTATCGTCTGCATCGCCGCGCCCCAGCGGTCGATCGTCCCGTTCACGCCCTCCCCGGCCACAAAGATCGTGGTATGGGAGAATCCCGCAGGCAGTTCGCGCACCCCCGGCTCAATCGCACTCGCCAGCTTGCCCTCCGACTGCATCTCCGTCACAAAAAAGTGATCCGCCGGCGAGATCACCAGCGTGTGCAGCGGCCCGTCGAACAACACCCAAGGCCCTTGGCTGCCCAGCGCGCCGAACTCATACGGCGCGTGCGGCGCCGGCTGAAAGCCCAGCCGGTCGAGTTTCGCCGGATACCCCCGGAAATCCGGAAACGCGCCCTGGTTCGCGCCCCCGCTCAGCATCCTGGCCACAAACTCCGCCACCGACCGGCCGGTGTAAAGGCGAATCATCCCCTCGCGCTCTCCCGCTTCCTTGTACGTGAACGCAATCTCCTCGTACTCGCCCAGCCTATCCCGGCCCGCCCGCCGCCGCACCCGCATCGCCGGAACCCCCAAGGATCCGCGAAAAACCCAGCCCCACGCCGGCATCGCCAGAGAGTACTCGCCCGAGTTCCTCACCTCGGCCCGGAAGCTTCCCCGGCTCAAGGTCACCGTCGCGCCTTTGGCGCGTGGCGCAAAAAGTAGTAGCAGGAGATACAAAAAACTCCCGCCGGATGTGAGAATTGCTTGGGAAGCTCGGTATCGACCTGCCACGGTTCTCCCTTTCCCGGGCCGCGCGCGCACTCCGTCCCTCGTTCTTGCTGTCAAGGCGTTATTGAAACTTGACCGGCGCCGAGGGGTGGATTCTGCAGGAGGGATCGAGCGGAAACATCATGCTTGTGATACGATACCTCTAGTCATCTGGATGTGTCAATCTCTAACTGGAGGACGCATGGACTTACTCAACACCGACCCTCGGCTGGTGCGCTATCAAAAACTCCGCGATGACTTTGTTCTCAAAATCGCCCACCAGGAGTGGCGCGCCGGCGAAGCCATTCCCGGCCAGGAAGAGCTGGCCAAGTCCTATGGCATCGCCGTCGGCACAGTTCGCAAGGCCATCGACCTCCTCGTGGCGGAGGGTCTGCTGGATCGCATTCAGGGCCGCGGCACTTTTGTCAGAAGAGCCAGCTTCGACGGCTCGCTCTTCCGCTTCTTCCGCTTTCAGGAAAAGAGCGGTCCGCGCCGCATCCCCACCAGTCGCATTCTGGTCCGTGAAACCGTCGAGGCGCCCGCCGCTGTCTGCTCTACCCTCCAGATGCACAACCGCAGCAAAGCTATCCATATGCTGCGCCTCCGCTCCATCGATCAGGAGCCTGTCCTGATCGAGGATATCTGGCTTCCCTGGGACAAGTTCCGGAGTTTCGCCACCCTCGAGATCGACCGCATCGGCGACCTTCTCTATCCCGCCTACGAAGAGTTCTGCGGTCAGATCGTCGCCTCCGCCAGTGAGACTCTCACTGTCGCCGTCGCTAACGCTCACGACGCGCGCCATCTGCGCTTCGCACCCGGTACGCCCGTCGTCGTCATCGAGCGCATCGCCCGCGGCTATGACCGTGCTCCGCTGGAGTGGCGCTGCTCCCGCGGACCCGCCACCCACTTTTCGTATCATGTCGAGATCCGATGATCCCATGCTCGGATGCTCCGCCTCCCGCGCCGAAGCGTTGGCGCCCGCCGGCCTGAGCAAGCGGCCTTCCGGGCGCTCGGAGCGCGCGCAGGGATGGCTCAAAATTATTTCCGCCAAAGCGAACAATTAGACATATGAATGTGTCAATATGTATATGTATGGAGGAGATTCCGCGCTTCAACACGGGCTCGCGAACAGTTCGCCGCTGACGCCATTCCCGTGGACTGGAACCATCTCTCCACTCTGCTGGAGACTCACGGATCCGCAGTCAAGACCGAGGGGGGATGACGCACTCTATGTTCGACTGGTACCGCGATCTCTCCCGCCATGACCGCCGCGTCTTCCTCGCCTGCTATGGCGGCTGGAGCCTGGACGCATTCGACGCTCAGATGTACGCCTTGGCGATTCCCGCACTCCTGGCGAGTCTGCACCTCTCGCGCTATCAGGCGGGGTCCATTGCGGGGGCCTCCCTGGTAGCCTCAGCCATTGGCGGATGGCTTGCCGGCGCTCTCGCCGATCGCTGGGGCCGCGTTCAAATCCTCCAGATCACCATCGCATGGTTCGCCCTCTTCAGCCTGCTCTCCGCCGCGGCACAGAATCTTCATTCTCTCTTCTGCCTCCGCGCCATCCAGGGTCTTGGCTTCGGGGGCGAGTGGACGGTCGGTACCGTGCTTCTGGCCGAACTGGTTCCCCCTGCCGTGCGAGGCCGGGCGCTGGGTACGTTGCAGAGCGGGTGGGCCGTTGGTTGGGCCGGCGCCGTACTTTGTTCGATGGCGATCTTTGTCGTCCTGCCGCAGCACCTTGCCTGGCGCGCTCTCTTTGCGATCGGGTTTCTTCCCGCTCTTCTGCTCGTTTCCATGCAGCGTTCGCTTGGCGGTTCGACGGTTTTCGTCCCCACGGGGTCTACCGGCTCACGCCCCCGCGTGGCCTCCGTGCTGGAGATCTTTTCCCCACGCATGCTGCGCACCACGCTGCTGGCCGCACTGCTCGGCCTCGGCGCCCACGGCGGCTACTATGCCCTCACCGTCTGGCTGCCAACCTGGTTGCTCAACGTTCGCGGTCTTTCCATCCTCCATATGAGCGCCTACCTGGGCGTTATCATCCTCTTCTTCGGACTTGGCTGCCTGGGCGCCGCATCTCTCCTTGACTGGCTGGGACGCCGCCGCACCATCGTCTTCTTCTCCGCCGGCTGCGCTCTCATGATCGCCGTGTATCTGCTCGCTCCCATCGGCAGCGCCGCCATGTTCTGTCTTGGCGCTCCGCTGGGGTTTTTCTCCGCAGGCATCCCAGCCAGCATGGGCGCGCTCTTCAGCGAACTCTTCCCCTCCGGCATGCGCGGCACCGGGGTGGGCTTCTGTTACAACTTCGGCCGCGTTGCCTCCGCGGGGCTTCCCGTACTGGTGGGTAAGCTCTCCGGCACAATCCGTCTCAGTTTTGCCATCGGCATCGTGGCCGCGTCGGCGTACGTCCTGGTTGCCTTGAGCGTTCTCGCACTTCCTGAGGCCCGCCGGCAGGCGCTCCCGTTATGATCCCAACCAGCATGATCATCGCCATCATCACCGGCAGAGGTTTCGCCTATGACCACTCGCAGAGAGTTTGTTCGCACTTCCGCTAAGGCATTCACGACTATGATTGTGTCCAGTCTCCCGGCATTCGCGGCTACAGAACAGCAAGCCGCTATCGACGCTCATGCGCATATTTTCACCAACCACCTCCACATCGCGCGCTTTCACCGCTATATCCCCAATGAAAGCGCTCCGGTCGAAGAGTTCCTGGCCCTGCTCCGCAAATTTCACTTCACCGGCGGCGTCAATATTCAGCCCAGCTTTCTAGGGACGGATGACAGTTACCTGCTCTCCTGCCTTCGGGAACACCCCCATCGTCTGCGCGGCGTCATCGTCATCGATCCCAAAACCGGTCTTGAGACCATCGAGCATCATCGCCAGGCCGGATGCACCGGCGTCCGCCTCAACCTCTTCGGTCTACCCGATCCTCCGCTCGCCGATCCCGACTGGACGCGCATCCTGTCGCACATGAAAGCGATCGGCTGGCACGTTGAACTGCACGTGGAAGCTCGCCGCATCCATGAGATCGCCCCGCCCATCCTCCACGCCGGCGTGCCCCTCGTCGTGGACCACTTCGGTCGTCCCGATCCCGCCCTCGGCATCGCCGATCCCGGGTTTCAATACCTGCTTTCCCTCGGTTCCACCCGGCAGGTCTGGGTAAAGACCTCCGCGTACTATCGCACCGGCGGTCCGGTGCGCGGCGCCCAGTTTGCCTTCGCCGCCCTTCCCCTCCTCAAGCAGCACTTCGGCCTGGATCGCATGCTCTGGGGTAGCGATTGGCCGCACACTCAATTTGAAAACGTCATGAGCTACCAGGAGGCCTATAACTTCATGTTGAGGATGTACCCCGATCCTGCCGAGCGCAGCATCGTCCTCGGCAGCACGCCGGAGCGCCTCTATCACTTCCCGGCAAGGATGCCATCCCATGGCTGACAACACAGCGCGCAGAGAGTTCCTCCGTCTGGCCGGAAAGGGTGCGGCAACCGGCATGCTTCTTCCTGGCCTCGCTGCGGCGCAGTCCGGCCCAGCACAAGCCACCGCGGCCCAATCCGCCTCACGCGACGGCAAGCCGCTCCGGATTCCGCCGGCCGTCTGGAACGTCAGAGCATCGGACGCCGCGGGCGATGGCAAAACCATCGACACGCCCGCCATCAACAGCCTCATCGAGCGAGCCGCCCATGCCGGAGGCGGTTTGATCTGGTTCCCGCCCGGAATCTACGCCTGCTACTCCATCCATCTTCGCAGCAACGTTGCGTTGTATCTCGACGCCGGCGCCGTGATTCTGGCTGCGGACGCCCCGCCATCCGGCGGCTACGATCACCCGGAGTCCAACCAGCCCTGGGAGGCCTATCAGGACTTTGGGCACAATCACTGGCACAACAGCCTCATCTGGGGGGAAGATCTCCAGAACATCTCCATCACCGGCCCCGGCCGCATCTGGGGACGGGGGTTGAGCAAAGGGCGCGGCTCCGGTCCTGACGCAAATACTCCGGGCGTGGCCAACAAGGCCATCGCTCTCAAGAACTGCCGCTCCGTCATCCTTCGCGACTTTCAGATCCTCCAGGGCGGTCACTTTGGCATCCTGGCCACGGGAGTCAACAACCTCACCATCGACAACCTCACCATCGATACCAACCGCGATGGCATGGACATCGACTGCTGCCGCAATGTTCGCATCTCGAACTGCACCGTCAACTCGCCATGGGACGACGGCATCTGCCTCAAGTCCTCCTACGCCCTCGGACGCGCCGTCCTCACCGAAGACGTCACTGTCAGCAACTGCTTCGTCACCGCCGGCTATGAACTCGGCAGCGTCCTTGATGGAACATTCCGCAGATTTCCCGACGGAACGCCGGTAGCCCGCCAGGGGCGTATTAAATTGGGCACAGAGTCAGCCGGCGGCTTTCGCAATATTGCGATCTCGAACTGCGTGCTCGACGGCTGCAAGGGCCTGGCGCTGGAGACCGTCGACGGGGGGCTGCTGGAGGAGGTTGCGATCTCCAACATCACCCTTCGTTCCATCACCGATACTCCCCTCTTTCTGCGGCTGGGCAGAAGGATGCGCGCGCCCCAGGGATCCTCCATCGGAACCTTGAACCGCGTCTTGATCGACAACATCGTCAGCTACGACTGCGCTTCGCCGCTACCCGTCATGATCATGGGCGTTCCGGATCATCCCGTGGCGGACATTCGAATCAATAACTTGTACCTGCATCATCGTCCCGCCGCGCCGGCATCCCAGGCCTCGGCCGCGCCGCCGGAGCAGCAAACACTCTATCCGGAGGCAAACCGCTTCGGTCCCATGCCATCCCAGGGATTCTTCATCCGCCACGCGCGCAATATCACCATCGCCAACACCGAGATCGCCTGTGCGAGCGCTGATGGAAGGCCCTTTTTCGCCCTCGCCGATGTCAACGATATCGACCTGTTTCGCGTCCGCATGCGCGCCCCGGAACCTGCCCCGCGATTCCTGCTTCAGGATGTTCGCGAACTCAGGATCTCCGCCTGCCGCGGTATGGCCGACCAGAATATATCGTGGGTAAAGAATCGCGTAATCTGAAAGGGAGCACGCGGTACATTCGGCAAGAGCGTTTCAAACTCGGCAGGAGAGTTCCGGCCACACCTCTTCGAGAACCGCTGTAGAAATCTGTTGTGATGAAGGATCCGAAAGACTCCAAAGATCTGAATGTATAAAACCTGCTAGACGGGCTGGACGGACTGGCGATTGCCAGTGGAGAAGCTTCGATCACCATGCCGCAGAACGATCCAAACCGCCGCGATTTCCTCCGGGCCTCGGCTCTCTCCGGTCTGCTCTTCGGCGCCACCGCCGGAGCTTCGATGCTCCCTCAGCAAGAAGCATCTTCACAGCAGAAAGCCGATGCGGGCGAGAGCCGGCAGCCACCGAATATCGTCCTCTACTGCTGCGATCAGATGCGTACGGATTTTGTAGGCGCGTTTGGCGAGAACTCCATGAGCCGCACGCCCACTCTCAATCGCATGGTGCGGCGCGGATCCTCCTTTCGTCACGCCGTCACCAACCAGCCGCTCTGCTCACCCTCTCGCGCCTGCATGATCACCGGGCGCTATGCCACGGAAACCGGCGAGTGGAAGATCGGTGTCGGCATGAGAACCGATCTGCCCACTCTTGCCTCCGTCCTCACGGATAACGGCTATACCTCCAACTTCATCGGCAAATGGCACCTCATGGCCTCCGACCGCAAGAAGGGCGTGGGCCAGGGATGGGTTCCGCCGCATCTTCGCTATGGATTCGACGGCCTCTGGGAAGGAGCCAACGAGTTCGAGTGGACCACCCACCCCTACTACGGAACCATCTGGAACAACGCCGGCGATCCCATCGACTATAAGGATCAATACCGCGTCGATTTCATCACCCAGCAGGCCGTCGCGTTTCTCCGCCAGCCTCACGCCAAGCCGTTCCTGCTCTACATCTCCCAACTCGAGCCGCACCAGCAGAACGATTTGCGGCGCATGGTCGCTCCCAAGGGCTACGCCGAGCGATTCACCAATCCGCAGGTGCCGGCCGACTGCCTTCGCCTACCCGGCGATTGGCAGCAACAGCTACCTGATTACTACGGCTGCATCCAGAAGATCGATGAGTCCGTGGCCACCGTTCTCAAGACCCTCGAAGAACAGGGTATGGCCGAGAACACCATCGTCTGCTTCATCAGCGACCACGGCTGCCACTTTGAAACCCGCAACGCCGAATATAAACGCAGCCCCCATGATGCCTCCATCCGCTTCCCGTTCATCCTCACCGGTCCCGGATTGAACCATGGCATTGTGCGGGATGAGATCGTCTCCATGATCGATCTGACTCCCACGCTGCTGGCCGCCGTCGGAGCTCCCATCCCGCCCTCCATGAAGGGCCGCAATGCGCTGCCGCTGCTCACCTCGCAACTCGCCCGAGACCAATGGGACGACGTTGCCTATATTCAGATCAGCGACTCCATGGTGGGCCGCGCCATTCGCACACGGGAGTGGTGTTATTGCGTAGCCGACCGCTCCAAAATCGGCAACGAGGTTCCCGCCGGCATGCACTACGAGGAGTACCAGATGTACAACATGTTGGACGACCCGAATCAGCAGGTGAACCTGGCTGCGCGCAAGGAGTTCCGCGACCAGGCGGCCATCCTTCGCAAGCTGCTGCTAAAAAAGATGGTCGAAGCCGGCGAACCTGAAGCCGAGATTGCTCCCGCCCGCCTATATCCGTAAGGTCTTTCTGCGCGCCGCTCCATGCGGGCAACATGCGAAACGAGCGAATGCCATGAGCTCCCATGATTGCTCCCTTCACACGTTCCGTCCGGTTTTTGGAGGCAAGCATCTCGACGCAGAGGCGCTACGAGTCGATAGGGGCGCGGATGGAAAGTCCGGTACCCCTTTCCCCTCCTACAACTCCGACCCCGGAAGCAGCCTCATCCCATCGGCCGCTCGCGGCGGCAACATACCCTCGAATCCGCACCTTGCCGACCGAAATCGGCTCCTCTGCGCAAGGCAATGGGGATTTGCGAAGCCCTGAGGACTCGCGATAACGGAAAAACTCCACTAAGATGCTCATGGCTACACGTTTTCCGCTGGAGGTCAAAGTTTGAGTCTCACCCTGAAGGACCGCACCCCTGTACGCGCCAAGATCTCTGCCGTAGGAACTTACGTTCCACCCCGCCTGCTGACCAACTCCGATCTGGAGAAGATGGTTACCACCAACGATGAATGGATCCGGGAACGCACTGGAATCAGCCAGCGTCATCTGGTCGATCCCGGTACGGCGACCAGCGATCTGGCCGCCGCGGCTGCCCGTGACTGCTTGCAGCGGCGAGGCATCGCTGCAACCGAGGTCGAGGCCATCCTGGTGGCGACCGTGACGCCGGATATGCTGTTTCCGGCGACTGCATGCCTGGTGCAGACCAAGATCGGCGCCACGGGGGCCTGGGGCTTTGATCTTTCGGCAGCCTGCTCCGGCTTTCTGTACGCCCTGCAGTTGGGCGCCAAACTGGTCGAGTCCGGGGCCCACAAGAAGGTGATGGTGATCGGCGCCGATGTCATGAGTTCGATCATCGACTATACCGACCGCTCCACCTGCATTCTCTTCGGCGATGGAGCGGGAGCCGTGCTGATCGAGCCATGCTCGGACGGCGAGATTGGAATGTTGGACTACATCCATGAGATCGATGGGTCGGGTGCAAACTCCCTCTATATGCCCGGCGGCGGCAGCCTGCACCCTCCCACCATTGAAACCGTCAGTGCCAAGATGCACTATGTCCACCAGGAGGGTGGGGCCGTCTTCAAGGTGGCTGTTCGCAAGATGTCGGAGCTGGGCGAAAGAGTTCTGGACCGCAACGGACTGAAGGCGAGCGACGTTGATCTCTTTATTCCCCATCAAGCCAACGAGCGGATCATCATGGCCACGGCGGACCGTCTTGGTCTGGCGAGGGAAAACATTGTCATCAACATCGGAGAGTATGGCAATACCACGGCGGCCACAATTCCCCTGGCGATCAACACCGCCCTCACGCAGGGCCGGCTGAAGAAGGGGATGACCATCCTTTTGTCATCCTTCGGGGGTGGCTTTACCATCGCTTCCACGCTTCTCCGCTGGGAGTATTAGGGGCTTGTAAAGACGCACCAAGGCATTGAGCAAGGGGCGGATGAGGGTAAAACAGCAGCCAGGCTTGAGTGATGGACCGGGCGTCTTTCTGAACGGAAGCCCTGCGTCGACAAGGTTATCCGTTTGCATCAACCGAACGCTGATTCTCCGCGGCTTGGCCACCGCGGCTGGGGGTTTGGGACGCGCAGCAGCCGCTGAAGAAGTGCTCTAAAATAAACAGGTATGGAAGCAGCCCCGCCCATCGGCATCTCCCGCAACGTCCCGCATTCCCGCCATTCGTTCCAGACCGATGACCCGGCGCTCGAGCCGATCGCGAAGAAGGTGGAGGCCGGAGAACGGCTGAGCTTCGAAGATGGCCTGACTCTCTATCGCAGCGATGACATCCTGGCCGTGGGCTGGATGGCCAATCAGGTGCGGGAGCGGATGCATGGAGATCTGGCCTACTTCAATGTGAACCGCCATATCAACCCGACCAACGTCTGTGTGGCCTCCTGCAGGTTATGCGCCTTTGGGCGCAAGAAGGGCGCGCCGGACACCTATACGATGGCCCTCGAAGAGGCTTGGGAGACTGCTGGAAAGGGGCTTACGGAGGCCGTCACCGAGTTTCATATCGTCGGCGGCTTGCACCCCGATCTGCCCTTCGAGTACTTCATGGATTTGGTGCGCGGCCTCAAGGAGCGCTATCCCAAGGTGCATGTCAAGGCCTTTACCATGGTCGAGATTGCGTTTCTGGCCAGGGTGGGAAAGATCTCGATCGCGGAGACCATCGAGCGGATGAAGGCCGCCGGCGTTGACTCCTGTCCGGGTGGCGGAGCGGAGATCTTTGCCGATCGGGTGCGCCATATCATCTGCGACCACAAGATCGATGGCGGCGAGTGGCTGGAGACGGCGCGGCTGCTGCATAAGGCCGGTTTGCGCTCCAACGCGACCATGCTCTACGGGCATATCGAGGACGACGAAGACCGAGTGGACCACCTGCTGAAGCTGCGTGAGGTACAGGACGATACGGGCGGATTCCAGACCTTCATTCCCCTCAGCTTCCATCCTGAGAACACGGCCCTGGGGCATCTCCCCAAGTCAAGCGGACTCACCGACATCCGGCAGATCGCAGTCAGCCGCCTGCTGCTGGACAACTTTCCTCACATCAAGAGCTACTGGCAGATGGTGACCCCGCGCATGGCGCAGATCTCGCTGCGCTTTGGCGCCGACGACATCGACGGAACCGTGGTCGAGGAGAAGATCTATCACGATGCGGGAGCCAGTACCCCGCAGGGACTTCGCCGCCAGGATCTGGTCCAACTGATCACCGCGGCGGGGCGGATTCCCTTCGAGCGCGATACCCTGTATCGGGCGGTTACCCGCAGCGAAGACAGCTTTACCGTCGCGGTGTAGGGGCGACTCGAATTGCGGCTGCGTGGCTATCGGTCAGGCGACCTGGATGCGATGCACGCGCTGGATGTAGTCTGCTTTGATCCGCCCTTTCGCTTCTCCCGCTCAGCCATGCGCCGCTTTGCGGAGGCCAAACGGGCGCGCGTGGTCCTTGCGGAAGAAGAGCAGATCCTGGCCGGCTTTGTGATTCTTCATCGGGAAGAGTCCGCGCAGGGGCCGGTCGGCTATGTGGTCACCTTGGATGTCGCTCCAGAGTTTCGCCGCAGAGGGGTCGCCACGCAACTGATGCGGGAGGCGGAGCGGTTGGCCCACAAGGAGGGCTGCCTGGCGCTGGCGCTGCATGTCTTTACCGAGAATCATGCGGCTGCCCGTTTTTACGCTCAGGATGGATTTCTTCGCGCGCATCGCGAAGAGGGCTTTTACGGAGCATCGCGGGATGCGTGGGTCTTCTATAAGCCTCTCCGGGATTCCGGAGATTGAGAGCGCTGTGCGTGCAGCGGCAGTCGATCCGATCTCCGCCTCACACCTTTTCGAGGAGTGAGAGAGCGTGGAATCTCCCGTGCTGGAACTGCGGATGACCGGGAAGGCTCTCAGCGCGGCGGCGGCAAGGTTGCGGCCTGGCTGCGAGGGAAGCGCAGCACCGCAGCCCACTCGCCGCCGCGCTCGTCGCCCCACACTATCCGGCCGCCCAGCAGCGCGGCAGTCTCCGCCGGGGTAAGGTCGCGCTGGGAGGCGAAGGCGCGTCCACGCCAGGTGTTGGGATGGCTCAGAAGGTAGCGCCGGTAGAGTGGGGTCACAAAGTGGGTGGTGAAGACGATGGCAGTGTCGTAGCGATCCGATTCGTGAGCCGCGAGGAGGATCTGCGGAAGGGTGAAGTCTTCGATGGCAACCACCTTCATGGGATGGTTTACGTAGCCGAGATAGGGTTGAAAGAGATCCGTGGACACCGGCCATGCGGTAAGGATGGTTGCGCCTGGATAGTGCTGTTGAACAAAGTCAATCGCCTCCTGCTGCACGACGATCATGTCGCGGTAGGTGAGATTATCCTCCGGCGCAAACATCGATGGCGGATTCAGCCACAGGACAATGAGGAAGGCTGCGGCAGTGGCCGCGGCGAACAGGAGCCAGCGCCGAGTGTGGGTGCGCCACTGGCTTACGCAGACGATCAGGATCAGCGGATAGACCGGCAGCAGATAGCGCGTCAGCAGCGCTCCACCCAGCACAGAGAAAGCGAGCCAGTTGGCAGCCGCCAGCACTGCCATCGCGTAGAGCGGTCCCGATTGCAGGGGAGACGGACCGTCCTGGCGCCGGGGCAGCAGCAGGCAGGAGAGCGCGAAGGCGATCGGGAGCCAGATGTTGCGTTGCCAGAACAGATGCAGAAAGCGATAGCAGAGAGCGCGCAGAATGTGCGCGGCGGTGAGATTGGCCGTGGCGTTGTAGCGCAGGAAGTCGGGGTTGCCGAAGGTGAAACCGGCCACGTGATGGTGGTAGGCAAACCATGCCACGAGCGGGAGCACGGGAGCCGCCAGAGCGGCCATCCAGGCGCTGTGCGAGCTTTGAAGCCGCGGCGGGCTCAGATTCGGACGGGCTACCTGCGCAAGAGAGCCTTGGGGCGGAGGGCTGCGGCGCTCGCGCAGCAGCAGCACCAGCTCCCAGGCGGCCAGCGCCGCGGGCTGGATGATCGAGGTCTCCTTGGAGAGAGCGGCCAGGGAGAACAACACCGCTACGGAGATGTAACGGGGTCTGATGTGCTCGCCTCCGCGTCCATCGGTCGAGGGAGCCTGAAGGGCGGGCAGGTAGAGCACAAAGGCCCAAAGTGTAAAGCCAGCGGCAAAGATATCCGCGTGGGCCAGAGAGCTCTGGGCGAACCAGATTGGGTAGACGCCGGTCAAGAAGGTTACGGCCAGAGCGGCGCTAGGGTCTAGCAGACGTTCTGCGAGGCGAAAGACGGCCAGAAGAGCCAGAGCGGCGAAGCAGCACACCAGCAGCCTTGTGGCGAGGATGTGGAAGCCCACCATGCGCCACAAGCTGCCCAGCAGGATGTTGGGCAGGGGCGGATGGCCGTTGGTGAAGTGGGGAACCAGTTGGCCGGTATGGTAGAAGTCCAGCGCCGCCGGAATGTAGTAGCCGCCCTCATCCCAGAAATAGGGTAGGTGGAGAAGGGTGAGATGGCTGAGCGCAACGGTCGCAAAGAAGAGCAGGAAGAGCACGCTCTCCGGCAGGGCCGCAATCCGGGCGGGAAGAGTGCGAATCCGCTGGAAAGGAGCTTCCACGGGCCGCACTTAGTGGATCGGGCCGGTGGCTGGAATCACGAAACGCTGCACGCCGGGACCATCCAGGGAGATTGGACCAAAGTTCTGCTCGTACTGCGCGACGTTATGCTGGAGCACGTTGGCCAGCGCCTTGGCCTGCTGGGGGCTGAGGTAGATGCCCTGGAAGTTGTCCACGCGCACGTGATCGGCTGTCTCTTGCTCCAGGGTTCCAAAGACCAGGAAGAAATCCCAGAGGGAAAGGCGGACCTGTACGCTGTTGGCGTAGGAGTCGCGGTAGTTGGCGGACTTTTCCAGCGTTATGCGGGTGTTGTCGGGTTGGGGGATGGACTGGCTCATGAGGCTGCTTTCTGGATGGTGGCGAAGACTTTTGGATTGGTGCGGGAGAGGGGAGTTGAACCCCTACGCCTTTCGGGCACAGGCTTCTAAGACCTGCGTGTCTGCCATTTCACCACTCCCGCGATCCACGTGGATGCATGGTCCAAAACTTGCCACGAAAGTTTGTGGCCGGGCCCCACGGCCAGTCAGGGAGGATTCAGGCTGCTTCCCCGTGCTGCGTGGTCAGGCTTCGTGGCTCAAATTCGGATCCAGAATCAGCCTACCGGCTCGGAGGCAGGGTTGCAATGCGGACTCTTTTCCAATGCAAGATGAGCCTGAAGGGGGGAGCTGATTCCAATGCAAAATGAGCCTG
>JAKAQS010000196.1 GCA_021819585.1 Acidobacteriota bacterium
GGCGTATGCCCTGATTCCAGCAACCTCGCTTGCAGTTGCCATCCCTCTATATCTCAGCTTTGTGTGGGAAAAATCCTGGCCCGTGGCTCTGTTGTTTCTTGCCGCCACAATATTTCTCAACTACTTCTACCTGTCCTCCGCTGTCACCTTCGTCCAAGAAGAAGTAAATCCTGACCAGCGCGTCATGTCCAGCGCGCTGCTGTTGCTGGTCATGAATTTCATCGGCCTCGGTCTTGGCCCCACATTCGTTGGCGCAGCCAGCGACTTCTATCGCACAAGCCATCCCGAGCACTCCTTGCAGATGGCCCTCTACTCACTCGCAGCGTTCTACGGGGTCGCCATCTGCATCTTTCTGAGAATGGCAAATGTGCTTCGAAAAGAGAGCAGTTCGGTTGGAGGAACTGTCCAATGAAACGATTGCCCCGCACTCTCGCCCTTTCCGCGGCAGCATGCCTCCTTATGGCGTCTTCAAGCTTTGCTCAACTGGTTCAAATTATGCCGACATCGTCCGAACAAAACCAGAGCCCCATCGTTGACGCCCCCGCCGGAAAAGTTGAGGGGCGGCTGGAAGGTACGCTGCACGTCTTCAAAGGCATTCCCTTTGCCGAGCCTCCCGTAGGTTCGCTGCGCTGGAGGCCACCGGTTGCCTTGCCACCCTGGACCGGTGTCAAAATGGCCACTGAGTACGGGCCTGCATGTTACCAGCCCGTACCACAGCTTTCAAATGTCTATGCTCGCCATCCGATGCCCATGAGCGAAGATTGCCTCACGCTCAATATTTGGGCGCCGCGAGAGGCGCATCATGCGCCGGTGTTCTTCTGGATCTACGGAGGAGCTCTCGTGGGAGGCGCGAGCAGAGAGCGTTTCTATGATGGCGCGCGGCTAGCCGAGCAGGGCATCGTCGTTGTGACCATCAACTACCGGCTTGGCGTCCTTGGATGGCTCGCTCATCCCGAGCTCGGCAAAGAGTCACCCCTCGGCATCTCGGGTAACTATGGCCTCCTCGATCAGATCGCGGCGCTCCAATGGGTCAACCGCAACATTGGCGCGTTTGGGGGCGATCCATCGAACGTAACGATTGCGGGCGAATCGGCCGGCGCGCTGAGCGTGATGTACCTCATGGTCTCTCCGCCCGCTCGAGGGTTATTTGCCAAGGCTATCTCGGAGAGCGGATACATGATCTCAACACCGGAGCTGAAAGAGTCCAAATACGGTATGGCGTCCGCTGAGGCGAGCGGAATGAAGCTTGCCGCAGCTCTCCACGCTCCCGATATCGGCGCGCTGCGGGCCATGGATGCAGGTAAGCTCACTGAGGCAGCGACGCTGGCGGGTTTCGAACCGTGGGGCGCGATCGACGGGCACATCTTGCCGCATCAGTTGGTGGACGAGTTTGGCCGTGGCGAGCAAGCGCCTGTTCCGCTGCTTGCCGGCTTCAACAGCGGTGAAATTCGTTCGCTGCGGATTCTCGCCCCGCATCCTCCGGCGACCGCCTCCGAGTACGAGAAGATCATTCGCAGTCGATATCTGGATCTCGCCGATGAATTCCTGAAACTCTATCCCTCCTCCAATATGGAGGAGAGCATTCTGGCGACGACGCGGGACGCTCTCTATGGATGGACGGCGGTGCGGCTGGTCAAGAGTCAGGCTGCGATAGGAGTGCCATCTTTCCTCTATTTCTTCGACCACAGCTACCCCGCCGCTGAGGCTGCCGGTCTGCACGGCTTCCATGCCAGCGAGCTGCCCTATGTATTCGGAACCTTCGACGGTACGCCGCCACTCTGGCCCAAGATTCCGAAGACCGAAGAAGAGATAAGACTCTCCGACGCCATGATCGGCTATTGGTCTTCGTTTGCCCGCTCTGGCCGCCCGGCAGCAAAGGCTGAGCCGGACTGGCCGGCCTACGGGTCTACGGGCGCCTATATGGATATTACGGACGCGCCTCGCCCTGCAACTCACCTTTTGCCGGGCATGTATGAACTGAATGAGCAGGTGGTTTGCCGGCGCAGGGCCAGCGGAGATCAGCCCTGGAACTGGAACGTGGGCGTAGCCTCGCCGAAACTTCCCCCTCAGCAGCCGCAATGTAAGCTCTCACAGTAGTTCTTTTCATTACCGCAAAGGCAGGACAGAGCCTTCAGTGCCGCATCGGCGGACGATGGGCAGTCAGGGACGCGCTATTCCCAACCGGGGAGGAAACTATGTCGACGCAAAGCGTACGGAAGTTCTTGGCCGCCGCAGCTCTGGTGATGACAACTGCCGGGCTGGCCGCGCAAAAGAAGATCGTAATTGCCGAATCGCAAGGCAAGCTGGCCGGGAAGGCGGATGCGCAAGGGGTGCGTTCCTTCAAGGGCATTCCCTACGCCGAGCCTCCGGTTGGTGACAGGCGCTGGACCGCGCCGGTCCCCGCTGGACCATGGAAGGGCGTGCGTGACGCGCGCCACTTCGGAGCCAGTTGCTATGAACCGGCTTACGCACCCCAAAGCCTCTTCTATATCCCTCGGCCGACGCTCAGCGAAGACTGCCTTTTCCTTAATGTCTGGACGCCGGTACACGCAAAAAACGCACCCGTCATCGTCTGGATTCATGGCGGAGGGTTCGTCAAAGGCGGTAGTTGGGAACCGCAGTATGACGGTACGCACTTCGCCCAGCACGGCGTCGTCTTCGTTTCGATCAACTACCGGCTTGGTTCGTTGGGCTGGCTGGCGCTGCCGGCGCTCAGTGCGGAGTCGTCGCACCACGTCTCCGGCAATTATGGTCTGCTGGATCAGATCGAGGCCCTGAAATGGGTCAAGAAAAACATCTCCGCCTTCGGCGGCAATCCTGCCAATGTGACCATCGATGGTGAGTCCGCAGGCGGCGTGAGCATGGCTCTCTTGATGGTGAGTCCGCAAGCGCGCGGCCTGTTTCAGAAGGTGATAGGCGAGAGCCTCGGCATCCAATCCGTTCCGGAGTTGAAGCAGCGGAACCATGGGCTGCACTCCGCGGAAGAGAACGGACTGGCCTTCGAAAGGGCGCTGGGCGCTCCAGACCTCAAGGCGTTGCGGGCGATCGACGCAAAAACGCTGACCGAACATGCCGGCTTTCGCGGCGGGCCCAATGTCGATGGTTGGGTGTTGCCGGACCAGATCGTCAGCATCTTCGATCGCCGGCAAGAGGCGCCGACGCCTGTCTTGATGGGCTTCAACCGCAATGAGCTCTACCCGGTGCTGATGTGGTTCTTCCCTCGCCATGTGCCGGACTCGAGCGCCGTCTACGACGCGGAGATCCGGAAACGTTACGGCGATCTCGCTCCGGAGTTCCTGCGCCTCTACCCGTCCAGCGATATCCGGAGCAGCACCATGGCGGCCGTCCGCGACGCCGTCTTCGGCTGGAGCGCCATGCGCATCGTCCGTGACCAGGCGCTGGCGGGAGTGCCTTCCTACCTCTATTTCTTCGATCACTCCTATCCCGCGGCGCAAGCGCGGGGCTTCCGCGCCTTCCATGGCAGCGAGCTTCCTTATGTCTTCGGCCATGTCGGCAAGGGCGCGGTGCTGCCGCCCAATTGGCCGTTGCCCGACGGCCCCCAGGAGACGGCTCTTTCCGATGCGATGATCTCCTATTGGACGTCCTTTGCGCGTACTGGATCTCCCAAGGCGCCAGGGCAGCCGGACTGGCCAACCTATGCCCCCAACCAGAGCTATATGGACTTCGAGGAGACGCCCCGGCCATCCACCCGCCTGATGCCGGGAATGTTCCGGCTTCAGGAAGACATCGTCCGCCGCGCAAGGCAGGCTGGAGACCAGCCCTGGGTGGGCAACGTCGGCCCCGGAAACTAAAGCCTCTTTCGTGCCGTCCTGCCTGATAGGGAGGATGCTCCAAGCCCCTGTCGCGGACTATTCACACAGCGTCCAGGCTATTGGATTATTTCGAGCGCGGCGGCTTCTCGCCTTGATATCGAGGTTCGCTCGGCTCCCCGTCGGCGATCGGCAACGGAGGGGAATCTCCTCTCCTGCTCCGTCACACCGCCGGACGTGCTCGTCCGCCTCCGGCGGTTCGGCGATGTGCGATAGGAGAGAGGTTGTCGCGGTAGGGCGGAACGCACTATGCCGAAGGAGCCAACGGACCAGAATGACATGGGAACGCTTTAGGCGAAGCGTCAACCATTACATTCCACGCTCACGGGAATTGCATCCTTACCCGTACGGGCAATTCAGAGCGTAACACCATCCCTCTGGGCAGAATCCAAAGCGTAGCTCCTCTCGTGAGGACCTGTGCGGGGCGCGAACCGGAAGGCTCGTCCCTGCGCGACCCCTCCACCCGCTCCTCTACTCTATGGAGAGCGTTTGACCTGCGACCAGTGTCACCGGGCTGGCAAACTCCAACGTGACACTCGTATCGGTCTTATTCATGCGAACGGAGAGAATCTTGCCATCAAGGCGCGCGAACTGTGCAGGCATCGTTAAACTTAGCACACGGAAGCCTAGTGATCCCTCAACGCATTCGATCTCCAACCGCTGCTCAACTCGGCTGATGGTCCCAAATCCGCTCGCCATTGCCCACGGTGCGCGGAAATTTCCGTCTATCGCGGGTGTCAGCTTCAGCGCTTGCCTGGGCATATCCGGCTTGAACCCGGAAGCCGCCAGCAACGTGGCCCAACTGCTCATGGCGCGCGAGTAATGGCCTCCGCATTCGATGTGGTTCCACGGCTGCCCCGCGCGCAGATAGCGGCGGTGGATCGCTTCCACGATACGCGCACCCTGATCGTAGCGGCCGTGATCAATCAGCAGAGACGCAAAGGCAAATTCGATTCCCGACCACACTCCACCGGCCTGTCCGTTGGCCACCGCGAGCAAACCCAGCCCTCCGCGCGGCGCCGTAGCGTTGCGCAGTCCGCTCTCGGGGCTGAAGTTGTAGCGCATCACCGCATCGAGCGCGCGGTTGAGATTCTCACGCGAGGTGGTCGTTGCCAAGCCGATCAGATGCGAGAACCATTCGCCGGAGGCTTGGTCTGTCATGCACACCTCATCGCGAGCTTTGCCGTCTACCCACAGGCTGTAGTATTCCCCGTTGAACAGCAACGTATCATAAGCAGCCGAGGCCTTGCTGAGCAGCGCGCTCCAACGGCTGGCTTCGGCTCCGTGACTCGAATTCTGGGCGAGATGGATAGCCGCGCGCAAGGCGCCGATCCAGAGAGAGGCAATGTATGACGGCGTTCCGCGCATACCCCATGCATCGTAGGTTTGAAGCCCGGTGCCGCGGTCAGGCAATCCATCTCCATCCGTGTCCAGTGACTCAGTAAAGGCCATGGCGCGGACAACGTGCGGCCACATGTCTGCCATGTACTGCTTATCGCCCGTCCAAAGATAGTCACGGCACACCATCATCACGAATTGGGGATTCATATCCACGCGCGCAAAACCGTTGTCCACCTGACGAAGCGTGTGCTTAAAGTTGTGCGGCACTTGTCCCTGCTCGTTCTGATACGCGATGATGCGTTTCATTTGCGAAAGCTTTAACTCCGGGAAGAGCGCCACAATCGGGAAGCTTCCGTCGTAGTCGACGTCGGTGGTGGACAGGCCACAACAGCCCAAGCCCTCCCATATGGCATAGCCGCCATCGCGCGTCCACCAGGTGTTGAAAACGAGCGTGGAAAGCTGGCTAGACCACGCAAAGGCTAGCGCATCGCCACAGCTTGTATCGGTGAGCACATGCGCAAATTTCTCGGTTGCCGCGCGGTGCCGCGGATACTCGGTACACAAAAAGCGGTTCACCTCGGCCGCATCTTTGTACCAGTTCGAATACATGTGTCCCATCTCTTGCCCATCCGCGCTTAAGTGATGGGGGAAATGCCAGCTCAGCGTGAAGCGGACCTCTTCTTTCTGGCCCGGCGCCAGTCTCACGCTCGATGCCAATGCTCCCGTTCCCCAACTCAGCCTAGGCGCGCCGGCATCGTCTAGCAGGTTCTTGCGCACCTCGCGCAGCAACTCACGCGCATCCTTGTCGTTGAACCTTGGGTTGGCCGCACGCGCATCGGCAAACACACGCGCGATTGCCGCGTCGCCGCAAAGCCGTTCCACAGCCTGGGCAAGCGCGGCCCCACTGAGTGTATCTATCGCCGTATCCTCAGGTAGGCGGTAACTCGGATCCCTCTCCGCACTCGTGTCCGGCAGGCGGCCTGCTTTCCAAAACTCCTGCAAGACACTCAGAACCATGAAATCGACGCGATCCGTCTTCCAGCGCAGATAGCCGGGCGCTATATACTCGCGGAAGGTACCGTTTATCCATGAATGTTCTCCCCCGGTGACAGAAAAGCAAAGGCTGCCAATTCCCGAGGGAAAGTCTGACTGCGCCTGCGTCTGCATGAGGAGCCGAGTCACACCGCTCTCCTGCGTGAGCGCGTTGCTCAGATTCCGTAAGGGGAGCGCCGAAGCCAATGGGTTGTCCAGGAATCCAGCCAACGAAACATCCACCATTTCGTTGGATGTGTTTTCAAGCGTGAAGACCACGTGAAAGCCCGGCGTGGCAGAGTCACGCGCCTGGCCAGGAATGAACGGGGAAAACACCTGCGCGGAAGCATTCACCGGCACTGTCGGATCGTTGTAACGCAGGCCAGTCATTGGAAACATGGCAAAATAATCAATGGACTCGATATCTTGCGCAAAAGGCAGCGAGTAGACTTCGTACTCGTCCTGCCGCAAGTAGAGCCGGCGCAAAGCCGGCGCGTTCGACGATGCCGTACGGGTGCGCATCAGGAAGCGCAGATACTGCGGTCCGGGCGGTGGCGGCGCGGTGGTCGAGCGAACGTTCTGCCCCCACGGTCCCGCGTTGAAGATTTGCCACTCGTAGAAACATCCGTCGGCGCGAATCTCCACAAAGCCTGTACCGATGCCTCCGAGTGGTATGCCTGAACCCATAGGCATGGTAGCCGGAATCGACACCGAAGCCCCTGGTGCGTGTGCGTCTCCTACCCCAGGCTGCACCAAATCCGCAGAATTGCGTTGAATGGAAACCCGATAGGGTGCGGCTATCGAACTGCGCGAAGCCAGAACAGTTCCTCCTGCCGATGCTGCCGTAGTAAGGAACTTGCGGCGCGAGAAGCTCATAGACAATCTCCTGTGTCAACTGAG
>JAKAQS010000017.1 GCA_021819585.1 Acidobacteriota bacterium
GGAACTCGTCTGGCCCGCGTATCCCATAGCACCTGGATACCCAGGGTAACCGCCGTAGCCCGAAGGTGGATACCCACCCCCCTGCGTGAAGGGCGGATTCTCCGCCGGTTGCGGCGTCTGGCTTGGGACCTGCTGCGGCGATTGGGGAGGAAGTGGCTCCGGCATGGCCTTGAGTCTACCAGAATCACCCTCTTTACCAAGCTGCCGCTCAGAGCCTTTGCCCAGCCATGCAGAGAATTTTGCAGCATCAAAAATCATGGCATTTTTCTAATCCCTTGTCGTAGGATGAAGAACGACTCGAGCTTTCTCTTACCCACAAACCGGCTCAGGTTCTCCCCCTCCAGCCGCACTCTGGCTCTGACAGGAGGCCGGGCGCAGGCAGGCGGCGTCGAGCCAAGAAGATCGAATGGAATCTACCCCCTCAGAACGGCGGAGCCCCTCCCCGGCGTCTCCGCGCCTGAGCATCGTCATCCCGGCTTACAACGAGAGCGCTCGCATTGAGGCGGCGCTCTCCAGCGTGCTCGCCTGGGTCACCTCGCTCCCCTGGCAAAGCGAGGTGCTGGTGATCGACGACGGCTCTACCGACAGCACCTCTGCGATTGTGCATCGCTGGATGGCCTCCCGTCCCTTTCTGCATCTCATTCAGAACCCCGGCAACCGCGGTAAAGGATACTCGGTTCGCAACGGACTCCTCCAGGCCGCCGGCCAGATCGTCTTGTTCACGGATGCCGACCTCTCGGCGCCCATCGAAGAGGCTCAGCAGCTCATCGAGGCTATTGAAGCGGGAGCCGATGTCGCCATCGGCTCCCGCTGGCTGGACAGGCAGAGACAGACCATTCACCAACCGCTCTACCGCCGCTTCTTCGGCCGTTGTTTCAACTGGGTCACACGCAAGGTGATGGGCCTTCCCTTCAAGGACACGCAGTGCGGCTTCAAAGCCTTCCGCCGCGACGCTGCGCAGACCATCTTCCGTCTCCAGACGATTGAGCGCTGGGGGTTTGACCCGGAGATCCTCTTCATCGCCCGCAAGCTCCGCTACAGCATCGTGGAGGTCCCCGTCACCTGGGGCCACGATGAACGCAGCCGCATCAGCTATCTCAAGGATGGCATGAAGATGCTGGAAGAGATGGCCCAGATCCGTTCCAACAGCCTGCGCGGCCGCTACGACCAGGCCATCGCAGCCCTCAAGGACACCAGCACGATGGTCACCCCGCCGGTTGAACGCTCCAACTCTTCTCCCTCCGTACGGCCAAGGCCCGGCCGAGTGTAATCACCTCCGGCCGGCTGAGAAAAGCCGCGCATCCCCGGCGTCTCTACCCCCCTTCCAAACCACGGCGCCCATCTCTTCCAACGCTGGGCGCCGGCCTTTTACCCGCCTCGACATTCCTCCGTCTCTTCAACCGACCAGGTTTGCCGCCCGCCCAGCGTCTCTGGACGCTTACCGAACGGTTCCCGCTGTTCTCGCGGGTGCGGAAACTTCGGCTGGGTGCGACAATGGAAGTCGCTTCTCCCAAGGCTGAGGTCTGGTACGTTGCTTCGTTCTCTTTTTATTGGTCTTTCCACCAATCGCCCCTTCCGCGCCTTCTCTGAACGTTCCTCCCTTGGCCGCCGCGTCTCCCGCCGCTTCGTCGCCGGCATCTCTCTGGACGAGGCCGTGGACGCCGCCGCCGCGCTCAACGCCGAGGGTATTGAGGTCACCCTGGACTCGCTGGGAGAGAGCGTTCTGGACATCGCCCAGGCGGAGAAGAGCGCCGCCGTCTACCACCAGCTCCTGGACGCCATTCAGCAGCGCGGCCTGCGCGCCAACGTCAGCGTCAAGCTCACCCAGGTCGGCATGGACATCGGCGGCGCCACTGCGGGTCCGGTTCTGGCTGAGCGCATCGTGGGTGAGATGGTGGCCCATGCCGCCGCCATCGGCAACTTTGTGCGCATCGATATGGAGGGCTCAGCCTATACGGAGCCCACGCTGGCCCTCACCGAACGCCTCCACCGCAAATATCCTGGCGCGGTCGGCACAGTTCTCCAGGCCTATCTCTTTCGCACGGAGCAGGACGCCGAGCGGCTGCTCGCCCAGGGAATCCGCATCCGTCTCTGCAAGGGAGCCTACAATGAGCCGGCCGAGGTCGCCTTCCCAGCCAAGGCCGACGTGGACGCAAACTACGTCAAGCTGATGAAGCGGTTGGTGAGCAGTCCGGTCTTCTGCGGCATCGCCTCCCACGACGAGGCCATCATCCAGCAACTCTGCGCCTTTGCCGCGGAGCAGAAGATCGACAAGCGAGCCTTCGAGTTCCAGATGCTCTACGGCATTCGCCGCGATCTGCAGCGCAAGCTCGTAGCGCAGGGCTACGGAGTTCGCGTCTATGTCCCCTTCGGCGCCGAGTGGTACCCCTACTTCATGCGCCGCCTGGCCGAGCGCCCCGCCAACGTCCTCTTTCTGGCGCGCAACTTCCTCCGCCGCTAGAGGATTCATCCGCCGGCGCCGCTCGTCCGGTATCATGTCACCTCATGCAAGGAGGGAGAAAACCATGGTATCGATCCGGTTGTTTCGCCGCATTTCCGCAGCCCTTCTGCTGCTGTTTCTTCTTTCCGCTGAACCCTGTCCCGGGCAAGTGGAACGCTCGCCTGCTGCGCCTGCCCCGGCTGTCGAGCTGCAAGGCGAAGTGGGAGCCTCGCAGAATCACACCTACATCAGAGCGCCCTTCCATGTGCCCGCGGGCGTGCATAGAGTCACGCTCACCTTCACCTATACGGAGCGGCAACAGCACACGGCGCTGGACATCGGAGTTCTTGATCCGATGGAGCTGCGCTGCTGGAGCGGCGGGAACAAATCCGTGCTCACCATCGGCATCTCCGATGCAACGCCCTCCTGCCTTCCCGGCCCGATTCCCGCAGGCGAGTGGTACCTTCTCATCGGCGTTCCGAACATCCGCCCCGGAGTCCGATCGCACTACACGGCGCAGATCTTCTTCACCCGCACCGGCCTGGTAGCCGATGAGCCAGCGGTACTACGCCGGCCCCTGCGCTCCGGGCCGGCCTGGTATCGCGGCGATCTGCATATGCACACCGCCCACAGCGATGGGCAGTGTCCTAGCCAGACCGGAAAGATGGTTCCCTGCCCCGTGTTCTTCACGGTGGAGGACGCCGCTCGCCGAGGGCTTGACTTCATCGCCATCACCGACCACAACGCGACCTCTCAGTACAACGTGATGCGCGAGTTGCAGCCTTACTTCGACAAGGTGCTGCTCATCCCCGGCCGCGAGATCACCACCTTCCAGGGCCATCTCAACTTTCTGGGCACTACGCAATATCTCAACTTTCAGCTCGGAAGCTCGGCTGTGCCCAGCATGAACGTGCTGCTCGGCCGCGCGCGCAAACTTGGAGCGCTGGTCTCCATCAATCACCCCGCCGCGCCCAGCGGCGAGATCTGCATGGGCTGCGGCTGGACGCCGTCGTCTCCCGTGGATATGGGCCTGCTCACCGCCGTCGAGGCGGTCAACGGCGGCGAACCTCTGCCGGCCTTCTCCAGCATCCCCTTCTGGGAGCAGCAACTTAACCGCGGATACCGGCTCACGGCCATCGGAGGCAGCGACAATCACCGCCCCATGACTCCGCTGGATCAGCCCGGAGCGGTCGGCTCGCCGACGACTGTCATCTACGCCCGGAACCTCTCCACGCCGGCTATCCTTGATGGCATTCGCTCTGGACGGGTCTTCATCGATCTCACCGGTTCGCGCGACCGCATGCTTGACCTCCACGCGCAGGCCGCGGGATCTGACACCGCCATGGGCGGCATGCTCACAGCTCCCGCCGGCGCGCGGATTTCCATCGCAGCGTCCGTCGCCGCCTGTCCCGGCGCAACCGTAAGCCTGGTGCTCGACGGCGCGGCCTCACCGGCGCTGGCGGCGCAGCCCGTCACAGCAACGGATCAGACACTCCATTGGAAGTGGCGAACGGACGGCAAACGCCACTGGCTGCTTGCCGAGGTGCGCGACGCCTCCGGCCAGATCCTCCTGCTCGGCAATCCGGTCTACATCAACTGGCCGGCGAACCCTCCACGCTGAGTGATTCTACTCAGTCAACGCCGCTCAAGCGGCGTGCCCACTCTCAACTGAGGTGGCTCCGACTCAGCCACCACCGTCCGCAACCGGCGTCTCCAACCAATCGAAGGTGCGAGTGACGGCTTTTTTCCAGAAGTGGTACTCTCGGTCGCGCTCCGCTTCCTCCATCGCAGGAGTCCAGCGGCACTCCTCGGCCCAGTTGGCGGCCAACTCTCCGGTGTCCGCAAAGAAGCCCACCGCGAGGCCTGCCGCATAGGCGGCCCCGAGCGCCGTGGTCTCCTGCACCACCGGACGAACCACGGGCTTGTGGATGATGTCGGCCTGGAACTTCATCAGCAGTTGATTGCCGACCATGCCTCCATCCGCGCGCAGATCCTCCAGCTCGATTCCGGAATCGCTCTCCATGGCCTCTAGAACCTCCCGCACCTGAAAGGCCGTCGCCTCCAGAACGGCGCGGGCGATGTGCCCTTTGTTGACAAACCGAGTCAGCCCGGCAATCACGCCGCGCGCATTGTCCTTCCAGTAAGGGGCATACAGGCCGGAGAAGGCGGGCACAAAGTAAACCCCGCCATTGTCATGCACGGTCAGCGCCAGCGTCTCGATCTCCGCGCTCCTTTCGATCATGCCCAGATTGTCGCGCAACCACTGCACCAAAGCCCCCGTAATGGCGATCGACCCTTCCAGTGCGTAGACCGCGGGGCTTTTGCCGATCTTGTAGCCGACGGTGGTCAGCAGTCCGCACTTCGAGGGCACGATCTTCTCGCCCGTGTTCATCAGCATGAAGCAGCCGGTGCCGTAAGTGTTCTTCGCCTCGCCCGGCTTGAAGCAGGCCTGGCCGAACAGCGCAGCCTGCTGATCGCCAAGGTCTCCGGCGATGGGAACGCCGGCGATCGCCTCCAGTTGCGCCGCACCGTAGACCTCGGAACTGGAGACGATCTGCGGAAGCATCGCGCGCGGAATGCCGAAGTCCTCAAGAATCCGTTCGTCCCAATCCAGCGTGCGCAGATCCATCAGTTGCGTCCGGCTGGCATTGGTCACGTCGGTAAGATGCAGCCCGCCCGCGACGCCGCCGGTCAGGTTCCACAGCACAAAGGTGTCCATGTTGCCGAAGATCAACTGGCCGGACTCGGCGCCCTCGCGCGCTCCGGGGACGTTCTCGAGAATCCAGCGAATCTTGAGGCCGCTGAAGTACGTGCTCAGCGGCAGCCCGGTGCGGGCGCGATACCGATCCTGCCCACCGCGGGCGGCAAACTCCGCCACCGTCTCGGCAACTCGCGTATCCTGCCACACGATGGCGTTGTACACGGCCTTGCCGGTCAAGCGATTCCACACCAGCGTGGTCTCCCGTTGATTGGTGATTCCAATCGCCGCCAGATCCTTCGGGCGCAGCCCCTTCGCGCTCATCGCCTCGGCGATCACCTCTTCCAGGCGACGCTGGATCTCCGCCGGATCATGTTCCACCCATCCCGGTCTGGGATAGATCTGTTCATGCTCCCTCTGGGCGATGCTCACCACTCTCCCGCTGCGGTCAAACACGATGAATCGGGTGCTCGTCGTGCCCTGATCAATGGCTCCGATGTAATCCCGCATGATCTTCTCCCGGCCCTTTCGGGTCAAACTCCGGCCCCGCCGCCGGCCCAAGGAGGGCGGGTGGCAAACCGGCCATGCGGAGCAGGCGATCGATCCCCGTCTGATACTCCGTGACGGCCCGTGCTCTCTGCTCCTCCGTCCACCCCAACTCAACAGCCATCCATTTGCCCACGGCAGGTGCGGCCTCCCAAGCTTGCCGCAGGCTGTGAAATTGCACGCCGATACGGCGGGCGAGCACATCCTCCACGGTCTGCGCCATCTCTTCCCGCACGCAGTACACCACCTCCGCGGCGATCGCAGCCGTCCCCGCGCAGAGCGGAACGGCCAAACTGGAGTCGGATGCGATCAAGGAGAGGATATCCTCGGAGCGTGTACCGAATTTCTGCGCAAGGTGCTCCGCGGTGCCCTCGGAGATGCCATACCGGCCCGCCAGCTTCTGCCAGTACCCCGACTCGTAGCCTTCTGCTCCGTCAAGTGCGTAATGCAGCGTTCGCGCCGCGACAGGAGCCTCGCCCAGCACGCGCAGCGCCGCGTTCACACCATCCTCAGCCATCGCGCGATACGTCGTCCATTTGCCGCCCAGCACACTCACCAGACCGCTTCTCCGGTCCACTTCGATCTCGTGATCGCGGATCAGCCTCCGGGTATTCACCTTGCCCCCGCATGCCACCAGCGGACGAACCCCGGCAAAGGCGGACTGAACATCGGCCCGCGTCCAGCGCGTATCCAGAAAGCGATGGATGTACCGGAGAAGATACTCAATCTCCTCGGCCCTGACGGTGACCTCCTCGTCCGGAGCCATCTCCTTCTCCGTGGTTCCCACCAGCAGGCTGCCATACCATGGAAGAGCAAAGATCAACCGCCCATCCTCCGTCCTGGGGATCAGAAGCGCGGCATCGCCACGCATCTCCCGCATGGGCAGAAGGATGTGAATGCCTTTGCTCAGGCGCAGCCGCTTCGCCAGACTGGGATTGGCCATCTGCCGGAGAGTGTCCGAGAACGGACCCGTGCAGTTCAGAATCGCTCTGGCGGCAATTGAAAACCGCTCGCCCGCAAGCCGATCCTCCACAACCACCCCCGTCAGCCGTCCGTCTCCCCGTCTCTCCAGATCGACCACCCGAGCGTAGTTCAGCAACTCTCCGTTGAGACGCGAGAAGCTCTGCGCCAGCGCCATCCCGTAGCGCGCGTCGTCGAACTGGCCGTCGGCATACGTAACGGCTCCCGCCAGCCCCTCGCTGCGCAGGCCGGGCAGCCGATCCAGCGCCTCGCGGCGGGAGAGGATGCGGCTGGGAGAGATTCTGGCTTTGCCGGCAATCCCATCGTAGGCCTTCAGGCCGGCTCCGTAGTAGAACCGCTCCCAGGCGCTGAAGCAGGGAACCAGCAACTCCATGGGATGGGCAAGATGCGGTGCGGCCTCCAGCATGTGACGGCGTTCGTGCAGCGCCCGCAGCACCATGCGGAACTGCCCGTAGTCCAGAGAAGCGGCCGCTAGCTCCAGATAGCGCACGCCTCCATGCGCCAGCTTGGTCGAAGCGCTGGAGGTCTGCGAGACAAAGTCTCCCGCCTCCACCAGAACCGTGCGCAGGCCGCGCAACTGCGCATCCAGGGCGCAGCCCAGCCCCGTCGCGCCACCGCCGATGACGCATAGATCAAAGCAGCCGCCGCGAATCGTCTTCCCGGCGACCTCACGCTTCTTCAAGGACCACACTCCTCTCCTGCGTGTCTTCGCAAAACGCAGACGCCCGAATCCACCTCCATGGGAGCCCTCGTCGCCTCTGCAGGCCCCATGGAGCGTCCGCTGTAGAATACATCTCGCGATGGCCGCCGGCAGTGTCCGCCGGCAGTGTCCGTGGCACATCTTGATGCGCGAATCACACTCTCGGCCGATGACGACCTCGCAGCCCTTCTCGCTCAAGAGAGAAAACGCAGCGGCATAGCCGCCGGTTCCTACTTGATGTCTCTCCAGTTCTTTCCCAATCCCACCTCGGCCACCAGCGGCACGGAGAACGCCGCCACTGACTCCATCTCCTGCTTCACCAACGCCCGCATCTCCTCAGCCTCCTCGGGAACCACGTCGAAGAGCAGTTCATCATGCACCTGCAGGGTCATCGCGGACTTGAACCCGCGCTCCCGCATCGTGGCGTCGATCCGCAGCATGGCCATTTTGATCAGGTCCGCGGAGGTTCCCTGCAGCGGCGTATTGATCGCCGTCCTCTCCGCAAACCCGCGCTGATTCGGATTGCGCGACTGAATATCCGGGATCGGCCGCACCCTTCCAAACGCGGTTCTCACAAACTGCTCGCGCCGCACCCGCTCCAGCGTGCGATCAATGAAGGCCTTCACTCCCTTGTACCGCTCAAAGTACCGCTCGATATACTCTTTGGCCTCGCGCTGCTCGATCCCCAACTGCGCGGCCAACCCAAAGGGGCTGATCCCATAAACGATTCCGAAGTTCACCGCCTTGGCCCGCGAGCGTGTCTCCTTGTCCATCCTTTCCGCGTCCACGCCGAAGACCTCCGCCGCCGTCAGCGTATGGATATCCTTGCCCGTGCGATAGGCATCCAGCAGCAGCGGATCCTGGGAGAAGTGAGCCAACAACCGAAGCTCGATCTGCGAGTAGTCGGCCGACATCAGCAGGTTCCCCGGCGCAGCGACAAACGCCGCCCGAATCTCCCGCCCCAGCGCCGTCCGCACCGGAATGTTCTGCAGATTTGGATTCGTCGAGCTCAGCCTTCCCGTCGCCGTCCCCGCCTGGTTGAATGTGGTATGGATGCGGCCCTGCGCGTCCACGAGCCCCGGCAGAGCATCCAGATACGTCCCCTTCAGCTTCTGGAGCCGGCGGTACTCCAGCACCAGCGCCGGCGCCTCATGTCCGGCAACGTCCTGCCGTTGCGCCAGCTCCTCCAGCACATCCTGCGCCGTGGAGATCACCTTGCCCTTTCCCTGCCGGCTCGGCTTGGGAAGTCCCATCTTGTTGAACAACACATCGCCAAGCTGTTTGGGAGAGTTGATGTTGAATCGCAACGGCGAAGCTCCCTCCGCGGCGGCCTTCGCATACACCTGCTCGGCCAGGTCGTCGATGGCAACGGCCAGCCGCGAGCTCATCTCCCGCAGCAAGTCAACGTCCACACGCACTCCCTCCCGCTCCATGCGCAGCAGCACCGGAACCAGCGGCAGGTCCAGCTTCCAGTACAGATCCTCCAGCGTCGAGCGCTCGTCCAACCCCACGCTGGAGACCAGCCCCGGCTCCGGCTCCGTGGTTTGTCTCATCTTCGGCTCTGCCGGCCCCGCGCCGGCTATCCCATCCACTCCCTGATCCGCATACAGCATCCGGGCCGTAATCGCTCCGCCCAGGCCGGGCTCATCGCGCAGCCGCTCTCTCTGTGACGCGCCGGACTGGACCGCTGCCGATTCCCGCAGGTGTTCGCCCAGCACGTTGGCCAGCCGCGCCACCACGGCGGCAGCCTCCGCCAGCCGCTTGGGATCATTCAAATTCCCTTTGGCCGGCTGATGCTTCAGCACCATGCTGGCCGTTCGCGCTGCAATGTCCACCAGGGTATGCGAGCTGTGCGTGGGATTCAGCAGATAGCTCTGCAGCATCACATCGCTGACCGCCCCCGCAAGCTTCACGCCATGCGGCTCCAGCGCCCGCAGCACCGCCTTCAGGTCGTGTACCTGCTTGGGCAGCGCGGCGTCTTCCAAAGCCAACCGCAGTCCCGACGCATCTGACAGAAGATCCAGCGGCGCCTCCAGCGCAAACCCCGGACTCACCGCCAGACCCACGCGAACCGGCGTCGACGGTGCGACCGCGCTCAAGCTCTCTGCCGTTACCTTGAAACCAGCGTCGGACCCCGCACCTGTCCCACCGCCAGATCCTCCAAACAAGGAAAGCGTCTCAGCCGGCTCCGGCTCTTTCTCCGCCTCCGCGTCCAAGTCCTCCACAACATCCTCAGCCGCCGGCTCATCGTTGGCCAAGGCAAGCGCCAGGTGGCCCGCTTCGCGCGCCTCGGCCAGCAGCCGTGCCACATCCTCCGCGCTGGGGCTCAGGTTGTAACTGGTCTGCGGCGTAGCCACATCCGGAGCCAGATCCTTCAGCAGCGTTGAGAACTCCAGCTCGGTAAACAGCGCCCGGCAAGCGGCACTGTCCACGGAACGCGTCCGCATCGCATCCAGGGAAGGCTCGATCGGCACCGAAGTATGGATCGTCGCCAGCTCCTTGGAGAGCAGGATATTCTCGCGATTCTGCTGCAGCGACTCGCGATAGGTCTTGTGCTTCACCTCGCCCGCGTGGTCCAGCGCCGCCTCCACCGTGCCGAACTGTTGAATCAGCTTCACTGATACCAAATCGCCAATCCCGGGCGCTCCGGGGATGTTGTCGATCGCATCTCCGCGCAGCGCCATCACATCCACCACCCGCTCGGGAGGAACGCCCAGCACCGTCTCCACGCCGGCCGCGTCCAGCACCAGGTTGTCCTTGGTTGGATTCAGGATCGAGACCTTCTCGTTCACCAACTGCATCATGTCCTTGTCCGGCGACACGATGAACACCCGATGTCCCTGCTCGGCGAGCTTGCGGCTCAGGGTGCCGATCACATCATCGGCCTCAAAGCCCTCGTAGTACAGAATGGGAATCTGGAACGCCTCCAGCGCTCGCCGAATGTAAGGCTGCTGCTGAATCAGGTCCGGCGGCGTCTCCGCGCGGTTCGCCTTGTATCCCGCATACTCCACCGTCTCAAACTGCTGGGTCTTCGCATTGAACTTGCGCACCCCCTTCATCCGCATGGCCAGCTCATCGCGCAGCAGCGGAGCCCCCACGTCATATACCGCCGCTAAATACTCCGGCTTGAACTCCGCGCGCAGCTTTTTGATCATGTTCACAAACACATACGTCGCCGCGGTGGGAACCCCCGTGCGCGTCGTCATCGGCCGCGAGCGCTGCATCGCGTGGTAGGCCCTGAAGATGAACGCCATCGTGTCCAGCAGGTAGACTGGCGGCCTTTCGGCAGATTCGTTCTGCGGCCTGGCCTCTGCGCCGTTTGTGGTCATCGCATCCCTCATACAACTCCGATGGTAGAGCAATTACCCTGCCGGCGCAGTCGATCCCCGCGAACGAAGCAGGCGGCTTTTGTTCAGCGAGGTTGCTATATAGTGATAGCCAGCTTAGCAAATGGAGGGGAACCCGTGCCAAGATCCGCAACGGTTTGGATGATTCCATACATTCTCACCCTCGTCGCGCTGCTCCTGCCTGACCATGCTCGCGCCCAATCCTGCCCCGCCACCAACGCCGACAAGACCGCTGTCATTGACACCCTGCGCACCTTCTACGCGGCCGCCAGCGTGGACGACATCCCCAGAATGCACACCGTGACCGCCCCAGACTTCTACGCCTTCGATGGCGGCCAGAGCTTCGCCAGCCTCGATAGCCTGATGAAGAACATCCAGACCTATCGGGACAAAGGCTTCAAGTTCGTCTGGAGCGTCACCGATCCGCACGTCACCGTCCACTGCGGCGACGCTTGGATACGCTACGTCAATATAGGGTCTGTGCAGATGCCCAACCAAGCGCCCGAGCCCTATAAATGGCTGGAGTCCGCCGTGCTGGAAAAGCAATCCGGCAGATGGAAGATCGTCTTCTTCCAAAGCACGCCCGTCCCTCCGACCGCCTCGGCTAAGTAATCAACATGCAGTCCCCGTAGCTGAAGAACCTGTATCGCCGCCGGATCGCGTGAGCGTAAGCCGCCAGCACGCGCTCACGCCCCGCAAACGCTGAAACCAGCATCAGCAGCGTCGACTCGGGAAGATGAAAGTTCGTCAGCAACCCGCTCACCACCTTGAACTCCGCCCCTGGCGAAAGAAACAGACTCGTACTTCCAGAGTGCGGCCAAAACGCCGATCCAGCCTCCGCGCCGCGCCTCTCCGCTTCGCGCGCCACATGCTCCAGCGTGCGTGTGCTCGTCGTCCCCACGGCCACGATCCTTCGCCCCTCTGCCCGCGCCCGGTTCACCGCTTCGGCCGTCTCCGCGGAAAGTGTGTAGCCCTCCGCATGGAGACGAATCTCCTCGGTCCGGCTCACCCGCACCGGCTGAAAGGTCCCCAGCCCCACATGCAGCGTCAGGGGTGCAATCTCCACGCCGCGCTCGCGCAGCTCCGCCAGAATCTCCGCCGTGAAGTGCAGCCCCGCCGTAGGCGCTGCGGCAGAGCCTGCCTCGTCCCCACGGCTCAGCGGATGGGAGTACACCGTCTGGTACCGCTCGCGGTCCTCCTCACGGTCCGGCACATCCTTCTCCCGGTGAATATACGGAGGCAACGGCAGGCGCCCAATCCGCTCCAGCACCGCGTAAAACTCCTCCACCGGATCAAACCGCAGCCTTCGTTCGCCAAACTCTCCGGCTCCGGTCACCGTCGCCCGCAGTAGCACTTCATCCGAACCCGCCGCAGAGAATAGAAGCGTCTCCCCCACCGGAACCTTCCTGGCCGGTTTCACCAGAGCGCTCCACTCCTGCCCTTCTGCGCTGGACCTGTCTGTTTCCACCATTGGCCGCGCCGCGGAAGCTCCGCTGAGCCTCTCAGTTAGCAGCACCTCCACTAATCCTTTCGGCGCCTGCTCCAGTTGGGCCGCATTTGAAACCAGCTCAGCCCCCCTCGTCGGCGCCATGCGCCCCGAGCGGCGGGCATAGAGCCGCGCCGGGATGACGCGCGAATCGTTCAGCACCAGCAGATCTCCGGGCCGCAGCAGCGCCGGCAGCTCACGAAAGCCGTGGTCCGCAAATATACCGGTCTTCCGGTCAAGGGTCAGCATCCGGCTCATCCCGCGCATCTCTGCCGGTCGCTGCGCAATCAACTCTTCAGGAAGCTCGTAGTGAAACTCTGAAACCTGCATTCTCCCTCAAAATCCTCAAAACCAGCCGACAAAGTCCAGCTTCAGTAGCCGGACGCAACAACTCCCCTTTGGCAACCCATCGCATGAAGGCGCATGCGATGCCAATCATCACTGATGACCTTCGGCAGATCCAGTATGGCTTGGCGACGCCAAAGCGACTGCCTCCTCCATGGCCCTCTGCAGCAACTGCAAATCCGCACCCACATGCGCTGCCCACCCAACGGTAACGGTTGTGAATGGTTTCGGAATGGCGAATCGATCCCAGCTCTTCAGATACCACGCTCGCGAAGGCTCGGCGTGGTAGGCGCCAATCCAGGGGGCGGTCGTCAGCTCCGCCAGGTGGACCGGTCCGGGCTTGGCCACGCGCGCCGGCCCTCTTGGCCCGTCGGCCGTAAAGGCGCACTTGCGTCCGTCGGTGTAGGCCTGCTGCAAGGCGCGCAGCGCCGTCGCCCCACCGCGTGAACTGGATCCCCGCACCGCTACAAAGCCAAGCCGCTCCACAATCCGGGCGATCAGTTCCCCATCAAACGAGCTCGAAATCAGAATCGCAACCCCCATATCCCGAAAACGATGCGCGCAGATCAAGGTGCCGCAGTGCCAAAAGGAGAAGATCCCCGGCCCCGGAATCAATTGCCCAGCGATGGTCCCCGGCGCGCACACATCGCGATAGCGCAGCGTGGCGCCCAGCGCCCGGACCAGACCCGCCACCAGCGGCGGCACAATCGCCAACACCATTCTCTGCTTCCACGTGAACATAGGCACGCTCCCGAGTCTACCGCCCCGGCCCCCTCCGCCGACTCCGCTTCTGAATCCGCTCGCGAAGTGTGCCGCCTCGACATCGATGAGCGTCCATGTGAAGAATGGCTCGGTCGCAGATTCGCGACAAACCATCCATCCACCGGGCGCCGTCAAATCCCCAGTTCGGAGCGGATGGCGTCGGCGATGGCGTTGGCATGGCGGTGCATGGCCTCGGCGCTGGCGGCTTCAATCATCACACGAGCCAGAGCCTCCGTCCCGGAGTAGCGAATCACAACGCGGCCTGTATCCTTCAGGTCTTCCTCCGCTGCCTTGATCGTGGCCACCACCGCTGGAATCGTGTCCAGCGGCCGCTTCTCGCGGACCTTGACGTTCAGCAGGATCTGCGGGTAGTTGCTCAAGTCAGCGATCAGCCGGCCAAGCGTCTGCCCACTGCGGTGAATCAGATCCAGCACCAGCAGCGCGGTGAGCAGACCATCGCCGGTGGTTGCGCGGGCGGGAAACAGAATGTGACCGGACTGCTCTCCTCCCAGCGCCGCCCCCGAGTTGCGCATCTCTTCCAGAACGTACTTGTCCCCCACCGGGGCGCGCAGCATGCGGATCCCGGAGCGGGCAAAGGCAGCCTCCAGACCCATATTGGACATGGTGGTAGCCACTACAAGGTTATTGGTCAGCTCACCCCGCGCCTGCAAGTCCCGGGCGCAGGCCAGCATCACCGCATCGCCGTTGACCACCTCGCTGTTCTCGTCGGCAAACAGAGCGCGGTCCGCATCGCCGTCAAAGGTGATCCCCAGCGTCGCGCCGGAGACCTTCACCTGGGCGGCGACGATCTCTGGATGCAGCGCGCCGCACTGCTCGTTGATGTTCCGGCCGTCCGGGGAGGCATGAGTGATCTCCACCGTGCCGTGCAAAGACTGAAAAAGCTGAGGCGCGACCATGCCGGCAGCTCCGTTGGCACAGTCCAGCACGATATGCCGGTTATCCAGAGAGAGGCCCGGAACCGCATCCAGCAGGAAGCGAATGTAATCCGCGCGATACCTCTCGTTCACCTCGGGAGACGGCGGCGCCTCTGGAAGACGCGGATCCTCGCTCAGCACTCGCTCAATCTCTTCCTCGATGCCAACCTCGACCTCGTCCGGGAGCTTGTAACCGTCGCCGCCAAAGACCTTGATGCCGTTATCCTTCCAGGGATTGTGGCTGGCGGAGATGACCACGCCGGCATGGAAGCCATGCTGACGGGCCAAAAAGGCAACGGCCGGCGTGGTAATGATTCCGGCCGACTCGACGCCGGCTCCCGCGGCGCGAAGGCCGGCAGCCAGCATGGCGCCGATCCACGGCCCGCTCTCGCGCGTGTCCATGCCCATCAGAACCCTCACCGGGCCCTCCGAGGGCGCGCCGAAGTGGGCCTCCGTGGCCAACCGGGTGGCAAGAGCAACGCCAACCGCATAGATGGTGCGCCCGTCCAGCGGCGCTTCGCCTGCAACCGCTCGAATTCCGTCTGTTCCGAATAACTTCCGCATGCTTGTCCTTCACACTCGATTTGCACCCTTGATGTTAGAGCAATCTTCCTGTGGATGGATCTCCTGGATCAGGCGTGAAACGCTGAATCTGTTGGAAGAGCCATCTACCGCAGCGCGGACCCCACGCGAACCGCGCGGAAGACCGCGCTCACTGCGACCCCGTCTCCCGCAGGGCGCGAGATTTCCGCAAACCGGAAGCCTCGTCCGCTCACCCGGGCCTGGCGATCCCGCACGATTCTACTCGCTCGTGTCCACCGTGGCGCGCAGGCGGCCCTTGGCGAGCTGGGCCGTAATCGCAGCTCCAGCGCCGACCTGGCTGGAGTCGCGCAGCAGACCGCCGTCGGGGCCATACACCAGCGCATAGCCTCGTTCCAGAACACGGTAAGGGCTCAGCGCCTCCATACGTGCGGTAGCGCGATCCAAACGGCTGGCCGCGGGCTGGAAGAGCTTGCCATGGGCCGCCTGGAGGCGCAACTCGAGCGACTGCAGACTCTGGCGATTCCGCACCAGACGCAGCGAGACGTGCCGGCGACCGAGACGAGCCTCCAGTTGCGTTAGGCGCGCCATGTGGCGGCGCAGCATCTTCCCCACAGAGCCCTCGGCGCGATCCGTCAGATCATCCAGGCGCTGTGAGCGCCGCTCCAGAGCGGCCTGGGTTCTGCGCAGAATCAGGTCGGCGTTGAGCGCGGAGACGCGCTGCCTCAGGCGCAGCAGATTGTGGTCGCTGGAACGGACCAGCCGCACCCCCAGGCGCGTGACCCGGTCCTCCAGGCCATAGTGAGCCGCCGTCAGCACCTCCGCGGCGGCGGAAGGCGTCGGCGCGTGCTGGTCCGCGGCCGCATCGGCAATGGTCGTGTCCGTGGCATGGCCGATGCCGGTAATCACCGGAAGATACGAACCGGCAATCGCCCGCGCGACGTCCTCGGCATCGAAACCATGGAGATCCTCCCAGGAGCCTCCGCCACGCGCCACCAGAATAACGTCCACCACTCCCTCATCCAGGCTGCCTTCCAACTCCCGCCGCGAACCGCCTGCGGCGGCGAGGCCCGCTGCCCGCTCCTGCATGGAAGCCGGAAGGCGGCGGCCCGGTTCGGCGGCTTGTTGCGCGCGCAAGCTGAACCAGCGAACGCCGGCCGCCACTTCGGCAGGGCAGTTCGGGCCCTGCACGGATGCCGGATAGATCAGCAGGCGGACCGCCGCATGGCGACGGCGGCAGACCTTGATGATGTCACGCAACGCGGCGCCTTGCAGGCTGGTCACCACGCCGATGCAACGCGGAAACGGCGGCAGCGGCCGGGCATTGGCGAACAGACCCTCTCTGCGCAGACGTTCCTTCAAAGCCTGAGTGGCGGCCAGAACAGCGCCCAGCCCGGTCTGCTGCATCGTCTCCGCCACGAGTTGAAGCTGACCGCGTGACTCGTACACCGACAGCGAACCGGAGACGCGCACGGAGTCTCCATCTTTGGGGCGGAAGCGCAGCAGAGTTGCTTGACGGCGAAAGAGGACGATCGAGAGCTGGGCCTCGGCGTCCTTCAAGGTGAAGTAGCAGTGGCCGCTCGAAGCCGGGCGCCAGTTGGAGATCTCGCCTTCCACCGTGACGTGGTTGTGGGCGCGTTCCACCAGGTTCCGGACATGGCGGACGAGTTCTCCCACGCTGAAGACCGCAGGCAGAACGGCCTTCCGTAACCCCTCACTGCTCCCGTCTTCTGCCCGAAGCAGCTCCCGCTCATCCTTTCGTTTTGCATCGTCCTGGTTTGGATCTTGCGGCGCCGGACACGGCTCTGCTGGAGGCGTTCTCGCCCCCGCGGACTCTGCCGGAGAACCGACCGGCTCCCGCGCCACATCATCATCCTCTGGATCCTCGGCTTCAAACAACGAAAGCGGAACCGGCTTCGCAGGCGCCGGCTTGCGCGCTCGGGAGCGGCGAAGGCCGGCGAGGCTGGGAATTTCGTCAGGCATCTACACACGAGTCTAGCCCGAGGACGGGCAGTGCGGAATGAACCCTAAACAGCGTCCTCCTGGGGTGGATGCTCCATATGTTTTGGGCTTCCCACCACAGCAACGCCAGACTGCTCCAAGGAATCCACTGACTGCCGGCATCTCCGCGAAGAAGCGCCCGCCATGGGGCTGCTCGTTTGCGGTTACGCCGTTGGGTGTACCTGGCGCAAGGCATCCTCATATCTTTCCTTGCACTCTGCACTTCTCCTGGGTCTCCCTACGGAAACGTGCGAGAGGACTGGGCAGGAGCCTTCAGGCAGTTCGCAGCAGGGACTCGGCCTCACGCAGGAGGAGTTCGGGGCGGCAAGGTTTATTGAGGAGCTTCAGCGGACGGCGGGTTCGGGTCACATGCTGCTCCACTTTGGCGACGTTTGCCGAGTAGGCGGTCAGCATCAGCAGCTTGCACTCAGGCAACTCCCGCTGCACCGTCTCAGCCAGTTGCAGACCGCTGGTCTCAGGCATGGAGACGTCACAGAGCAGAAGCCCTGGATTGAAGCTGCGCGCCCGATCCAGCCCTTCAGCAGCCGAGTACACGGCTTCGGACTCATACCCGTTGGCCTGAAAGACCAGATTGAGAGTGTCTGCTACCAGATGATCATCGTCTACAACCAACACTCGATGTTTCATGAGACACCTCGGGCCCAAAATCCGGAACGAAATTACAGTTGCCAAACGCACGCGGCAGATGCAATGAAAGAAGGCCAAGCCCTTTAGAGTGGACAGCCGCCTCTGAATGCAAGTGCCGATCGGCGATTCGAAAAATTGGAGCTACCTGAATGCTAGACTCCTCTACAGCGAAAAAGCTAGGCCAAATCTTTAAATTTTCAGCGAATTCCACCCTGAATCGCTCCCAATCGTTCCTCCAGTTTGGCCCCTTGGGAGCGAATTTTTGCCGCCAATCTCCCCAGGCGCTGGCTCTGGTGCAAGAAGCCGGGGTGGACAGCCGGACCCACTGACTGACAATGCAGCATCAAAAGCCATTGGCTCTATCCGGCCAGCCCTGTCTGGATTCTGTCCGCGAGCCGCAGCGCCAGCGCCATCATCGTCAGCGTGGGCAGTTGCGGACTTCCGTCAGGAAACGTCGCGGCGCCGGCAATGGAAAGATTCTCCACCCCATGCACCCGCATCTGCGCATCCACCACGCTGCCGCGGGGATCCTCTCCCATGCAGGCTCCGCCCATGGCATGGCGCGCATCCTCAAGACCGTCCAGCGGCTCATCGTCAGCTAGCACTCCTTTGGCCCACTGCACACCCGTAAGCCCCATCGCTTGAAACTGCTCCTGGAGATGCGCCGCATAGCGCCGAATCGACCCCACCTCCTGGCTGGTCACTCGCCAATCGACCACCGCTTGCGGCACGCCAAACGGATCGAGACTGTCTCCGAGCGTGATGCGAGAACGGGATGGCGCATCCTGGGCTACATTGAACTGCAACGACAAGACCGCTTTCCTGGACAGAAACCGCCGGTTTTGCAGCTTGGCTCCCAGCACCAGGCGGGCTCCGTCCACCATTGCTCCTGGAACCTTCAGTGCATGAGCGGCCAGCGCCCGGCCAATCTCACCCCGCTGCAACGCGGTCAGCATCTCCCGCACCACCGCAACGCCCCTCCCCGGGGGCTCCTCAATCGCAATATGGGCCAAAATCGGATTTAGGCCCAACCTCTTCCGCAACTCCGTCGAAGCTTCCAGCTTCACGCTGTGCAGCGTTCCACCACGCATATCGCTCCATCCGGCAAAGAAGACCCACGGACGCAACTCGCTCGCGACCCGCTCCCGCGCCTCTCCGGTCAGCGTGGCTGCCGGCAGGGTCAGATGATCGTGAAAGTTTCGCCCTACCTGATCCTGCGCGTTACCCACCCCCGCCTGCGCCACCGAGCGTGAGGCAAGCAAAAGCCGCACCGTCTCGACGGTTCCCGCCGCCAGAACCACCTCCTGGGCCTCAAACCGCACCAGCGCTCCCGCCGGGGTCTTCACCACCACAGACGCGACACGGCCCGGGTGGCTTGCCTGGCTGTTTCCCTCTTCAGCGCGGTGACCTCCCGACCCCAGTTGCAACTCCACCACCTGGGCGTGCAGATACACCCGGGCCCGATCAAGCAACTCCCTTCCCAGCGAGGCGGCCAGGTTTCTGCGCGGAAACGCCATCCACTTGGATACCCTCGCTTCCACCCCGTTCAGCCCGGCCAGCAGCGGCGGTACGGGTGCTCCAATGGCCGCAAAGAAGCCTGCCGTATCAAATGGATGCCTTCCCACCTCAAGAAGCCTCTCCGCTTCCTCGACAAAGGGAGCCAGCTCTGCAGGCCGCACCGGCCAGGCCGCCCCACCCCCCATCGCGAGCACCTGACCTCCCCAGCGCAGCGACGAGCCTCCAAAGACCCGAAAGCGCCCCTCCGTCGTGCCCAGATTGGCCTGTCCTTTCAGCTCCGCCGAGGCAAAAATCTCCTGCCCCTCAGCCTCCAGGCAGCGCCCACCAGCCTCCAGGACCACGACATCGGCTCCGCCCAAGGCCAGTCTTCGCGCCAGCGCCAGTCCGGCGATCCCCGCACCAATTACGCAGACCTGCGCCCGGATCGCCTCTCCGGGAGCCTCCACGGTCGCAAGATCGATCTCCATCCACCCTCTTCCTTGCAACGGAGATGAATCTCTTCTTGAATGGCTCCCGGACCCGGCGTGGAGAACGTCACCCTTCCAACATGGCGGCAGCCCCTCTACCACCCCATCCGCTCTTACCGTTCCGGCGAGATCCGGATGGGAGTGCCCGGACCCGGCGGGCCGTCGTCGCCTGGCAGGCTCTTCTTGCGCCGCTTCACCGGTGGCGCCGAACTCGGCCCCTTCTGCTTGCGGCCGTTCTTCCGCACGGCTCCGGTCTCGATCACGGCGCGCATCCAGTAATCCCCGTTCTCATCCACCTCAACGCCGTGCGTCTCGCGCTCAAAGCCCGGGAAGCGCTTGCCGAACTCCTCCATGGCCAGGATCAGTTTGATCACCGGGCTCTCAGCGTTGCCCAGCCGCTCGCCCGGCATCGACATGGGGATTCCCGGCGGATACGGAACCAGCATCACTGCGGCGATCCGTCCGGCCATCTCGGTAAAGCGCACCTTCTCGGTCTCTCCGCGCAACAGCTTCTGATAGGTCTGGGCGGGCGTCAGCACGGGGTCAAAGTCCTCGTCGGCGGCCGCATTCACCAGCGCGGGCAGTCTAAGCTGCTTCATCACGGAGTGCATCTCGTCGCTCAACTCCTTCAGCGTCACATTGCGGTAGCGCGCCGGGTACTTCATGACCAACTCCGGCAGCGCCTCTTCCAGCGGAGCCTCGCTGTCATAAAGCCGTTTGAACTCGAAGAGATTCTCCAGCAACGCTCCCCACTTGCCCTTGCTGGTGCCCACAGAGAACAGAACCAGGACGGTGTAATCGCCGGTCCTTGCGATCTCCACCCGGCGGCCATCCAGAAACTCCGTGAGAATTGCCGCCGGAATCCCCCAGTCGGCGAAGACGCCCTGGGCGTTCACGCCCGGGGAAAGAATCGTCACCTTGGTGGGGTCCAGCATGCAGTAGTCGTCGGCGATGTCCTCGTCCTGGTAGCCATGCCACTCCTCACCGGGCTTCAGTGTCCAGGCGCTGGAGCGGTTGGTCAGCAAACCATCGGCCGCCTCCTCCAACAGATACGTCTTTCCGTCCAGCGGATCGAAGACGTACTCCGGCTGGTAGAGACGGAAGAACCAGCCCTGCTCGGCTTTGCGCAGCCGGTGCGCAATGGACGACATCGCCTTGCGAAAGCTGATGGCGTCCTGCAGCGTCTCGCTCATCAACGTCGGGCCGGCAGGATCATCCATCATCGCCGCAGCCACATCGATCGACGCAATCAACGGATAGAAGGGCGACGTGCTGCCGTGCATCATGAACGCTTCATTGAACTGGTCGTAGTCCAGCGGCGCCCGCGGACTCAGCTTCACATGCACCATGGAAGCCATGGAAAAGGCAGCCAGCATCTTGTGCGTGGACTGGGTGGAGAAGATCACCGGACGGTCCGGCATCTCGTCCCGCACGCCCATGGCATAACGGCCTCGATAGATCTCATGAAACTTCGCATAGGCGTACCACGCCTCATCGAAGTGTACTCGTGGAACGCTTTTGGAGAGCTCTTCCACCACCCGGTCGACGTTGTAACAGAGCCCGTCGTAGGTGGAATTGGTCACCACAGCGTAGGTTGGCGTTCTGGAGCGCGCGCCGGCCGTGAAGGGACTGCGATCGATCAGCGCCTGCACGTTCTCCGGGCTGAAGCGCTTGATCGGCACCAGCCCAATCATCCCGTAGCCATTGCGCGTCGGCTTGAAGTACACCGGCCGGGCCCCGGTCACCGTCAGTGAGTGGGAGATCGACTTGTGGCAGTTCGCATCGGCCAGCACCATGTCATCCTGCGCAATCACGCCGTGGCCGACAATCTGGTTGGAGGCGGAAGATCCCCCCAGCACATAAAAGGTCCAGTCGGCTCCGAAGATGCGCGCCGCGTTGCGCTCACTCTCTCCCGGAGGGCCCAGATGGTCCAGCCAGGAACCCAGCGGCGAGGTGGAGATTCCAAGGTCCGAGCGCATGATGTTCTCGCCGAAGAACTTGTGAAACTCCATTCCCACCGGATGCTTGAGATAGGCCACCCCACCCATGTGCCCAGGAGCATCCCAGGAGTAAGCTCCCTGGTCGGTGTACTTCTTCAGTTCACGGAAGTAGGGCGGCAACAATTGCTCGTGGTAACGCTCCACGGCAAAGTCCACGCGGTTGGCGATGAACGCCGGCGTGTCCCCGAAGAGGTGAATGTACTCATGCACCTGCTTGACCACCTCCAGGGGCAGTTCGCTCACCAACGTTCGGTCGGCGATCAGAAAGATTGGAATCTTCTTGTTCCGGCGGCGAACCGCGCGCAGGATCTTCAACGCGGCGCGCTCATCGAACTGGTTCTCCCCCTCCAGATCCCAATCCAGAAGAATCGCGCTGTGCGATGGATCTGAAGTGACCAGCGACAACCCGTCCTCGGGCGTCGAAGTCCTCACCACCTCATAGCCCTCCGCGGCTATGGCCTCCACCAGACGCTCCATCGCCCGGTCCGAGACGGAGTCGGTCCCGCCCACCTCACTCGCGATCAACAGAACCCAACGACCCTCGTTCATACACCTCGTTCCTGCTCCATGGTACAGGCTCGGGACCGAGGAATCACCCGCCTCACCACCCACCCTGCAAAATTACAAAGAAAAAAATGAGGCTCGGCTACAGCAGGACTTCCGTCTCCGCCCTCCCAAACTCCACGGCGCCGCTTTCTCTACAGAAAACGGCGCCGGAGTTGGGCGTGACCTGCAATGGAGGCGCCTTGCTGTCGAACCGAACCCCGGGACGGCAAACCTTCCCCGCGGGAGCATCCGGTCTAGTCCAAATTCACGCCGGGATGCACGTTATGCGGTACATGGAGTTTGATGCCCCGCTGACTGGTCGTGAGCTTGATGTGAACCAGCGTGTCCGCTTTGAGCTTCGTCGCCGGCAAATCGAACTGCACCAGGTAGCTGTTCCCAACCGCCTGCTTGAACTGCTTCAGGTATGGGGTCAGGTCGGGCGGCGTAATCGTTCCGATGTTGTAGGACTCGGCTCCCGTGGCATCGCCAACCTGGGCCAGATAGCTCTGACCGCTCAAACTTCCCCGAGCCCGATTCGGCCAGTCCTGTCCCCAGTAGATCGAGTACACGGCTACGCCGGCCCGCTCGGCGTCTTCCTGCGCCGTCTGCACATAGGGGCTATCCTGATTCATGATCGAGTAGGAACCGTTGTACGGGTCAATGCCGTTGGTGATCATCAAGACGAACCTTGGACCCGGCAAATTCGACGGCCATTGCTTCACAAACTGCGACAGAGTGAAGTACGGACTTGCATCCACACCGGCAATCTCAATCGGTATACGCATCTGGGCAACCACGGCCTTGTGATCCGCGGTAAAGGAGTGCATGCCAAGCACTATGCCGTTGCGCATATATCCCAGCAAAACCTGGACGCCCGGTGGCAGTTCCATGATGAACTGCGCCAGGTCGTTGAGCTGATTGTCAAACGAACCCCGCAGCCCGTCATCGATCAGAATGGCCAGTTGCGTGGTCGGCGGTGGAATCGGCGTCACAGAACGGATGGGAATGACATCGCGCCCCACCTGAAGCTTCAGCTTGCTTGGATCCAACGGCCTCAGGGTCTTGGTTTCCACCGTAATGGTCGCCGTGGTGGGAAGCAGAGCTTCGTTGGGAATTCCCTGGGCGAACACGGTCGGAGTCAAAGCCGCAACCCCGGCCAGCAGAACGGGTAATGCTCTCCTAAATCGATTCCTGTACATTTCCTCTTCCTCCATACAGTTAGACGGTCTTCTCCGACGCCGGATGGCAGCCCGGATCCCCGAGGTAATGCTACGCCATCCTTGCCGGATTCGAGCCGCATTCCCGGCGATGGATCTCCTGAAGCGGCGTACCGCTGAAACCTCCTGGCAGGAGACGCCAAGCGTCGCCGAGCCTCCGCCATCCACCCTCAGAAATGTGGCCCTAACCCGCGCCTGGACAGTGAGATGCAAAAACCATCCCTGGAGGTGAAAATCCGCAGGATTCTCCGGTATCAACGCAACCGGGGAGGCCGGAACCCGCAAAACCAGGCGCTCCCCTTGCCAGACCGCTTCTTTTGGGTGCTACTGTTTCCCGCCCAGCCGAAGCTCCAGCCCGGTGCGGAAGGTGAGCGGCAAGGCCGGGTAACCGATAGGACCGATATGCTGGTCGTTGAGCAGATTGTCGAACTGAACGAAGTAATAGAATCCATGCTTCAGCATGAAGTTCACATTCATATCCAGCTTGGTGTACCCGAAGTCCAGATTCCGGTTCGGCAGCAGCAGCGTGTTGCCCCCGTTGAGATCTTCATTCTCCAGAAAAGTGGAATCGTCACTGCGGCTAGCCACGGCGCCGTCCATGGAAGCTGTCAGGGAGCGGTGCGTGTACTCCGCGCTGAAGTAGCCGAAGTTGGGGGCTCTGCGGAAGGGCCGCGCTCCCACCAGAGGGCTCAAAGCGCCGATCGCGATTCCCGGCAGGTTCGGATTCTCGGTCGGCGTACCCTGCAGGGCCGCAACGGCATCAGAGGAGAACGACTGCAGCACCCGCGCGTCCAGATAGGTATAGCCCGCGCGGAACAGGAAGTGAGGATGCGGCTGCCAGACCAGCGCCGCCTCTAATCCCTGGGCACTGTAAGCCAGGGAGTTCACATAGGCCTCATAGATCCCGATGTTCGGATTGAGATTCAGACCAAAGTACTGGTCCAGGGCCTGCGCATCCACCCCCTCCAACTGATTGTTGAACATGTTGTGGTAATAGCCGACCTTCAGGAGCAACTTCTCGCCAAAGATATTCTGGTCCACACCTACGTCGTAGGTGCGGGAGTCCTCGGCTCCCTGCGGCCCGATGTGGTACAAGGCGATGTCGGTGGTATCGCCCGCCTCCAGCAGTTGCGTGTACAGGCTCTCAAACTGAACCGCCAGGGTTGGCTCCTGGACGCCGGTCGCCACGTTGGCCCGCAGCCGCGTTCCACGAAACAAGCTCTGCGCGGGCCGCACAGGCACATAGGTCAGGCCGATCCGAGGCGTCCCGGCGATGCCGAACAGGTGGTTCTTCTCCACGGCTCCGCCCGCGGAGTAGAAAAGACGGTGCCAGAACTCTCCCTGGAACTGCAGGTTGTACTCGTAGTTCGGCCGCTGGAGGGACTCGTGTTCCACGTAGTCAAAGCTGGGATCGTAGTCATTGAAGGAACCTCGCTCATCGTCGTAGCGGAAGCCGAAGAGCCAGATGAGATGGGGTGAAACGCTGTAGTCCGTCTGGTAGTACACCTCGTCGAGATTGCTGTCCTGGTCGTAGTTATTGCCTGTATAGAGCTGCACTTGACCGGTCGCCGTATATCCGTTCGCTCCTCGAATCGTTACCACGTTGCCCACGTTCCCGGGCCCGGCGATGCCTGGACCGTAGGCTCCCGGATCGTTCGCCAGGAATGTGCCTCCGGCGGCGAACTCCTTTTCCTGTTCCCGCTTGCGGGCGATGTCATAGCGCACCAGGTTGTGCCACTTGCCTTTGTACCAGTTCTCCACCGTCATGTTGGCGAACAGATCCTGGTCAGCCTGCCGGTTGCTTTGCGCAACACCCTGAAAATCCCAGGCCCCGGGCACTCCCTGCACCGCATCGGTATTGTGCAGGGTGAAACGGAGCTGGGTGTTGCCCTTGAAGTTGTAGCCGATGTTGGCTGCGTCCGTCTCGTTGTGGTACTCATCCAGGGGCAGCGCGTTCGAGGTATCCAGCCGGGAGAATGCGGTGTAATAATCCAGCCCCTGGAGCGTCCCGCCCAGCGAAACCTGGTTGCGGTAGGTCCACAGGTTGCCGGCATCGCCCTCATAGTCCAGCAGCGGTTCGGCCGTGGTTCCCTTGGGCGTCTCGATGGTGACCACGCCGGCGCCCGCATCCGTTCCGTACATGGCCGAATCCGGCCCACGCACCACCGTCTCGCTGCTCACCGCCGCTGAACTCACCGTTCCAAAGTCGAACGTCCCGCCGATGTCATCGGCGGGCGACCCATCCATCATCACCAGGTTCGCCGTCGAGCCGCCTCCGCGCAAAAACAGACTGGTCACTCCACCCATCTGCCCGGTTTGCACCATGAACACGCCCGGCTCCTGCCGCATCGCGTCGATCAGGTCTGGCTGCATGGAGAACGCGTCGCGCGGAATCACGCTCACCGGAGAGGTGAGCTGCGGCAGCGGCGTCGGAATCCCGGTGGCGCTCACCGTCACATCCTGCTTCACGGTGGTTGCCGATAACACCACGTCCTGCTTCACCACATCGGTGCTGCCGCCGTAGATCTCCATACCAACCGCGGGCAGAAATCCCGCCGCGGAACCGACCAGCTCAAACCTGCCGGCCTCCGCATAGCGAATCTCGAAGGCCCCCTTGGAGTCGGCGTATTCCATGGCGACCACCTTATTGTCCTGTATCAGCCGCACCAGACTGCCCGGGACAGGCTTGCCCAGCGCATCCGTCACGTGTCCGCGCACCACCACGGCCTTCGCGCCAGTGGAAAAAAGGACGATGATCAAGAGTGTGAAGGCGGCACGCCGAGCCAGGTTGGCGCGCCGAACGGACCCCATACCTAACAAAGTACGGCCCACGTGAAAATGCATACTCGTCTCCTCCGCCCCCCCTTCGGGAGCGTGGTAGGCAAACAGCAGAGGAACCGGTCTCCTGACTGGCGCGATTTCAAGGTCGGCCCTTGACTTCAAGAGATCCACCCTTCCCAATGTCCTTTGGACGATCAGTGGGGGTCTCTGGGCCGGCCTCACCTTACCCATAAGCCGCCTACAAGCGTGCGGAAGGGGCAAGGTGCGCGCATCACAGTTGCGGGGCAGTGGCGGAGTCTCACCGCGCTTCCCGAACATTCCTTTGCGCTAGCGGAATAAAATCAACGCATTGCTCTGGTTGCCGGCAATGCAGAAACATCAGGCAAGCTGCTTCAACAGCAAAACCAGGGCCGCTCTGTCTCACGATCGCAACCTCTTGCCCGGCGCCACCCGAAAGAGGCGGCAACTCAAGCGGAGGTCAGGAGAGGTTCCAGGTGGCCTGGCTTTGATTCTAGTCTACGGCATGGCATGAGGAAATCTCCACTCACTCCAGCCGGCCTTCTGCCGTCATATCTCTATATCATCAGCAGCACCTTGCCGGAGGTCTTCCGGCCAGTCAGGTCAATATGCGCCTGCGCGGCCTCCGCAAGCCGGTAGGTCGCCCCCACCCGTACATTCAGCTCACCGCCGGCCATCCAGCCAAAGACATCCGCGGCTCGCCGCTCCAGCTCGCTCCGGGTGCGGACGTAGTCCTTCAGCGTCGGACGGGTCAGGTAGAGCGACCCGGCCATCAGCCGGATGGGATCCAGCGCCGGGACAGCGCCGCTGGAGGCTCCAAAGAGCACCAGCAGGCCGCGCGGCCGCAGACACTTCAGCGAATCGTCAAAGGTTGTCTTCCCCACCGAGTCATAGACGACCGGCAGGCCATCGCCGTCGGTCTGCCGCTTGACCTCCTCCACAAAGCTCTCGACGGTGTACAGAATGACCTTGTCGGCTCCTGCCGCCAGCGACAGCTCCGCTTTTTGCTGCGAGGAGACCGTGGTCAGCACACGCGCTCCCAGCCGCTTGGCCATCTGCGTCAGGAGCAGCCCCACGCCGCCCGCGCCGGCATGGATCAGCACCGTCTCTCCAGCCTGAATGGTATGCGCATCGTGCGCAAGATAGTGCGCCGTCAGCCCCTGCAGCAGGCAGGCCGCCGCCTGTACGCTGCTCATACCCTCTGGAATCTTCAATAACGCCGCAGCCGGCGCGCAGGCAAACTCGGCATAGGTTCCCCGAGTCCCATTCCAGGCCACTCGGTCGCCCACAGCCAACCCGCTCACCCCCGCACCCAGCTTCGCCACAGTGCCGGCCGCCTCCTGCCCAGGGACAAACGGCAGCACTGCCGGATATCGCCCCTCCCGCAGATAGACGTCAATAAAGTTCACACCAGAGACTTCGATCTTGACCAGAACCTGTCCCGCTGCCGGGCTGGGCACGGGAAGATCGACCAGTTCCATTACCTCAGGGCCACCCGTTTTCCTTATCTGTATGGCTTTCATCCTCTTCACCCCGCTCGATCACCCTGGAGCGAAGTCAGGGCAATCCGGCGCCTCAAACTATCTCCGGAAGAACAATAGCGCACAATGCGGTCGATCGCATAGGGGGCATTCTGCGGTAGAGGCATGCCGGAATTGGGAGATCAAAGTAATGCGGCCAACTTTGGGCCATGAGACTTCGAGCATGGTCTGGAACGGGGCCAGGATGGCAGTGAGCCGGCGGAAGTCTTCCCGGGGCGGCGAGTTGAGCCTCCCGCGATCACTCGGCTCTTGTCGCCGTACGATCAAAGAGAAATTCCTCCGCGGCCGAAAGCCCTCACCCTTGCATCGCGCGGCCGGTTCGCTCGTCCCAGTTTCCTCCTTCTCCGTTTTCAGCTATCGTCATATGCTATAGAGTGACTCGTGCGCGAAACCTACCCCAACCGCGTTTATCATCGCTCCAACCGGGCTCAAGAACTCACCCCTGAAGAGCGCACGGTCTATGACGCGCTCGATCCGGCGCGCATGCCGCAACACATCGCCATCATCATGGATGGCAACGGCCGCTGGGCCGGCAAAAGATCCCTCAAACGCTTTCTCGGTCACCAGCAGGGCGCCGAATGCGTTCAGTACGTGGTGGAAACCGCCTCGCGCATCGATCTTCCCTGGATCACCCTCTACGCTTTTTCGCTGGAAAACAACCTGCGCCGGCCTCGCAATGAGGTGAACTTCCTCATGAAGCTGCTGCGGAGCTACCTGGTTTCCAACGTCAAGCGGATGAATGACAACAACATCCGTGTGGCCTATATCGGCCGCACGCAGGAGCTTCCCCAGGAGGTCCAGGAAACCATGCAGTGGGCCTCCGAGCAGACGGCACAAAACACCGGCACCACCCTCACCCTGGCGCTGAACTACGGCGCCCGCTCTGAGATCGTCGATGCCGCTCGCGCCCTCATCCATAACCTCATTCTGGAAGCTCACCAGCGCGGCATCTCCGTCGAAGACATGCTCGCCGCCGAGGGTGTCGATGACGCCATTAAAAACCGCATCGATGAACCTCAGTTCAACGGCCACCTCTACACCGCCCAGATGCCGGACCCAGACCTGGTCATCCGCACCTCCGGCGAGCAGCGGATCTCCAACTTCCTCCTTTGGCAGATTGCCTACGCCGAGATCTTCGTCACCGACCGCCTGTGGCCGGACTTCCGCGGTATCCATCTCCTGGAAGCCATCGCCGACTATCAGCAGCGAGAGCGCCGCTTCGGTGGCCTCGGCGACTCCTCCGACGAGGCGTTCTCCGACACCCTCCCCTCCGCTCTGGAGGTACCCGTGGAACTGCTCCCCCGCTAGTTTGTTGCAATCGCTCGAAAGCAAAGAGTCAAGCGCGGCAAAGAGTCCCGCACATCATTTTGCGCCGCTTCAGGCGTATGCCCTCGGGATACAACCTCCCAGCCGAGGCTATGTCTTCAATAGGCTCCCAGACCCCTCTTCCGATGGGTATCCCGCGGAGCGTACGCATCCCTGGGAACATGACGTCATCCGTACCTGATCTGATCTCCCTCCAGATTCTGTATCCTCACATCCTCAAGGTATGCTTGAATAAGAATCGAATGAGAAACTGAAATCCAGCCTCGCTCACCGAATCTCCTCCTTCGTCCAGAAAGTCTTTGAAGATCTCTGACAGGGCGGCAGGCTCGGAGAGCGATTCGAAGACCTCCGGGTACAGGCTGGAGACCTTCCCTGAGGATCATCCCTGGTACTCCTCCAAGGAGGCGGCATGAATCGATCCGTATCTATCGCTGCGCAGCCCCCACTGGGCTTCTCCGGTCCAGTTCAAGTCCATCTTGGATCCAGCTCTTCGCTTACCTCCGCGCCTCTCCCGTGGTTTGCGAGCCTGTTGCTCGCAGGCCTGATTCTCACTCTCGCAGGCTGCTCGAGCGATGGCGCCACCTTCGGCAATATCCACGCAGCACCCGCCGTGGGCGTCTACGTCATCCAAAACAATGCCGCCTCTGGCAGCACGGCCGCTTCGGGGGAGATCCTCCAATTCTCCACCTCCTCCTCCGGGGCCACCGCTCCGCTATCCACCATCAACAACTCCAAAACCACCTCTCTGGCTTACCTGGCCGTGGATGGCTATGGAGACATCTATACCAGCGCCAACGAGGGATCCAGTGGAAGCGCCATCCTTGAGTTTCCCGTAGGCTCCTCCAACAACGCGCAGCCTATTGGAGACATCCCCTTCAACTCCACCACAGGGCTTACCGGCATCAACGGTTTGGCCGTGGACGGAGCCGGCGACATCTACGCGGCCGGCGCCGGCTACGGAGTCGCCGGATTCGGTTACTCGCAGAATGGCTCGGTCGCCCCGGACATCCTTCTTCCCCTCGGCACCCAGGCGGCGGATCTAACCACCCTTGAGCTTCCTTACGCTCCGGCGGTCGACCCCAAAGGCAATCTTTACGTCGCCGACAGCGCGTCGCCGGCCATATCCGCCCCGGCTCCCACTGCGCCTGTCGTGGTCTTCGCTCCGGGAGCCACGGGCAGCGTCGCGCCGGCGCGCACCCTCAGTGGCGCCCTCACCACACTCTCCTTTGGAACCCCTCAGGGCATGGCCACCGACTTCGCGGGTAACCTCTACGTCACCAACGTCGTCTCCGGGGTCTCCAGCATCCTCATCTTCGCTCCCGGCGCAACCGGCAACACCCCTCCCTTGCGCGACATCACCGGCAGCAACACTCAACTGGGTTGCGTGGGCGGCATTGCGTTGGATAACGAGGGTTATCTCTACGTGGTCTCCACCGCAACCTGCGGCAGCACCGCCAACCCCACGGTTCTCAAGTTTTCCACCACTGGCGACGGCAACATCGCTCCCGTCGCCACCTTCACCTCCACCGCGTGGACCAACGCCGATGCCAACCTGTCCATCGCCGTCTATTAGACCCTGGGCTTACCCCCACAGAAGCAGACACCAGGCCGGCGATCCCATCTTCCCTACGGCGGGGCGTCGAACCGCACGGAAGACTCTGTAAACCATGTATCCTCAACAAGAACCATGAAGCGCATTGTCACCGCTGTCGTCCTCATCGCCTGTGTCCTGGCGCTGATCTTCTTTGGCAAGCTATGGATGGTCACCCTCCTGGCCGCCATCGTCGCCGGCCTGGCCGCTTTGGAGTTCCGTACCTTCGCCGGCGCCGGCGGATGCCCCATCCCGCTCTGGTGG
>JAKAQS010000197.1 GCA_021819585.1 Acidobacteriota bacterium
AGCCAAGAAAGCCGCGCTTCGGGGAGGACGAGAGCGAACAGATTTCGTTCCCTTCTTCATTCGTTCCAGAATTGGACAAATCATCGGTCGGCGTGAGCCCAGGCTTATTCAGGTCATAGGCTTCAGGATCGCGTCCGGAGGACGTTCCGATTGTCCTGCTGGACAGCCGTATCCGAAGCGATCTTCTCTTTCTACCCTGCGACGCAGGGTAAGACGAGCATGGGATTGGGGTCAGAGACGACCTTTCCCAAGGGGATGTCGAGACGTTAGCAGCGGTGTTTCCTGGTGGGAAGATCTGCTCTGTAATCGCAAGGCTTCGCAGGAGGCCGGACGGAAAAGGACGTGAAGTCTTCTCTGGAGTTCTCGCTGAGCAGCTTCCGGTGTCTGATGCCATTTCGATTCAGCAGTCTGACGCGACTTCTCTTCATTTTTCCGGCTGGTCTTTTTCCAGCCAGATCCCAGCCAGAGCTTGATCTTTGAGACGCATTGGCGTGTTGCGGCTACATGGGGCGGCCATAGAACGAGGGTCTGATGCCGCCATATGCGGTCTTGGATCGACAGGAGGATTTTTCATGATGCAAAGAGTTTTCCGGCGCAAGTCTTCGACCCTTTGGGGCGGTGTGGTATTCGGCGCGATCATTCTGACGGCTGTAGCGAGAGTCGCGGCGGGCCAAGGCTTGTCCGGAACCCTGGATGGGACGGTGACGGACGCTACCGGGGCGATGATCCCTGGCGGCTCGGTGACGATCAGCAACCCGGCGAGCGGCTATATCCGGAAGGGCACGGTCGATTCATCCGGTCACTTCCAGTTCCCCAACCTTCCCTTCAGTCCTTACAGCATCACGGTGAAGAGCCAGGGGTTTCAGGACTTCAACCAGGTAACGCAGATTGATTCGCCGGTGCCGATGAAGCTGCGGATCGTGATGCAGGTGGCGAGTTCCTCGACCACGGTGACGGTGACGGCCCCGACCGGCATGACGCAAAACTCTTCCACCTTTCACACCGACATCGATCGAGGTTCGTTCAAAAAGCTGCCGCTGGAGAGTCAGTCCTCGTCGCTGGTTTCGCTGGTGACGTTGGCGTCTCCCGGCGTAGCGGCGGATTCGAACGGACTGTTCCATGGTTTGGGAGACCATGCATCGAACTCCTTCTCCATCGATGGTCAGCCGATCACAGACCAGCAGAGCAAGGTGTTCTCCAACGAGTTGCCATCGAATGCCGTGCAGTCGATTGAGGTGATCTCCGGAGCGCCTCCGGCCGAGTATGGTGACAAGACCAGTCTGATCATTGAGGTGACAACGCGTTCCGGCCTGGGAGTCACGACGCCTACGGGTTCAACCTCGGCTTCGTATGGAAGCTTTGGATCCACGACGGGCTCCTTCGACCTCAGCTATGGAGGAAAGACCTGGGGAAACTTCTTCGAGAGCGATGGCCTCGATACCGGCCGGTTTCTGGATGCTCCGGAGTTCGCGGTGATCCATGACAAGGGCAACGAGTTCAACTTGTTTGACCGTGTGGATCGGCAGTTTTCGCAGGCCGGCGCCTTTCACCTGAATCTGAACGTCAGCCGTTCCTGGTTCCAAACACCGAATGCTCTGAACAATTTGAACATCCAGAACGTCGTCAGCGATGAATCGTCCTCGGGCGGAGGGGCGAGCGCGAACCCGACGCTGGTGGATGTAGGCAACACCGATCAGCGATCGAAGATTGTTACCTACGATGTGGCGCCCTCGTATGACTGGACGCTCAACCAGTTCGCCGTGCTGACCTTTGGGGCCTATGTGCGCCGTGACGACTACAACTACTATCCCAGCAACAATCCGCTGGCGGACTACAGCACCGTGACGCTGCAGAATCAGACCATCGGCCAGGCGCGCAGCCTGACCAACGCGGGAGTGCGTAGCGATATCGCGTATGTGCGGGGCATCCACAATATCAAGGTGGGTGGCGAGTACGAGCAGACCTTCCTGCGTGAGAACGATGTTCTGGCCGTCGTGAACAACACCTTCAACTCCCCTTGCGTGGATCAGTACGGCAACTCGCTGCCGGGCTATTCGAGCCCGAGCCAATGCCCAGCGGGAACCTTGCCCAACTCAAACTATCTCTCCGTTCTGGCGCCCTATGACCTTACCCGTGGAGGCGGCTACTACACGTTCATCGGGCACACGGATGTGAAGGAGGCGGCGCTCTACGCGCAAGACCAGATCACCAAAGGCCCGTGGCTGTGGAACGTGGGCATCCGCGGCGATATCTACAATGGACTTGCGGTGGCGCGCCAGGCCGAACCAAGGGTGGGCGTCTCCTATGACGTCAAGAAAACCGGGACCATACTCCGCCTCTCCTATGCGCGAACCCTGGAGACGCCCTTCAATGAGAATCTGGTGCTCTCCAGCCTGGGCTGCGGCAGCGCCGTGCTGGCTCCCTTGCTGCAGTGCCAGCCTGGAGTCGGCACCATCATGCAGCCGGGCTTCCGCAACGAGTTCCATGCCGGCTTCCAGCAGCAGGCCAGCCGGTTCCTGGTGATCTCGGGCGAGTACATCTGGAAGTACACGCACAACGCCTTCGACTTCAGCGTGCTGGGCAATACGCCCATCACCTTTCCCATCGACTGGCACAACGCGAAGGTCCCAGGGTTCATGTTTCACGTGACCATGCCGCAGTACCATGGTTTTTCGGCGTTCATGGTGATGGAGTCCGTGGCCGCGAGGTTCTTTCCGCCGCAGGTAGCCGGCGCGGGAGCCACGGGTGGGGTAGCGCCGGGGAAGGTCTACTATCCCTTCCTGATCGACCATGATGAAAAGCTCAACCAGACGACCCATTTGCAGTATCAGATTCCGGGACGGTTCGAGCCATGGTTTGGCTTCAACTGGCGGTATGACAGTGGTCTGGTGGCCGGTTCGACCCCCTGTTACAACCCCTTGTCCAACGATCCCAACAGCGCCTGTCCCAACAGTTCGTATGCGCCGGACAGTCCCATCGGAGCCAACGGTGTGCCGACGACGCCGGCGACGTTGAACGGCTTGCCCGCCGTGGTGCTGGTGGACAACAATCTACCCGCGACCGCCAACCCGGTGAACGGGGGATTGGCCTATCTGCCCTTGGACGCTGACGAAGAGTTTGAGGCCGGCCTGAGTTGCGATGGCGTGAGAGCGACGGGAAACAACCTGATTGGCACGCCGATTCCGAATACGCCTTACTACGAGTGCGAGGCCAGCCAGCTCAAATCTTCGCAGCTTCAGGTTCCGCCTCCATTCAGGGGGGATAACGACAAGCTCCCGCCGCGGGTGGCGCAGCGCAGCCTGTTTGATTTCTCCATCGGACAGGACAACCTGTTCGACGGCAAGCGGTTCCGGTGGAGCGCGATGGTAACGGTGATCAACCTGACCGACAAGCGGGCTCTGTATAACTTCCTCTCCACCTTCAGCGGAACGCACTTTGTGACGCCTCGGGACATCACGGCGCAACTGGCCTTCCACTTTTAGGGCCTGCGTGATTGGAGGATGTAGAACGCCCGCTCTTGTCCAGAGCGGGCGTTGGTTTTTGCCGTTCGCGCAGAGATTCCCAGTTTCGGGAGCAACTCCCGTAGCATAGGGAGAGATGTTCTCCCGGCTGCCGAAGTCGACGCTGATTCTGCTGGCTTTTGCCAGCGTGTACCTCTTCTGGGGCTCGACGTACGGCGCGATCCATATCGCCGGAGAGCACCTGCCGGTTCCGGTCGTCTCGGCGACGCGGTCGTTGATCTCGGCCACGCTGATTGCCATCATCAGCCTGCTCTCCGGCAAGAGCCTGCGGGTGCATGGTGACGAGTGGTGGAAGCTGTCCATCGTGGGCCTGTTGCTGATGTCGTGCAACAACATGCTGCTGACCTGGGGAGAGAAGCTTGCGCCCTCGGGCTTTGCCTCGCTGATCGTCTCCACGATGCCAATCCTGATTGCGCTGATTGAGAGGATGTTGCCCGATGGCGATGCCCTGAACGGGCGGGGATGGATGGGAACGCTGCTGGGAACCCTGGGGATCGGCGTGCTGGTGTGGCCTTCGCTCCGCGCCGCCCATGGAGATGGAGGCGCCTCCGGCTCGCGCGCCCTGCTGGGCGTGGTGGTGCTGATGGCGGCGGCCCTGGCGGCAGCCTTGGCCGCGGTGTTGTCGCGGCGCTTTCGATTCACCTCCGATAGCTTCGTCGCTACCGGCTGGCAGATTGGCGCGGCGGGCATCTTCAATGCGACCGTTGCGACCGCTACGGGAGGATGGCATCGCGCGGTGTGGACCGTGCCCGGGCTGGGGTCGATCCTGTATTTGTCGGTCTTTGGATCGCTCTTCGGGCTGGTGGCGTACACCTATCTGCTGCAGAACGTGGAGGTGACCAAGGTCTCGACCTATGCGTTTGTGAACCCGGTGATCGCCGTGCTGCTTGGGGTGTTCGTGCTGCACGAGCACCTGGTGAAGACCGAGATTGCGGGGATGGCCGTGATTGTGTGCGGGGTGGCGATGGTGATCCATAGCCGGGTCGAGGCCGGCAAGCGGGAGATCGTCGGAATCGCGGGCGAGGCGGTCGAGTAGCGGCTCAGGTGCGTTTCCAGCGGACGCCCTGCCGGGAGTCCTCCAGGAGGATGCCTTTTTCGAGGAGATCCTTGCGGATGGCGTCCGCGCGGGCGAAGTTGCGCTGCTGTTTGGCGCGGGTCCGCTCGGCCACCAGGGCTTCGATCTCGGTATCGGTAAGGCTGCCGGCGCCAAATCTCTCCAGAACTTCGGGAGCGGCCTGACTCAGACGGTCTTCGGCTTCGGCCCAGGCGAGTGCGGCGCGCGTGTGTTCCGCGTCGTGGTCTTCCAGGACGGCAAAGATGGCGTCGAACTTGTCCAGCAGAGCCAAGGTCTGTTCCGCGGCCAGGCGGGAGAGGTTGCCCTGGTCGGCCGCGGTATTGACGGCGCGCAGGACGTCGAAGACGGCAGCCCGGGCCTCGGCGGTGTTGAGATCGTTCTCCAGCGCCGCTGTAAAGCCGGCGTCTCCCTTGCGAATCAGCTCCAGGAGGGAGTTGTCCGCAGGCGCCTGGTCCGGCCAGGCCTGGTTGCGGATGCGGCGGTTGAAGGTGCGCAGGCGGTCCACGGCGTTGGTGGATTCGGTGAGGCCGTCGAAGGTGAAGTTGAGCTGATGGCGGTAGGGAACGCTGAGCAGAAGGAAGCGGATGGCCGAGGCGCGGTAACCTTTGAGCAGAAGATCACGGAGGGTAAAGAAATTGCCCTCCGACTTGGCCATCTTCTTGCCTTCCACCAGCAGAAAGCGGACGTGGAACCAGTGCCGCGCGAAGGGCTTGTGGGTGGCCGCTTCGCTCTGGGCGATCTCGTTCTCGTGGTGCGGGAACATCAGGTCTTCGCCGCCGGCGTGCAGGTCAATGGAGTCGCCCAGATACTTCATGGCCATGGCGGAGCACTCGATGTGCCAGCCGGGCCGTCCTGGGCCCAGAGCGGTATCCCAGGTAGCCTGGCTGGCGATCTCCTCAGGCCGCGCGGCCTTCCACAGGGCAAAGTCGCGAGCCGCATCCTTGTCGTACTCGTCCAGGTCGACACGCGCTCCATCTTCCATACCGGCGAGGTCCTTCTTGGAGAGCTTGCCGTAGCCGGGGAAGCGGTTGATGCGGAAGTACCAGCTACCGTCCTCTGTCTTGTAGGCAATCCCCTGAGCGGCCAACCGTTCGATGAGGGAGGCCATGGCGGGGATGTTCTGGGTTGCCCGGGCAATCTCTTCCGGGCGTTCGATGCCGAGGGCGTCCATATCTTCAAAGAAGGCGCGCTCGAAGCGGGCGCTGTACTCGCCGATGGACTTACCGGAGGCGGCGGCGTTGCGGATGATCTTGTCATCCACGTCGGTGATGTTCATGACGTGATGCAGCGCCAGACCGCTGAGCCGGGCGGCGCGGCGCAGCACGTCCACATGGAGAAAGGTGCGGAAGTTGCCTATATGTCCGTAGTCGTAGACGGTGGGACCGCAGCAGTAGAAGCGCAGCGCATGGCCATCGGAGGCGAAGAGAGGTTCGATCTTTCCGGAGAGAGTGTTGAAGAGTTGTAAGGCCACGCGTCGTCGGTTGCCGCAGGGTATTGGCTTGGGCGCCGCACCGCCGGCTGCTTTCTGCTTTTGTCGCTACGCTTCGATTTTAGCCGAGAAGGAGCCGGGGCCGGTTCGGCTACCGCCCATGCTCGGGGAGCGCGCCGAGGGGGTATGGGTGAGTCCTCGTCCATCGCATCGGTCAGGGCGCATGGCGTTGCGAAAGGCTTTGGGGGAAGAGACCGCCGGAATCCAGGCGAACTCTGCGGCGCCGGCTCCTGAGAGCGTCACCCGATCGCTCAAGTTGATGTCCAGATCCACCGTGAGAGCCGCGCTGCAGCTCCCTGGCTTAGCCCGTATATCACTCAATTTGTTTGCGTTGCAGCGCTTCGGTGCCTCGTCTGTGGAGCTTGCGCGGAGCCTTCGCCGGGGGCCACGCAAGGCGCGCTCTCTTTGTCTCAAGGCGCTTGAACATGGGTCTGGTTTGCGGGCGGCGCTGCTCGATGCAAAAAAAGCAAAAAAAGTTCGTGATGTTTCGGGGTAAAAGCACACTTCACAGTAAAGACTCTTCACTCTCCCCGAGGGTATCCATGAATCGCATGACCAAGCAGCAAAGTCTCTCGACTTTGAGTCAACGGAGGCCTCTGGCCGTTGTCGCCCTTGCCGTGTTCTCGTCTTCGCTCATCGCCTGCGGAGGCGCAGGTCATACTGCAGGGAGCGGTACGGGTTCCAGCTCCGGCTCCGGATCCGGCAGTTCGTCAGGGAGCAGCAGCGGGAGCGGGTCGAGCAGCGGAACTGGGTCGAGCGGAGGAACTCCCAGCTTCACCTTCAGCAGGATCTCTGGGGGTGCGACCGGACTCTTGAACCCCCTGGATGTTGCAGTTGATGGGTCCGGCAATGTTTGGGTGACGAATTACTCCGGCGGCTACGGTCAAACGGGGCAAGGCAGCGTGACCGAGTTGACCAAGGCAAGCAACTTCTCGGCCGGCAGCGCAATCAACATCTAGATCG
>JAKAQS010000198.1 GCA_021819585.1 Acidobacteriota bacterium
CCGATCTGGATCTGGCGGAGGCCTGCCGCCGGCTGGAAGCTTACCGCCCCTGAATCCGCACTCGCACGGTTCCTGCGGGTCCGCTCCACCGGAAGCAGCCCGCTATTCCCCGCCCGGCTGGATGCAAATGCCACCGGACCATGGACTCTTCACCCGGCTCGGAGAACCGGATCCTGTTCAGTGAAAGATCAGCGCCCGGCGGAGGGTCAGCCCCCCCCCAGCGATCGACGGAATCAACATGACTTCGTCGCCATCCGAAAAGCGATGCGCTTCGCCACCCAGGAAGCGGATGTCTTCATCATTGACATAGACGTTTACGAAGCGGCGCAGCTTGCCATTTGCATCCTTCACATTCTGGGCCAGCGCGGGGTATTTACTGTCGAACTCGGCCAGCAGACCGGCAAGGTCTTCGGCCTGCGACTCAAAAGACCTTTGGCCTGCGGTATGACGGGCCAAGGCGGTGGGAAGGACGACCTTGATGCTCAATATAGACCTCCTGCAAGTTCAAGTTCAGCTTGATGGCTGATGAGTCCGGGTTCAAAGGAGCGAATATACTGCTCGAAGTCGGAGAGCCTGGGGCGAACCGCATCCTCTTCGGCAAAACGCCCCTGGAGCGCATCGGTGGTCTTCAGACCGTTGCCGGTAATGCAGACCACTGTCAGTTCCTCGCGGCCAATGCGGCCCTGAGAGAGCAGCCGAGCGGTCACCGCGGTGGTGACGCCGCCGGCGGTTTCGGTGAAGATTCCCTCATCCTCAGCCAGTTCCTGGATCCCGGAGACCATCTCCACGTCGGAGACGTCCTCCGCCCACCCACCGGTCTCCTGGATCATCCTGGCCGCCGCAGCGCCATCGGCCGGGTTGCCGATGGCCAGGGAGCGGGTGATCGTCTCCGGCCGCTGCGGCTCGATGCAATCCGAGCCTTTTTTCACTGCCTGGACGATCGGCGAGCAGCCGGTAGCCTGCGCTCCAAAGAAACGGACTGGTTTGGCTTCCACCAAGCCAAGAGCGATGAGTTCCTGAAAAGCCTTGTGGATCTTCCGAATCAGCGAGCCGCCGGCCATGGGGCAGACGACGTTGTCCGGCAACCGCCAGCCAAGCTGCTCGGCGATCTCGTAGCCCACCGTCTTGGAGCCCTCCGCGTAGTAGGGACGAAGGTTCACATTCACCAGGCCCCATGAATACTCGTCGGCGATGAGGGTACAGAGTCGGTTCACCTGGTCATAGTTGCCCGCGATGCGCACCAGGCGCGCTCCGTAGACCCGGGTATTGAGCAGTTTGGCCGCCTCCAGATCCGATGGCGCCAGGATGCATGCCTTCAGGCCCAGACGCGCCGCCTGCGCAGCGGTGGCATTGGCCAGGTTTCCGGTGGAAGAGCATCCCACGGTGGTGAATCCAAAGGCCTGGGCGTTGGCCAGGGCGACCGAGACCACGCGGTCCTTGAAGCTCAGCGTGGGAAAACACACCGCATCGTTTTTGACATAAAGGTTCTCAGAGCCCAGGCGCCTGCCCAGATTGCAAGCACGAACCAGCGGGGTAAAACCCACACCAAGGTCGGGTTGAAAGGCCGCGGGGACCGGAAGCAGATCCTGATAGCGCCAGATGCTTGCCGGGCCGCGAGCGATCGTCGCGCGGGTCACACGGCCACGCACGGACTCCAACTCGTAACAGACCTCAAGAGGCGCAAGGCAATCCGGACACGCGGAGAGAGGACGGTTGCCATAGACTTTGCCGCATTCGTTGCAACGCAGTTCGTATTTGGTGGTTGAACACTCGTACACACTCAGAAAGGGCATCGTTCGACTCCATGGTCGAGGGGTGCTGTCCTTCTGTGCCGCTCTCTGTCTTCTGAATGGGGGCTACGGAGAGTAAGTGGAACGAATTCGCTTTGAAAAAGCGCCTGCTTCCACCGAATCTCATGTGCCCTGTGCTGCGCGCCTCACTTCAGCGCTCATTCAGGAGAGAGTTGACACCGGTACTGTCTTTGGTCCGGTTGTCGTGGCGTCGTAGGGCTCGTCCCTCAACCACTCTGCATGAAATTCGACCCGCCGTAGCGAGAGGAATACTTAACCTTTACCATTGAACCCTTGGCAGTGCAACCTTTTGCCCAATCCTTCTCCGCACGGCCATCTCTCCGCGCCAAAATCAGGCCCTGGATACAGCCCTTTCCCTGCCAACCGGAGCGACCGCCATCACACGGGAGCTTCAAACGAAGTTCTATACTGAGCTGCAGATATGGCCATCGGAAAGGATCTGTCGGCTGCTCCCACCACTAGGCCGGATGGGGTGGCGCCTGCCAAGCCAGGGGTGTCTCCCCCGCCCAGGACGCCTTCTGCTACGGAAGCGCCGGCCGTGGAGTTGCAGCGCGTCTCACGGCTCTACGGCAGCTTCGTGGCCCTGCGCGAGATCTCGCTCCAGCTTGCCCCGGGGTCCAGTGTGGTGATGCTGGGGGAAAATGGCGCAGGAAAGTCGACGCTGCTCAAGGTAATCGCCGGGCTGCAGTCGCCCACCTACGGCGAGGTCAGGATCTTCGGCGAATCTCCGCGAGACCTGCGTGGCGCCGTGGCCTACATGAGCCACGCGACCATGCTCTATGACGAACTGACAGGAATGGAAAACCTGACTTACTTCGCCGGATTGCAAAGCAGCGGTCCGCAGTTCAAGGGGTCCGCCCGCTCCAACAGGTCACGGAGAGCCCGCTTGCGCGACCATGCCGCCCAGGCGCTCACCGAAGTGGGCCTGGACCCGGCCAACCCACGCCGAGTAGGCGAATACTCTCAAGGCATGAGGCAACGCGCCTCGCTAGCCCGCGTTCTCCTCTCCGAACCGGATCTGCTGCTGCTCGACGAACCGTTCTCCAACCTCGATGTCGGCTCCGCGCACAGCATGATTACGCGCCTTCTGACCTACCTCGCCCAGCCTTCGCCCAGCGGCCCGGCGCGCACGCTGCTTTTGACCACCCATCAAGCGGAACTGGCGAGGCCACTGGCGCAGAGCATACTGACGCTGAGCGCAGGCCGTCTGATCTCCCTACAGGAGACCCTGCCGGTGAAAACAACCGCCGACGAGCCGGCGCAGAGGGAGTCCGTTCAATGAGACCACCTGCCAAAACAGCCTCTCTCAGCAAGACGAACGCGGCGCGATACCTGGACACTCTTGGTATCCGCTACGAGTTGCGCGCCTACGAGGTGGATCCGAATGACCTTTCGGCGATTACGGTTGCGCACAAGGTTGGCCTTCCCGCCGAACAGGTCTTCAAGACGCTTCTCACCCGCACCCACGACGGCGAACATCTGTTTGCCGTAACGCCGGGCAACTCCGAACTGGATTTGAAGAAGCTGGCAGCCGCAGCCGGCACGCGCAAGGTAGAGTTGGCCGCGTTGAAGGATGTGGAACCGCTCACCGGATATATTCGCGGCGGCGTGACAGTGCTGGCGGCCAAAAAGCCCTTTCCAGCCTTCGCCGATGAGACCATCGAGCTCTTCGACGTGATCTCGGTCTCGGCCGGGCAACGCGGCCTGCAGTTGCTTCTGGCGCCACAGGACTATCTTCGCGCCACCTCGGCCGCTGTTGCCGACCTCACCAAAGCTGATACAGACGCCGGCCTTCCCAAGCACTTGCAGGGACCAGCATGAACTACGCTCAGCACGTCCTCACCCACCTGCGCAAGGATCTCCGCCTGGAGTGGCGCACCAAAGACTCCATCAACGGCATGCTCTTCTTCGCTCTGCTGGTGGTGGTGGTGCTCGCCATGGCCTTTGACCCAGCGTCGTATCCTGACATGACCCGCCAGATCAGCGGCGGACTGCTATGGGTCGCCCTGCTGTTCGCAGCCATGACGGCGCTGAATCAGTCCTGGGCCCGGGAGACCCACAACAGCGTCCTGGACGCGCATCGGCTATCAGAGGCCCCAGCCTCGGCTCTGTTCATCGGCAAGGCCCTCGCCAACTTTCTCTTTGTCAGCGCCGTTGAGGTCGTTCTGGCTCCCATCTTCACGGTCTTTTACAACCTGCAGCCGCTGGGCCAGACATGGAAGCTGCTGATCATCCTTCCGCTCGGAACCTGGGCGCTGGTGGTCAACGGCACCTTCTTTTCCGCGCTGAGCCTGCGCACGCGCAACCGTGAGACACTGCTGCCGCTGGTTCTGCTGCCCATCTCGATGCCCGCGCTTCTGGCCATGATCCAGGCCACCACGGCGGTCCTCACCGGCCAGTTTGAACCCACATTATGGATCAAGGTGCTCTTGGCCTATGTGATTGTCTTCACAACCGCTTGCGTCCTGTTGTTCCAAACTGTCCTGAGCGCGGATTAGATCTGGCGGTAGGCGTAAGCTGCGCCCAGAACCCTCATCAGCCCCTCGGGTTGGCGCCGAGCGCCGAGCCTTTGCGAAGTGGGAGAAGATTCCCGGCGCTGTGTGGCAATGATTCGCGGAAAAAGAGCGCTGCTCGACGGCGCGCCGGAACGCTTCAAGCCGGTTCAACGAAGAGATAAAATCACGGATGGTGACCAAAATTCCTAGATCGAACCGAACAATGCCCAAGTGGGCCCAAGGCTGGCTTGCGCTCACTTTCATCGCGCTGGTTTACGGCTTCTACCAGGCCATGGCCGCACCGCGGGAGGCAACCATGGGCAACCTCTACCGCGTCTTCTTCTACCACCTGCCCCACGCCATTCTCAGCTTTGTCTTTCCTTACCTGAATCTGGCCGCATCCTTTCTGTACCTCTTCTGGCGGAAACGCAATGTGGAACGCGCCGCCGCGGCGGACGCCTTCGCCCTGGCCTCGGCGGAGGTCACCGTGCTCTACGCCACCATCGGGCTGGCGACGGGCATGCTGTGGGGGCGCGCGGCCTGGGGCATCTGGTGGGCCTGGGATGCGCGCATGACCACCTACCTTCTGCTGTGGCTGCTCTACGTCTGCTATCTGTTGGTGCGCAGCTTCTCCTCCACAGGGCAGACGGCGGTGATCGCAGCCGTGCTGGCGATCTTCGCAGCGATTGATATCCCCATCTGCTTCATGTCGATTCGCTGGTGGCGCACGCAGCATCCGGCCGCAGTCTTCGGGGGCGGGGCCAACTCCGGCATCGACCCCAGCATGGTGCCCGCGGTACTCTGGAACATGATCGCCTGGGCCATGTGGGGAGCCTTTCTGGTGGGTATGCGCTATGCCATTGAGCGGCGCCGCCAGCAGGATGCAAACGCCGAGGCCCTTGGCATTCTGAACGATGAAGAAGCCGCAGTGCTCACCCACAGATTGGAGGAGGCGCGATGATTCCCTTCCATACGCTCTCACAGCGGCACCTGGTGTTCGCCTACTGCGCCGTTTGGCTGCTTCAGTTCGGATACGTCGGTTGGCTGGCGGCGCAGTGGCGCAAGAGCAAGCGATGAGCCGGGAACAGAACGAAGTGAGCCATGGCCAACGGGAGATGAGCCTGCGGCGCGCACAAACAGACGCCCCATTCCATAGGCGTTGGGCGTCCGGGTTGCTGTTTGTGCCCCTGGCCCTCGCTAGTTGCTCCCGCTCTCCCTTTCCCGCCTATCCGGCCAGCTATCACGAGTTCGCTTATGTCTCCAATGGCGCCGGCGGCACCGTGACAGCGCTCGATCTGGTCTATCTTCGCCAGGACCGGGTGATCCAGGTGGGACGCCAACCCACCGGCCTCGCTGTCAACCCTGTGCGCAACGAGATCTACGCGGTGAACAGCGGAAGCGACTCTGTCTCGGTCATCGACGCCACCACCAACCGCGTCGTCTTCACCATTGGAGTGCAACGGACACCCTACTTTCTGGCGGTATCGCCAGATGGCCGGCGTGGCTACGTAGCGAACTCGGGTTCCAACACCGTCAGCACGCTGGACCTGGAGAAACACCGTCAGATCGGCTATGCATCCACTGGCGCGGGGCCAGGCGTCGCCAAGGTGGCGCCTGACAACCATACCCTGGTGGTGAGCAATCGCATCTCCGGCAGCCTTTCGGTATACACCATCACCGATTCCACGCAGCGACCTCTGAAGTTGCGCGACTCTTTTTCCGGCTGCCCCGGAGCCACAGACGTAGCCGTGGTCGCTGACTCCAACGCGGAGCCCGGCTCCGGCGCCAAAGCCTTCGTCGCCTGCTCGGCGGCCCATCAGGTGATGGTCGTCTGGCTCTCCGCGTCTCCCCGATCCTGGCGCGGCAAGCAGGATGCGTTCCTGCAGCACGACCATCTGCTCTGCTTCCTGGATGTCGGCGACACGCCTACCAGAATCGCAGCCATGCCGAACGGCAACGAGGTCTTCACCACCAACTTTGGTTCCGACACTATCTCGGAGATCTCCGCCTGGACCAACGAGGTGCTGGGAACCTACCCTATCGGATCAAAGCCGGCCGGCGCCATCATCGGCAGCGATAACTCCAGCCTCTGGGTCACGAACTTCGGCGCGGACTCAGCAGCGATGTACAACATCGACGACGGCCGCGTGGAGGCCAGCGTCCGTACCGGAGAGCATCCGGACACACTGACTTTCTCCAGCGATGAGCAACTGCTACTGATCGCGGACGCCGGCTCCTCCGATGTTGCGGTCATTCGCCTGCAAGGGAAGAACGGTCCCACGCTCTTTACCATGCTGCCCTCCGGCGGCCATGCCAATGACATTGTCGTCAAAAGCTTCCACTCCCGCCGATAAAGCCGAGCGAAGCGAACTGCGAAGAAGATCCTAACCGTAGCGCGTACTGAGGCAGGAGGGACGGTTACCCCCCTCTCCCGCGCCCTGCGCACAGCCGAATCTTGCTGCCGCAACAGACGGCTGACCCGCCGGAGACGCCCCGTGAGCGTCTAACATCAGTCCTAACAGGGACCGCCGGAAGGTGTAGCGGATGATCGAGAACCCACGGTGGCATTCTGCATCACACGCCCCATGCAGACGGTGAACGGGAGGCAATGAAAACATCCGAAGAGACCCTGAGATCAGGTGGCCAATTCCCCCGGCCATCCCTGATCGAACGGCTGTACAATTCCACTCAGTTTTCTTTCCCTGCAACGGAAACAATCAACCGCAGGTGCAA
>JAKAQS010000199.1 GCA_021819585.1 Acidobacteriota bacterium
CCCTCGACCGTGGAAGCTGCGCCCTTCTTCTACTGTTGCGGAAGAAAGGGCGCAAGGCGAACAAGGTTGGTCAGCACCGTACGCTCGTGATAGTCCACCCAGTCGAACTGCGGGGAGTTCAGCAGCCTCCATCGCTGCCTGGGCGGAAATGTAAGCGTTACCTTAAAATTCCTCAGATTCACCGTTTGAAAATTCCCCAGTTGAGGTCGAACCCGAGCATTCTGATCCGAGGAGGGTTGGGATGCTGCGACTGGAGGATTTTATGGAGCTGCAGAAGCTACATCACGATGGGGTGAGCGTAAGCGAGATCGCCCGGCAGTTGAACCTGGACCGGAAGACGGTTCGGAAGTATTTGAAGCAGGCGCCGCGGGAGTATGAGCGGAAGCCGAAGAAGTGGAAGGTAGATCCGTTTCGAGCGTACCTGCGAGAGCGTTGGGAGCTTGGCGTGCATAGTGCGGCGAAGTTGTTGGGGGAGATTCGCAAGCGCGGCTATTCTGGCGGCGTCACGCAGGTAAGGGCGGTGTTGGCCCCGTGGCGGAGCGAGGGCCAGGAGCGTGCTTTTGTGCGGTTCGAGACCGCGCCGGGCGAACAGGCGCAGATGGACTGGGGGCACTTCGGCAACTGGGACGGCAGGCGTCTGTATGGTTTCGCGCTGACGTTGTGCTGGTCGCGGATGCGGTATGTGGAGTTCACCCAGCGGCAGGATGCGGAGACGCTGTTGAACTCGATGGTGCATGCGTTCGAGTTCTTCGGCGGTGTGACGCAGACGGTGCTGACCGACAACATGAAGACGGTAGTCATCGACCGTGTCGACGGGCAGCCGTGCTTTCATCCGAAGATGCTGGACTTCGCCAGCTACTACGGCTTCGTTCCGCGAGTGTGCCGTCCGTACCGGCCGGAGACCAAGGGCAAGATCGAGTCGACGATCCGCTTCATCAAGGGCAACTTCTGGCCGGAGATACAGTTCGACTCGCTTGCGGAGTTGAACCGTCAGGCTGTGGTCTGGTGCAACGAGGTCAACGGCCGGGTCCACACCAGCACGCGCGAGATCCCGCAGGTGCGGTTTCCGCATGAGGGGCTGACGCCGTTGAACGGGCAGCCGGCTTACGACACCAGCTACGTCAGTCATCGCCAGGTGGCCAGGGACTGCCTGTTCAGCTATCGCGGCAACCGCTACTCGGTGCCGCATGTTCATGCGGGCAAGAGCGTGCTGGTGCGCGAGCCGCTCGACTCAGGCAGCATCCGCGTCTTCGCTCAGAACGATCTGATCGCGGAACATACGACGGCCACAGGCAAGGGCGAGATGATCGTCGACGTCGCACATTACGGTCAGCTTCCGCGCCGGAGCAGAACAGCGGAGGTCAAGCCGCCGCTGCAGGCTATCGCCGAACTGGTGCCGGGTCCCGGCGTCGGCCTTCACTATCCGGTCCCCGAGGTCGAGTTCCGTCCACTGTCGATCTACAACGCGTTCTGCGAGACCGGGGTCCCCGGCGACAGGTCTTCGTCGCTGGGGTGGGAGGAGGTGGCCCATGTCGCTTCAGTCTGAACGCCTGCTCAACCACATGTTGCGGCTGCGCCTCTCGCATCTGCCCAACTGCTACGAAGCCATCGCCGAAGAGGCTTCGGCGAAGAACCTGCCGTATCTGGACTTCCTCGAACAGACCCTCGAAGCCGAGAGCCAGGCCAAGCACACCCGCAACGTCAGGCTGAAGACGCAGTGGGCACACTTCCCCTACAACAAGGGCCTGGACCAGTTCGACTTCGCCTTCCAGCCCTCGGTCGACGAACGCAAGCTGCGCGAACTGGCATCGCTCGCCTTCCTCGAACGCAAGGAAAACGTGCTGCTGCTCGGGCCGCCCGGCGTCGGCAAGACGCATCTCGCAATCGCGCTCGGCACCGAGGCCATCGTCACCGGCTCGTCGGTCTACTTCGTCACCATCCAGGATCTCGTCAGCCAGTTCCAGCGAGCTCGCGACGAGAACAAGCTCAAGGAACGGATGAGTCTGCTGGTCAAGCCTAAGCTGCTCATCCTCGACGAATGTGAAGCTGTCAGTAATGTGGAGTTGCGCGGCGGAAGGGCCGGAAAACGGGGCACCCGGGGCCTTCAACGTCACATTTAGGCAATAGCATCGGGACTGCCGCCATTCGGCGGCCAGACCACTTTTACCGAGGTACCGATGCTACGTTCGCTTTTTCCGAGGTTCCACAAGAAGTTCCTCTGCTTGCCGCTCTTGGGGCCAATCGTCGATGGATTCGACGATTGGCTGGCAGCCAACAACTACGCAACTGGATCCCGCAAGCACATCATCCGGGTGCTTCCGCGTGTGGATGCTGATCTGCGTCATCGCCGGGTTCGCGATGTTGCCGACCTGACACACGCTCTGCTTTATGCCTATTGGCGTAATCTCATCAAGGCGTTCCCAACCCAAGCGGGGTCTGTGCGATCACTGGAGAGATATCTGGTGGAGACGAACGTGATCGCGACGCACGGAAGCGAAACAGTTCCGAGATTCGTCTCTGTAGTTCTGAGCAACGAGTACGCGAATCACCTGCGTACAGTTCGCGGATTCGCAGACTCGACGATCGGCCATCACCGGTACACGGCCCGGTGTTTTCTGGATCACCTGAAGGCGAAAAAGGTGTTGTTTGCTTCGATCCAGCCGAGCGACGTGGAAACATACGTCAACCAAGCCGGGAAGCGTCTCAGCCGAGCCAGTCTGCAGCACGAGATCGCTGCACTGCGTGGCTTTCTGCGTTTTCTCGCAACGGAGGGCAAGACCCGCCCCGGGTTGGATCGTCAGATTGATACTCCCCGCTTGTACCGCCTTGAGCAACTGCCTCGCGCTCTGCCCTGGGATATGGTAACGGCGCTGCTAAGATCCATCAACACGAAATCGGCCCTGGGGCTTCGCGACTACGCGATGTTTCTTTTGATTGCCACATATGGGTTGCGGGCCAGTGAGGTCGTCGGCCTCAGCGTCGACGATGTGCTCTGGCGGCAAGGCATCCTGCGAATCCACCAGCGGAAAACCTCCTCACCTTTGGAGCTGCCGCTCACCAATGAGGTCATGGCGGCGATGGTGCAACATCTGAAACGGACACCGCCACCCGCTCCGTACCGGAGAGTTTTCCTGCGTATGCGTGCGCCTCTCGGCATTCTTAAACCCACAGCCGTTACGGAGGCGTTTCAAGCGATGGTTCGCAAAAGCGGCATGGCTATTTCCTATCAAGGCCCCCATTGCCTCCGACACGCCTATGCCCTCCATCTTCTGAAGAAGGGAACCCCACTGAAGACGATCGGAGACATCCTGGGGCATCGGACAGCCGAGAGCACGTCCATGTACCTGCGTTTGGCCACCGAGGATTTGCGCGAAGTGGCTCTCGCGGTTCCAGGTAAGCCAAACAGCCGAAGGGAGGGAAACTGATGCCACGTGGCAAGTCGATTTTCACTCCGGCATTTTCGTCTCGCTTGGCCCCCACCTTCGCCCGGTATGTCGATCTGAAGCGAGCCTTGGGACGTCGCTTCGATGTCCCGGCCCGTACCCTCGAAAACCTGGACCGCTTCCTCTGCGATCAAGGCATGCAATATGCGGATCTCGACGCAGGCGCCTTTCAGGCGTGGTGCCACACCCACGAACACGTTGCGTCAGGAGTTCGTCGGATGCGCATGCTGGAGGTTCGCGCCTTCTGTCTGTATCGCCGCCGGAGCGAACCGCAGTGCTTCGTTCCGGATCTCAACTCATTCCCCCCGTACCATCAGAGACTCAAGCCGTATATCCTCTGCGAGGCTGAAATCGCAAGGCTATTGCATGCGGCTTCAGGCTTGAAAAGGTGTCCCACATCCCCACTGCGCCCGGAGACGATCCGCCTCGCGATCATCCTGTTATTCACCACGGGAATCCGCCGCAGAGAACTGCTGAACCTAAAGATCGGGGATTATGATCGCCAGAATTCAACCCTGCACATCCGCGAGACGAAGTTCTATAAATCCCGCGTGCTTCCCATCCATAACGGTATCGCGGATGAGATCGATTGCTACCTGCGTACCCGAAGCCAGCGGAAATTCCCCGTCGTTTCGGACTCAGCCCTCCTTTGGAACCCCTCCTGGGGTGGAGGGGCTTACAGCGCCACAACCCTGCGTCGCTCCATCCAATCACTGCTTCAGGAATGCGGCATCGTAACCACGAAGGGAACATCGCCTCGAATTCACGACTTTCGTCATGGATTTGCAGTGAATGCTCTGCTGCGCTGGTATCGCGCCGGCGCCGACGTTGAAGCCAAACTGCCTTTGCTCGCTACCTACCTGGGCCACGGTTCAGCAGTATCGACGCATCATTACCTGCACTTCATCGAACCTCTCCGCACTGCATCCAGTGAACGCTTCGCCAGGCACTACGGCGCGCTAGTTTCTTCGTCAGCCTCATTGTCGCGGAGGCATGGATGAAAACCGACCCTCCGAATCTTCTTGCAGCCGCAATCCGGGAGTACTTCACCGATCATCTGCCCCGCCTGCGCGGCACCAGTCCACACACGATCCACAGCTATCGCGACAGCTTGGTTCTGCTGCTGCGTTTTCTCGCCCAACAGCGAAGCATTTCCATCACACGGCTCGATTTGACTGATCTTGATCCGCCCGGGATCCTTGCTTTTTTGACCTACATTGAAGAGGAGCGCAACAACAGCGTATCCACACGAAACGTGCGGCTTTCCCCTATTCATGCGTTCTTCCATTTCGTCGCCTCGCGAAATCCAGAGCATATCGAGTTGGCGCAGCGGATCCTGGGCATTCCCTTCAAGCGCGCGCGACAACGGGTCATCGATTACCTGGAATACGATGAGATCGACGCAATTCTCAAAACCATCAACCGGTCCACCCGTCAGGGAACCAGGGATTACGCTCTGTTGGAGACGATGTTTAATACCGGTGCTCGCGTCCAGGAGATCGCCGACCTGCGTGTCTGCGATCTCCAGCTGACCAAGCCATTTCAGGCGAGACTGTTCGGCAAAGGCAGAAAGGAACGCTACTGTCCGCTGTGGCCGCAAACCGCCGCGGTCTTGAAAGCCTTCTGTCAGCACCGGAATCTGGAGTCCCGGTCGGAGTCTCACCTCTTTCTGAATCATCGCGGCAATCCATTAACCCGTTTCGGCATCCGCCACATCTTGGCCAGGTGTCTTCGCGCGGCTTGCGCAAAGGCTCCGAGTCTCCGTAAAAAGCGATTACATCCGCACAGTGTGAGGCACAGCACTGCCGTCGCCCTTCTCAAGTCGGGCGTTGATCTGTCCACCATCAGTCATTTGCTGGGACATGCCAGCCCAACCACTACGAATCGCTACGCCAAAGTCGATTTGGAGATGAAGCGTCAGGCCATCGCCAAGGTCAAGCCGGTCCCCACGCGGTCCGGCCCACCCTGGAGCAAAGACCGTACGATCCTGCAATGGCTGGAGTCCCTTTGACCCTTCCAAAAATGTGGAGTTGCAGCCCACGGCCCGCGCGGGTTTCCGGCCCTTCCGCCGCGCAACTCCACATTACTGACAGCTTCACATTCGTCGAGAAATGTTCAGCTGAACATTTCTGGACGAGATGGGCTACCTGACGCTGGACTCCTTCGCCGCCACCTGCCTCTTCCAACTGGTCTCGGAACGTTACGAGAAGGGCTCCATTATCCTGACCTCCAACAAGAGCTATGGCGACTGGGGCGCGATCTTCGCCGACAACGTCATCGCCTCGGCCATCCTCGACCGGCTGCTGCACCACTCCACCACCATCAACATCAAGGGCGAGAGCTACCGGCTCAAGGACAAAAAGAAAGCCGGTGTCGTCGCCGCAAAATCGCCAGGGAAAGAAGAAGCATAGCCCCTGGTTGTCCGCGCGGGAGAATGCGGCTCCGGGCTTCGCCCTCCGCCGCATCCTCCCGCATCACCTCAACCCGCCCCAGACTAGGGAATTTTCAAGCGATGCAAAGTGGGGAATTTTCAGTTGACGATGACAGTCATAAACGATGCGGCAGTTGGGCAGCCATTGCTCGATGCTCTGCCGAAACGGCGCCCACATATCGACGCAGGCTGCTTGGACCGCACCGCGCTGGAAGGAACTCAGATGTTGCCGGAAGAACTCATCCAGCGTCTCCTTCTTCCGCTCGGCGCCGAACCACAGCGGCTCGCCGGTACCCAGGTTGCTCACTACCGTGACGAACTTCTGCTTCTTGCCCAGGTAGATCTCGTCCACGCCCATCTGCCGCAGCGCAGGCTTGCGCCGCGTCTCCGCCCAGCGGGCCAGATAACGCTGATCGATGGCTCGCACCGTGCTGGCCGAAAGACCGAACTGCATGGCCACCCGACTCGCCGCTGCGCTCTCACACAGCTCACCCACCGCGTCCTCGAAACGCTTGCTGAACGGAGCCTTCGACGGCAGAAGCGGTACCTTTTCCGTCCGCACACCACAGTCCGGGCAGCGCACTCGGTAGAGCTCCACAACGACCGTCGCCTTATATTCGGACCACGGTAAATCCCGTACCTCCCGTTCATAGCTCTCGGCCATCTCGCTCACCAGCTTGCCACATCCCGAGCACACCCACTGCTTGTTGGCCCGCTTCCGCCGCGCCCACAGTTTCAATCGCTTGCCCCGTTCGTCAAGCTCGTGCCGGTATACCTTGTAGCCCGGCCAACCCAGAATCCGCGTCCAGTCGTTGTCTGCCATAGCCCTGAGAATAGCCAAAACACCCACCCTCACGAAACCCAGCAAAACCAGCCCCTTTTACACTTTCCTGCGCAGAGCCAAACAAATCAAGTTGACGAAACCAAGAGGGATGAACACAAGCGGAAGGGTTGCGGTCAAGCGTAGGTTGAGCCGGTCAGAGGCGGAGCGCCTGGTTTGGGAGTTCGAACGTACGCGTTCGGGCAACCCCATTCTTCCGGCGTGGTCTCGCTTGTGTTGAAGTAGGGGGATGAACACAGGCGGAGTGGTTGCATTGAAGCGCAGGTTGAGCCGTTCAGAGGCGGAGCGC
>JAKAQS010000200.1 GCA_021819585.1 Acidobacteriota bacterium
GTGAGGTTGGCCAGGGTGCGCGACTTGACCTTGCCGTCCTGGCGGAAGGACTCCCGTAGGAGGATGGCGGGGGGGGGCGAGGAGCGGTTGGGGACGCGCGCTATGTACATGCGTTACATATAGTATATAGAGCTATGAATAATTAGATTGCTATAGTTTAGTACATGCCTACATATGTACCCACAAAACTAAGGTTGCTCTTGGACTTTCAAAGACTTAGCCGATTTCAAAGGGGGAACTTCCGCCCGAGTCTGGCGGACCCCCGGCGAGTGTCGAGCTTCGCCATCGTTTCGCGGCCCGTCCGTTAGTGGGAACTCCCTAACCCATCATGCTGGTGATAGTCAGGATAGGGCGGAATGGGTATCGCAGGAACCGGGTGCTGCTTGAGCTGCTCCAGCACGGCCTGCACGGAGCGCTCCAGTTGCAGGTCGTGGCCGGCTGCAACATCCTTCGGATACTCCTGGACTTTTACGTCCGGGGAGATGCCATGGCCCTCCACCTCCCATTGGCCATGCAGTCCATAGATGGCATAACGAGGGGCCGTGACCGTGCCGCCATCCATCAGCACGGGATAGCCCCCAATACCGATCAGACCACCCCAGGTGCGAACGCCCACCAGGGTTCCCAGCCCGGCTTTGCGGAAGTACCACGGCATGGCGTCGCCGCCGGAGCCTGCTGACTGGTTGATGATCATCGCTTTGGGCCCGAAGATGGCTCCCTGCGGATCATGCACCGGTTCGCCATCCCGTCCGATGGCTCCGCTTAACGGCTTCTGGCCCAGTACGTTGACGATGTAGTCGGCGATCAGGCCGCCCTCGTTGTAGCGCTCATCGAGCACCACAGCCTGTTTGTCCAGTTGCGAGTAGAAGTAGCGGTTGAAGTTGTCATATCCGGCGCCCCCGGTGTTGGGCATATAGATGTAGGCCACCTTGCCGCCAGAGAGCGCGTCCACCTTGCGCAGATTGGATTCGATCCAGTCCAGATTGCGCAGGCCGTGCTCCGAGTCCACCGGAACCACAGTGACGTCTCTTCCATCGCTCCCGTCCGGCTTGCTGCCGACGCGTATCACCGTCTGCTTGCCGGCCGTGCCGTCAAAGAAGCTATACAGGTTATCCTTCGCGGTTAGCTCACGGCCGTTCACAGCCAGAAGATACTCCCCAGTTTGCACGTTGATTCCCGGCAGTGTGAGCGGAGCCTTGAGCGACGGCGTCCAGTTCTGTCCGTTGTAGATCTTGGCGAACTTGTAATGGTTGTTCTCTATCGTGTAATCAGCTCCCAGCAGGCCGGTCTTCGGCCCATGGTCCGGCTGGCGGGGCCCACGGACGAACATGTGGCCGACCTCGATCTCGCCCAGCATCTCGTTGCACAGATAGGTGAACTCGGATCGCGACGCCAGCCCGTTGAGGTAAGGCTCATACTTCGCATAGATGATCTTCAGATCCAGCCCGTGCAAGTGGGCGTCGTAGAAGAAGTCTCTTTCAATGTGCCAGGTCTCCCGGTATTCCTGTCTCCACTCGGCGCGCGGATCGATGACCGCAAACATGCCGGTGTTCTTCACCGGTTTGCCCTGCGGAGCCTCGGGCGAGCCCGCCTTCAACTGCGCGACCGGCACAATGAACCAGCCCTTTTGGCCCATGGCGAAGAGCTTCTCGCCATTGGCAGAGACTCGAAAACGAGTCAGGTTGCTGAGGACTTCTTCCGTCTTTCGAGTTTTGGTCGTAAACCTCCACAGGGAACGAATCGGCGGGCCATCGCCACTCGACGAACGTCCCACTGGAGCGCCCTCAGCCAGAAATAGGACCCCGCCTTTACCTACCTGCAGATCAATGTAATTGCGCGCCGGAATCGGCAAGGCCAGAATCCGATTCCCGATTCCGGGCAGGTCGATGACGGTCGGTTTCACCTGACTTTTTGCGGCCGAGCCTTTCTTCTCGGCGCCCTTCCCGGAGGCATTTTGCGACCCTGCGCCTGCATCATCCGCAGTCTTGTCGGCATCCTTGGCGGCATTCTCCTCATCGCTCTCCGGAGGCACGGGCGAGGCCCCATTCTTCGCCAGCACGATGACATAGGGGCTACTGCTGGTAGCCCGGTCGAGCGTGGAAAGATCGATCCCGGCGTCCGACGGTCCACTGTTCGTCGATGCTGTAAAGTACAGGAACTTGCCGCCAGGATCGAAGACCGGATCCGCCGCATTGCTCATCCCATCCGTAATCTGCGAGGACTTGTGCGTGGCCAGCGAATAGAAGAACACCGCATGGAGCTGGTTCTCCAGATCGCGCGTGTAGGCGATCCACTGTGAATCCGGCGACCAGCTCAACTGCATGTTGGCGCCAAATCCGCCCCGCAGCGCCGTATCGACCAGCACCGGCTTGCCGGCGGCGACATCCACATACCACAGATGCAGATGCACATCGGTATAGGCGATGTATTTCGAGTCCGGAGACCACTGCGGATGGTAGTAAAAGGAGGGGTGCAGCCCGAGGTCGATCACCTTGGGCGGCAGTAACCCATCCTGATCGCGAATATAAAGTTGATACTCACCCGATGCATCGCTGAAGTAGGCAATCGACTTTCCATCCGGAGACCACGCCGGATCCCGCTCCTCGATTCCAGGCGTTCCGGTCAGGTTGCGCGCGTCTCCCTTCTCTGCCGGCAGCGTGAAGATATCTCCGTGCGCCTCTGCCACCACGCGCACGCCGGAGGGTGAGATGCCGATGTTCTGCACCTCAGCGGCGGGGATATTCCTCAGGCGCGGCATCAGATCCGGGAGATCGCCATGGATGGTGACATTCACGGCATGCTGTTTGCCGCTGGCCAAATCGTACAGATGCAGGGAGCCAAACTGCTCGTAGACCAGCGCGCCGGGGCCGGCCGCGACCGTCTTCAGATCATATCCATGATTTTCCACCACCTGTGAAACGGTCTTGGTCTGCGTGTCATAGCGGAAGAGCGACACCGGGCCATTCCGGTCAGAGAGAAAATAGACCGATTTCCCCTCCCACACCGGATTGAAGTCATTCGAGCCCGCGCGTGGAACCTTCACCAGATCGAGGGTCTTCATGTTCGCCAGCCAGACCCTCTTGGTCTGCCCGCCCCTGTAATGCTTCCAGGCGTCCTCCCACTGACGGAAGGGCTCATACGCAAAGGTGCTGCCGTCCGGCGAGAAGCTTCCCTCCGCAGCGGTCGGCAGCGGGAGCACGGCAGGTATCCCGGTTCCATCCGAACGCACCTCAAAGATCTTGAAGAAGTCCGCGTAACTGGTGCGCATCGAAGCGAAGAGCACCTCTTTGCCATCGGGCGTCCAACCCACGGCGTAGCTGCCGCTTGGCTCCCAGGTCAATCTTCTGGGCACGCCACCCTCGGCGCTCACCACGTAGACGTCTGTTTGTCCGTTTTGGCTGGCCGAATAGGCGATCTGGCTTCCATCGGGAGAGAAGTAAGGCCCTGCCGCCACGGAGCCTGCGGAGGTCAGGCGCTCGGCCTCACCACCCGAACGTGCCACAGTCCATATGTCATCCGCATACAGAAACGCGATCCTGTCCTTGCTCAGCGAGGGATTGCGCAACAGCAGGGTCTTCGCGCTCTGAGTTTGAGCCAATCCTGCCAGTCCCAGGCTGGCGAAGACAGTGATTGAGAAGGCGGCAACAGCGCGTCCAAAGCAAATCCGAATCCAGGGCATAGGTGAAACCTCGCGAAGCATCTTTGCGGCAATGAAAACGGTCGAACTTCCAGTTTGGGTGAGGATAGCACTCCCGGGCCGGCGGATCGCGGTTTTTGTTCAGCGCCGAAGCAATCGCCGGAGGTTCATTGAATATCAGGCAGATTCGCGGTCAAAGCCGGCCACCTTCCACCGCCTGCCAGACCGAGCCATACCCTGGCAGGGCGGGCCGCGCAGATGCCCGCATCAATGCCTGCAGCAACGGCTCGCCCCGAGGGCGCTGTCTCATCTCCCTTGAAGAAAGCCTGAAAAACTAAGCTCCATGACTAAGTCTCAGCAGACCGTGAACGTTCATGAAGCCAAGACCCACCTGTCTCGGATTATCGAGCAGGTCCTAACGAATGGTCAGTCTGTGACCATCGCTCGTGCCGGCAGGCCTGTTGTGATCGTCTCGGCACATCCCGAATCCCGGCCTTCCCATCACAAGTTGGGCATGCTCCGGGGAAAAGTCCGGCTACCGGAGGACCTCGACGTCCATAACGCCGAAATTCAGAAGATGTTTGAGGCAGATCAACTGTGAACTATCTGCTCGACACTCACATCCTCCTTTGGATACTGGCCGAGCCGGACAAGGTTCCGCGGCCGATGCGCCGCATCGTGGAAGACACGAAAAATCGTGTCTGGTTTTCTGCAGCCTCGGTCTGGGAGGCCGCCATCAAAGACCCCTTGGCGAAGGGTGATTTTGCTGCAGAACCGGCGGCCATATGGAGCGCTGCTCGGGAAACAGGCATCGAGGATCTGACTGTGACCGCGGAACATGCGGTTGCGGTCGATAAGCTTCCCTGGTTGCACAGAGATCCTTTTGATCGGCTGCTGGTAGCACAGGCTCGTACTGCCGGCATGAAGTTGCTTTCTGTGAACCCTCGGGTCAACGCTTACTTCATGCGCGCCAGACACCTCCGCTGATTGAGGAGAGTCTGTGTCCGATATCGCCGACGCCCTGATTGCGATTGATACTTGCCAGCGACAGGTGAGACTACAGGCCTGCGGATGTTCTGAAGGAGGGATGTCTTCGGCGATCGAGGCTGCTTTCAGGCGGTGCGGGACTGAATCTGCGGGCAAGAGGGCGTCGACGGGTCACAGACAATTTCGATTCCAAAGAGTATAATTTCCGCCGCGAAGCGGTTCTTGCCTATCCAGCCTGGCTGCTCCATCAGCCACTTCGTGGAAATCGGCCACTTCATAGAAAAGGAGCCCCGTTATGACAATCGACCTGCAAGACCGCAAATCTTCCAACCGTGCTTTTCGTTCAACCTCCATGGCCTGCGCCGCAGACGGCGGCATGGAGCCGCCCCGGACAGCGGCGATCTCCGCTCTGCGCAAAAACGGCTTCTGGGAATGCCTGCTGACAGTGTGCTGCGGAGCATCGCTGGCAGTGGGGTTGACTGGATGCGGCAGCTATTCCTCTTCCGGCTCAACCTACACGACGCCGACGACCCCATCCAACAGCAGTCCGGCGTTGTGGGTGGCAAATGGGGCCAATGTGCTGGAATTTTCCTCAACCGCGTTGACCACCGCTGGCAGTGCGGCCCCCGCGCCGACACTGATCTTGAACAGCAGCGTGTTTGCCTCCCCGCAAGGCGTGCTGTTCGACACATCGAGCAACCTATGGGTGGTCGATGGCGGCACAATCAGCACCGGCGGCAAAGTCAAGCCGGCCCTGTACCAATTCACTTCAGCCAATCTTACGGCCCTGCAATCTCCGGCCACAGGCACGCCCAACGTAGCTATCGGTTCTCCCGCCTTCGTATTTCCTCAGCAGGCGGTATTCGATAGCAAAGGCGACCTGTGGGTCAGCGACAACGGGGCCAACGCCATTTTTGAATTTATGCCATCTCAACTGATGGCTTCCGGGACTGCTGTTGAGCCGAATATCACGATCAAATCCGACCCCGCTTTCAACGGTCCTCTGGGGATCGCGTTCGACTCATCCGGAGACTTGTGGATCGCCAATAATGGGACCACCACCATCTTCGAATTCAAGGCGGCCGCACTGCCGACAGCCGGCGGGTCAATGACTCTCGCTCCCAGCGTCATACTGACCGATGACGGAAAGCAATCCATCCAGGGGCCATGGGCATTGGCTTTTGACAGCTCGGGGAACCTCTGGTCCAGCAACGCTAACTCTCCGAACACTGTGGTCCAATTCTCAAAGGCCAGCTTGGCGATCACCGGCAGCCCGACTCCCTCAGTGACGCTGAGTTCCGCCATGGTCAGCGGCAACGCCAGTTTGAATGCCCCCAACGGGATTGCGTTCGACAAGACCGGGGATTTGGCCGTGGTCAATTCCGCCACGCCATTCGGCGTCGGCCTTTACAGCGCCTCCCAACTCACCGCCGGCGGCGCTGTGGCGCCCAATGTGTTTATCGTTGGCGCGGCCACCACCTTGAATTTGCCCGCGGGCGACACCTTTGGTCCAACCATCGTATACGGGACCGCGGGGACCTACAGCAGTGGACCGACGTACTGATCCGGAAGTCACGCGGGACATCTAGTCTCCCGTCCTAGTTAATTCTTCAACGATTGCGTAGAGCAGATCGATGAATAACCCTGATAGAGCCGTCCGCCGGCTCGGAAAGCGGCCGTGCTAGCATCGCATTGATATGCGTCCTTTGCGAAAACTATCCACCCTGCCATTCGCCGTCGCCATGCTCATTCCGGCCGCATACGGCCAGAGCGGCGCTGTCTCGTTCCAGCGCGGTGAATGGCAGGTCAACTCCACCGTGTCCGCCGACGGACGGACAGTATCTTTGCAACAGCGCATCTGCGCCGAAAGCGCATCCGACTTCTGGAAGCAGCAGCGCCCTGGAATGCGGTGCGATGCTCCTGTGGTGACCTCCGCACCCAGCGGCGTTCATGTCCAGCTCGCCTGCCAGGGCAGCAGCGGTCCGTTCGCCTGGAGGATGCAATCGGATGTCACCGAGGTCTTCTCCCAGAATGGAAGGTCCTTTACGGCCACGGGTAGCACCACGACGACCACCAGCATGCCGGGAAGCGGTTCCAACACCGCAACTGCAACCATGCTCTCCAAAGGAACCTATCAGGGAGCATGCGTCGCCGGGAAGTGACCGAAGCTGCATTTGATCCAGGAGACGGGGCCAGAAATCGTATCCGGATCTCGCGTTCTTGGTCCACGCAGTGGGCGGCCCCTTGACCCGGCTGCGTCAGGCGCCGTCCCTGGGTTGTTCGCAACGTACCGCGCTCAGCGCCGATGGAGTTAAGGGCGCCTGCCACGCGCAAAAAGGCTTCCTCCTCCTCATTCGAGGCGAGA
>JAKAQS010000201.1 GCA_021819585.1 Acidobacteriota bacterium
CCCAGGACAGAGGCGGCCGCCAGCAGCGCCAAGGCCATGCAGAGCCGGGAAGAGATGAACCGGGGAGAGATTCGAGGCACAAGTGTCTTGCGTTTCATGCGCTTTCAGTTCCTCCAGAGATAAAGGATTTAGACAGCACATGGATTGCCATCTCTGGAGTGGCCTGAAATCAACCAGTTACGACCGATAGACTCGCTGGTTGTGCAATCTTTTGCAGGAAATGTATGAAATTAGTACAGTTTTACCCCGAAGAAGAGGCCGCTTCCGGGTCTGGAGGGAGGGTCTGGAGGGAGGGTCTGGAGGGAGAAGGCTGGGTTGGAGGTTAGAGCGGAGGTGGGCCGGCGCCGCCGGCCGGCCCATGGTCCAATACATGTTCCAATAGAAGAGAAAAGGAACTCTTTGAACGTATGCCCCTGAACTGTGGAATCGTCGGGCTGCCGAACGTCGGCAAGTCCACCATCTTCAACGCGCTGACGGCAGCCAAGGCGCAGGCGGCCAACTATCCGTTTTGCACGATTGATCCCAACGTGGGCATTGTGCCGGTTCCGGATGCGCGCCTGGACCGGATTGTGGGGCTGGTGAAGCCGAACTCGATTGTGCCCACGACGATGGAGTTTGTGGACATTGCAGGGATTGTGGAGGGAGCCAGCAAGGGTGAGGGGCTGGGCAATCAGTTTCTCTCCCACATCCGGCAGACGGACGCGATTCTGCACGTGGTGCGCTGCTTTGAGGATCCCGAGGTGGTGCATGTAGCCGGGGCAGTGAATCCGCTGCACGACATCGACATCATCAACACCGAGCTGCTGCTGGCCGATCTGGAGACGGTGGAAAAGCGGCGGACCAAGGCGGAGAAGGCGGCCAAGAGCCCCAGCGCCAGCGCAGCCCAGAAGAGCGAGCTGAGCGCAGTACACAAGCTGCACGAGGCTTTGAGCGCGGGCAAGCCGGCGCGTGCTGTGGATCTGGCCGAGGATGAGCGTCTGGCGGCGCGGGATCTCTTCTTGATCACGATGAAGCCGCAGCTCTATGTGGCCAACGTGGATGAGGCGGGGATTGCGGGCGGCAACGCGTTCACTCAAAAGGTGGAGCAGCGCGCTGCCGAAGAGGGCAGCGAGGTGGTGCGGATCTGCGGCTCGATGGAGGCCGAGATTGCGCAACTGGAGCCGGCCGAACGCAGCGAGTTTCTGGAGGCCGCCGGGTTGGCGGAGCCGGGGCTGAACCGGCTGATCCACGCGGCCTATCGTCTGCTGGGTTTGATCACCTACTTCACCGCCGGCGTGCAGGAGGTGAGGGCGTGGACGATCCAGCGCGGAACCAGGGCTCCGGGAGCGGCCGGAGTCATTCACTCCGACTTCGAGCGCGGCTTCATCAAGGCTGACTGCTATGCCTGTGAGGATCTCTTCCGGCTGGGCAGCGAGCAGGCGGTGAAGGAGGCCGGCCTGCTGCGCTCCGAGGGCAAGGAGTACGTCGTCAAAGACGGAGACATTCTGTTCTTCAAGTTCAATGTGTGACGAACGCCGTCCTCTTCATCGCCGGCATGGCCAGCGTCAGCGACTCGCCCTTACTGCAGGGTGAGCGTACCGCCGCCGATATCGTTGGCGCAGGAGCCGCCAATGACACCGTAAGACACGGTGATGGTCTCTGCGTCCGAGGAGAGCGTGCCACCGAGACTGAACTGGGCGCCGTTCGCGCCGGACATCGTCAGGTTGAACTCGTCGCCCAGCATCCCGGAGTAGTTGGCGGCCGGCGTAGGCACGGTCACAGAGCTCAGACACGGATATGCCGTAAGAGCGCCTGTGCCGCTTACCGCAAAGAAGCCGCGGGTGCTGAGCGCGGAGCTCTGCGCCAGGGTGGTGGAGAAGTTGTAGCTCTTGCCGGTAGTCTGCGAGGTCAGGGTTCCGGCGTAGGCGCCGTTGAGGGTGGGAATCTCCACCCCGGTGATGGCGCCTGTGGCTGGACACCCTCCGGTGAGCTTGAAGGTTCCAACCGTGAACTCCGCCCCGGTCATGTTGCCGCTCATGCTGAAGAGCGGGCCGTTGTCGGGCACGCTGGAGGTGAGGTTGAGGATGCCGGCGCCGGTCAGCGTCCCCGATAGGGCGTTGCTGAAGTCAGCGAAGGGTCCACCGCAGCATTGGGCGACGCAGTCAAGCGGAAAGGCCATCTGCACCCATGCAGTTCCCTGCACGGCGGTGTCCGTGCCGGTGAGATAGACGCCGATGGGCACGGTCTCCCCCAGGCCCGCGCCACTGCTGGTGATCCTGGCGGTGAACTCCCAGTTGCCGGGGATGGAGGCGGAGGGCGGTGCAGGGGCGCCGGGTTGAGGAGAGCTGCCGCAGCCGGCAAGGAACGCAGCTCCCGGAACCACAAGACAGAGGAGCAAAGCCAGGCGCGCCCGATTGCAGCCTCCGCGGGTTCTGGAGGAGTTGGTACAGAGACTGGAGCGCATCCAAAGAAGGGCGGTCATGGGTGATCTCCTCGAACGCCGCCTGTTACGCCTACGAGTGTATGCCCGGAGAGGACGCTCCGGTAAACAGAGGCTGCGGTATTCGGTGGTTGGACGCTATCAGGGGATCCGCGGACGCCCTGCCGACGTTCTCAGCCGGGTTCAGGCGCGCAGATTGCGGCCATGCACAGGTATGCCCTGCGTAAGACTGGAAGAGTATGCCAAGGAAGAAGCTTCGCGTAGGAGTGCTGTTTGGCGGCCGCAGCGGCGAGCATGAGGTCTCGTTGCGCTCGGCGCGTTCTATTCTGCAAGCAATCGACCGCAGCAAGTATGAAGTGGTCGAGTTGGGAATCACCCGGGAGGGTCGCTGGCTCTCCGGCGAGCCGGCCCAAGCGATGCTGACGGCGGAAGCGGCTGCATCGGGCACAGGAAAGAGTGAGGCAAAAGGCCACGCGAAGCGTGAAACAAAGAGCCGAGCTGCGGAGAAAGCGTCCGGCGAGCCGGCGGGCGGGGTTTCCATCGCGGCGGCGGCGGGTGAGCCGGCGTCGGGAACCGGGCTGGATGTGGTATTCCCGGTGCTGCATGGCACCTTTGGCGAAGACGGCACCGTGCAGGGGCTCTTCGAGCTGGCCGACGTGGCCTATGTCGGCTCCGGGGTGCTGGGCTCGGCGGCGGCCATGGACAAGGACGTGATGAAGCGGCTGTTTGCCGCGGCAGGGCTTCCCATCACCCCGCATGTGACCATCCTGCGCAGGGAGTGGCGGTCGGATCCCAGGCGGGCCATGCGAAGGATCGAGCAGAATCTTCGCTATCCGGTGTTTGTGAAGCCGGCGAACCTGGGCAGTTCGGTGGGGATCAGCAAGGTGAAGACGCGCGCAGAGCTCTCCGCGGCGATGGATCTGGCTGCCGGCTTCGACCGCAAGATTGTAATCGAGCAGAGTGTGGGTGGCCCTGGCGTAAAGCCGCGCGAGTTGGAGGTGGCCGTGCTGGGCAACGACGCTCCGGAGGCCAGCGTGGTGGGGGAGATCGTTCCGGCCAAGGAGTTCTATGACTACGAGGCCAAGTATGAGTTGAGCGGGCCGGATGAGAGCCTGTGCATCATCCCCGCGCGGCTGGCGGCGGCGCAGGCCCGGAGGGTCCGGGCCATGGCGGTAGCGGCCTTCCATGCCTGCGAGTGCGCGGGGCTGGCGCGGGTGGACTTCCTGATGGATCCGGCGGCCAAAGGCCGGCCGGCGGAGATTTTGGTGAATGAGGTGAACACCCTGCCGGGATTTACCTCCATCAGCATGTATCCCAAGCTGTGGATCGCCAGTGGCGTGCCTTACCCGAAGCTGATCGACCGGCTGATCGAGCTGGCCATGGAACGCCACAAGGAGCGGGCGGAGACGCGCTTCTCGCGCTGAGGTCCAGAGCGGCCGGCGGACGGTTCCGTGTGAGCAGCGCATAGCGCAGTGGCGCGCTGCTTCAGAAGCATGGCGGGTATCGAGGCTTCATAATTTTTGCGACAATCTCCTGCAATCCATGCCCTTCCAGGCTCAGGCCCGCAACCAGCCGCTGCAGCTTCGTGTTTTTTGCGCGCTCCCGCGGCTCACTCAGACCCAGTCCCACGCTCTTCTTCTTCCAGGGGAAAACGTGTGTGGCCAGCTCCGCGCTTGCGGCGAACCTCCATCACCGTGTCGCCCGACTCCGCCTGCCGCAACACCTGCAAAATCTCTTCCTCACGGTGAACCTTCTTGCCTGTCCCTGCGGTCCTGCTCTGGTCCTTCCAGAGAACCGTAAGAACTCAAACTCTCAGCTTCAAGCCGGATTGGCATTCGGCTTTGGGCCGTAGCTGGGCAGAATACAACTCACTTATGAGAGCGGTTAGCCTTTACACGGATTCTTCCATCTGGCTCGGGAGCCAAGGCATCGTCCGAAGATACCACGCCTCGAATTTCCGTTCACAGCTCCACACCGGGACCATCAGGGGCCATCGCGACTGTGATGTAGGGATCGAATATTTGGTCTTTATGGGCCTGCGCAAATTTCCACATTCGCCGGAGTAGGTCGAGTCTTACCTCTGCGAGTCGGGGAGAAAGCCGAGGCCATGCCACGTCGTTACCGTAGCCATACCCGCTCCCCTGCTCCACCATCGCCCGCGACTGGTTAACATCGGGGAACGCAAGGTTCACCATTTCATGAGGATCTTGCTTCAGATCGTACAACTCATCGTAGTCGAATCCGTTATAGACATACTTATAGTCCTTGGTCGTAACGCTCCTTTGCGTGTAATACAGTTCAACTCCATTGAGCTGACCGAAGATCGCATCTCTCCAGTCCGTTGGCGTCTTTCCCTGCAGCCACGGCAGAAGACTCATTCCAGACATATGGTAATCGGAGGCAGGGATGCCTGCCGCCTCCAGAAAGGTGGGAGCAAAATCGGTGGTGGATACAAATGCATCCACCTGCCTGCCCGGATTAACGATTCCACGCGGCCAGCGGATGACGGTAGGAATGTTATACCCCTCACGGAAACTCGGCACCCCTTTTGCCCAGAGCCCATGCGCGGCACAATAATCACCATGATCCGAAACATAAACAACGATTGTGTTCTCGCTTTGCCCTGTGCGTTCAAGAGCATCGAGTAAAAAACCAAACAGAGCGTCTTGCATGGTCGTTTTAGCCCAATAATGCAAAATGCTTTGGCGGACTTCATCGTCGCTCAACTGCGCCCAATACTGATACCGCATTCTCTGGTAGATGCGCGGTTTGTCCTCAAGCATGTCCCGGAAATTTGGGGGGAGCTCAATCGACTTCGGATCATACATATCAACAAAATGCCGCGGAACATCGTAAAGATCATGTGACCCATCATTGGAGACCATCAGGGCCCACGGACCACCACTGCCGGCCAGACGCTTCATCTTCTCCGTCCCGGCCAATACAGGCCGATATTGGCTTTCTACGGCTTTTAGCGGATTCGAGTCCGGCGAGGGCAGGGTCCTGTATAGTTGGACATTTCCCCAACCAGGCCGGAAGACCTCGCCTGGCCTTCGAGGTCCGGTCTCAGCCAGCTCTCCCTTGGCGGTGCTCCAGGCGCTGTCTTTCAGGTGCCGCCCTGGAACGTATCCGCTCGCGTGCTCCCCTGGCTTTGGGCTCTCCGGAGGAGAAGAATAGGAATTCGTCCAACCGGCGTCCCAGGGAGTTATATCTCTTCCAACGTGCCACTTTCCGGAATAGTCAAGCTCATAGCCGGCGCTACGCAGATACTCAGGGAAATATCTTGTGCCCGGATAAGGATTTGCGTGGATCGCGGTGTCTGTATCGACATTATTGAAAACACCATGCTCACTGGGGTACAAGCCGGTTTGAAAGCTAGCCCGGGAAGGGCAACAGTGCGGGCTGGGGCAGAATGAATTTGTGAAGAGTAGCCCTTGGGAGGCAAATCGGTCTACGTTCGGAGTGAGACAGGGATACCCAGGCAAGACCGCCTTCCCCTGCGTCTGATCCGGCATGAATATGAGAATATTCGGTCGATTGTCAGAAAGAGAAGGTTGTGACATCGCACTGAGGCCAGACGGCTTTATCAACCCTCCGGCCGCTAATGCGGTGGCATTCGCGAGGAAGTCTCTTCTCGTCTTCATCTCTTTTTCTCCTTCACCATCTAATTTGCTCGAGGCCGGCAGGTTCTCATCCCCGCTTGGCATGGGTCAAAACGTATATTTCGCGGAAAGCTGGAAGAATCGAGCATTCGGCATGAATGCCTCCAAGCTTCTGGCGGTCGTGATTTGACCTCCGTTGCTATTGTCCTTGGTGACGCTCGGATTCCCGTATGATGGCGTATTCAAAACGTTGAAGATATCGACACGGAGTTCAAGGTGTTGCTCCCGATATGTCACAAATTGTTTGAATATTGACATGCTTACACGTTCGTAACCCGGGCCGTAGGCCTCGTTCCTCTTCCCGCCGAGGTACGCGAGCACTTGGGTAAAGTTGCTCACCAGAGAGCCAGCTCCCGATCTGGGTATTGTCGAGCCGGGCAACGGATTGGAGAACGCGCACGGGTTATACCAGTTGGTTGTATTTCTGGTGCGCGTTGGGCACTTTACATTAGGATTGGTTGCATTAGGAGTTCCTCCGGGAGCCAGGTAATTTTTGCTCGTGACGATCGCGAATGCATTGCCCCCCGAAGCCGTGGATATATCCGGCGTAACGTTGAACGGCTGGCCTGTCTCAGCCGAGAATTTGAGATCGGTCTCCCATCCTCCGGCAATCAGGTCGGCAATGCCCTTATGATTCAGGTGGGCATGTCCTACTCCAAATGGAAGCTGGTAAAAACCATTAAAGTTAAAACGTTGTCGCACGTCAAATTCGGAATTGCTATAGTCATCCTTAATTGGAATCAGATTTGTATTGCGGTAAGGCCCGCCATAGCCGCCAAGTGGTTGGATGGAGTCGTCCAATGAGTGCGACCACGTATAGGTAGCGAGGAAGCTAAGCCCACTCGAGAAGCGCTTTTGAAGAGTCGCCTGTAAAGAGTTGTAGCTGGACTCGCCCGCATAGTTCAT
>JAKAQS010000202.1 GCA_021819585.1 Acidobacteriota bacterium
GATTTGCATGAGCTGCTGCTCATCAAGCTCCTGACGGCGTTTCCCTTCCCGTTACCGAAGGAGGACAAAGACTCCCTCCGCAAGCTCCTGAGCGAGTCTGCCGGCTCAGCAGGGCGGTGGCAGAGGAGGGGCCCCGATCTTCTGATAGAGAAAGGTGAACTGTCCGTATCGGTTCACTTCCATCCTTTGCGTGAGCAGCTTGTCCAGAATGTGAACCTATACCGTCAGGGGAGGGACCGGATTGTCTCCGGTCCTGAAATTCTCAGTGGCGAGCCCGTCTTCAAGGGAACCCGTATTCCGCTGGTGCATATCGCGGGGTTGTTTCGCAAGAGCGTCAGCAAGACGGAGATTCAGGAAGACTATCCTGCTCTCAGTGATCTTGATCTGGCCTTCGCTTCCATTCATGCCCGGATGAGTCCAGCACCAGGCCGACCACGCAAGCCTCTGGAACTCGGCCGCGGGAAGGCGGCATGACCCCAGGTGAGATTTCTTCTTGATGAGCATCTGTCTCCGGCGCTGGTGTCGCGCATGGCAACTCTCGGATGCTATGCCGTGGCTGTGCCTCACGTTGGACTCAGTGGCGCAAGCGACCCAGCTATATGGCGCTATGCCTACGAGAAGGATCTGATCGTCGTCACGACAAACGCAAAAGACTTTTTGCCGTTATTGGACGTAGAAGTGCATCCCGGCCTCATTGTTCTTCGTGAGAGCGGCCTTTCGCGTCAGGAGCAATGGGTGCGGATTGAGTTGGTCCTGCGGCATCTTCTCGAACAGGATGATCGGAACTTCATGTTGAACAAGATTATCGAAATCGAAGGGGCAACTCGTTTCTCGGTGCGAGAGATCCCGAAGCTTCTGTAAGACGGCGCGTCAGCCCCCGTATCGCCATTCGCTCCTCGTACGCCTTTCCTTGCTCTTCCCAAGCTGAGCGGCTTCATCCTGCCATGCCCCTCCGCCTTCCCGCTATCCCGGCCTGCCATAGGGTAAGCATCTGAACTCCAACCTCCTGAAATTCCGGATGTGTCTTGATGTACAGGCGCATCGCCGAAGCCACGTCGGACATGGCGTCCGCGATTCGCTCCAGGATTGCGCCAACTCTGGCGGGGGAGCCGCCCATGCGGGTCTCGCCCAATCGCTGGAGCTCCTTCAGGCTTGGCCAGCGGGTTGTTCCGTTCAAGGTAAGCGCCATGCTGTCTTTTGGCAGGTACACTGACGTAGTCACCAGGTCATAGGCTGGAGCGAGTCTCGCCTCGCCTTGAACGTCGTCATAGAGGATCCCGAAGTTCTTCAGGTGCGCATCGCCATTCCTCAAAGCGCAGTTCAGGGCGATCAGCGTGAAGAGGCGCTCTGTGTCCTCCACAACGTGCGGCGAGTTTGCGAACTGTGTGAAGCGCTTCAGGATGGACGTTTCATAGCTTCCGCGATACTTCTCATCGGTGCGCCTGGCGTTCAGTACGCAGAAATCTTCGAAACCCCGATAGGTCCCGTCGGAGCGCAGGTCGAAGCGGTCGATCACAAGCGCTTGAGCGTCCTCTGAAAGACGATAGGGCGGCACTTCAAGGCCGCAGTCCCTGGCCACCTCAAGGCAAAAGTATTCGTTTGCGGCAAGCTGCGGATATTGGTTCTGTTCCCAGAACTTTACGATATGCGTTGCGCCTCGATAGCTCTCGGAGAAGCGTTGACCGGAGCCATTGAGCGCAGAGAAGGCTGCTTCGTCTCTCACCAGAATCTTGGGCTGCACACCACTGATACCGGAAGAGGCGGCAAACTTTTCCATCAGGTAACGGAAGAGTTCGCCACCACGACGATGCTCCAGAATCTCATCGACGGATTGGAAGGGAACATCTTCCTGGAGATGTTCACGCTGCCCCGTATACCGGATACGCCCAACCTGCGAGCGGCCCACCACACCCAATAGGTCGAATTCGTCGAAGGTTCCTGTAGCTTTCGCAAAGGTGAGACGCAGCCGTTCACGAAGCATGCCTTCCGGAAGATTCATCTCAAAGATCGGCGGCAATCCAAAACGAATATCCCAGGAAGGAAGGCGAACCGGCATCGTCACTGAGACGGCGCGGGCAGGCGGAGCCTCAGGGATATAGGCGAAGCTGCTGCCACGCTGGTTGAAGCGATCCAGCATGCCCGCTTCCCTGGAGTCGTTCCAGACCTTAAACATGGCCCTCCTCTCCCATCAACTCTTCCAGCGTCGGCCTGCCGGAACCGATCTCCTGAACTCTCAGCTCAAGGCCGAGCGCGGAAAGAAGGTTGTTGATCTTCGTGTATCCCAGCTCGCCCATGCGCCCATTTTCCAGCGCATCCAGCGTCGACCGACCGATGCGCGCCTTCCTGGCAAGCGCACTCTGGCTCAGGCCAAGCTCTCTGCGCCTTTGGGCAATCTGCTCGCCGAGGGTCGCAATCGCCAACATAATTGCACAATATACAAGGCTATATGGCTTTTATCAATAAAAATGGCTAATATATAAGGCATTCGCGATGTCAACAAAGAACCAACGCCGTTCGGTAGACAATGGCGGCTTTGCCGGATTACGAATGTCAACAAGGCGCATGCCTTGCAACTCCCGGCGCTCTGCTTTGGACCATGGATTTGCGGCTGGGCAAGGTAGCGGATGAGGTTCGGCGTCTTCATCCGGAGTGTCCGGGCTTCAAAGTATTCGGGATTCGCGATCCTCGAGCCGCTGGAGCGCCTGATGCAACTGGCTCCATCGGTTGCCGCCAGTGAGCGAGATCTGGAGTTCCGCGCAGGCCTGGTCCCTGAGATTCAGCGCCTGGTACTCACCCCGCTGCGCATCCAGATCCATCTCCAGGGTCACTGACCTGTCGCGGATGCTCCACTCCGCCTGAATCGCCCTCGGCCGTCGAATAGAGGCAGGGCACGGGCAGAGCCGCGTCGAAGTTCGCAGCGAAGGCGTCCGCAAGCCACTGCAGCTTGTCCTTCGTTGGCGCGCGGCAAGAGGCTGCGCACCAAAAGCGTAACCGTTCTGATGATAAAATTGGCGCCGAGGAAGAAGGCGATGAGAGCCACGGTTTCCCTGGACGACAGTTTGCTGCGCAGGGCGCAGGAGTACAGCGGCGTGTCCGAACGGACGGCGCTGCTGCGAGAGGCGCTGAAGGCGTTGATCGAAAGAGAGGCCTCCCGCAGCCTGGCGGCGCTGGAGGGAACCATGCCAGAGCTGGAGTATGTGAAGCGGCTGCGGGTGGATGATCTGTGATTCTGGCCGACGCGAACGTCTGGATTGAGTTCTTTCGAGCCCGCAAGCCCGAGTTGCGGCGGCTACTGGAGCAGAATCAGGTGGTGATGCACCCGTTTCTGGCGGCGGAGCTGGCGCTCGGCTCGCTGCATCACCGGCCTGCAACGCTGGCAAAGCTGGACGAGATGCCGCAGGTGCGGGCGGTGGATCTGCGCGACGTCCGGCGGATGATCGAGGCTCGAGGCCTGCATGGCAAAGGGATCGGCCTGACAGATGCCCATCTGGTTGCCGCTTGTCTGGCGACTCCCGGCACGCTGCTGTGGACCATGGACGCGCGGCTGGGCAAGGTAGCGGAGGCGCTGGGCGTGTGCGCAAAGGTCGCCTGAGGTTGGGCGAGCCCTTGGGTCCGACGACGTTCCCTGGGATGATCCTGAACTGCGGTGCGAGTATTCTATAGAGATAGGCAGGACGGCCTCTGCGAGCCCTGCCCGGCCCACCTTCTACCGGGGTCCAGAGAACGAAGAACGATTGCAGGGCAGCGGCAAGGAAGGAGTCCAACGTGCCACCCGTAGCACTCAGCGACAGCAGCCTCCAGTTGATTCAGCTTGAAGAACAGCCAAAGAACAGGCAGCAGGGCAACAGCCGGCCGGCGCTTCGAAGCGCTCCCAGTTCCACGTGCAGCTCTGCCCTGGCCGAAGCGCCGTGGCTCTTTGACGCCGAACCCGGCTACGGTCCGGGAGCGTCCATGGACGACCCGATGCGCTTCCCGGCGCCGCGCCAGCCCGGTCTTCCCGCCGAGTACCGCAACGCCTCCGCGGAGGAGCTGGATCAGAGGATCCGGCGCGCCAAGAGGGCGCTGGGCGAGCGCCTGGTGATCCTGGGGCACTATTACCAGCGCGACGAGATCGTGCAGTATGCGGACTTCATCGGCGACTCCTTCCAACTGGCCAAGGCGGCGCTGACCCGTCCCCGGGCGGAGACGATCGTCTTCTGCGGCGTGCATTTTATGGCGGAGACCGCAGCCATGCTCTCGCGGCCGGACCAGACGGTGATTCTGCCCAACCTGGCGGCGGGATGCTCGATGGCCGACATGGCCGACCTGGACGCAGTGACCGACTGCTGGGAGCAACTGACCGAGCTGCTAGGCGAGGGCGCCGACGAGGCGGGAAGGCTGCCGGTGATCCCGGTGACCTATATGAACTCTTCGGCCAGCCTGAAGGCTTTCTGCGGCGAACACGGCGGCGTGGTCTGCACCTCCTCCAACGCGCGCACGGTGCTGGAGTGGGCCTTTGCCCGCGGCCGGCGCGTGCTCTTCTTTCCGGACCAGCACCTGGGCCGGAACACGGCCCGAGCCATGGGCATCCCACTGAGCCAGATGCCGGTGTGGAATCCCAGCCTGCCCGGGGGCGGCGTGACGGCGGAGGAGGCGCGCGAAGCGCGGGTTCTGCTATGGCACGGCTACTGCTCGGTGCATATGCGCTTTACGGTGGAGCAGATTGCCGCCGCCCGCCGGCGTTACTCCGGGGTGCAAGTGATTGTTCATCCGGAGTGTACGATGGCCGTGGTGGATGCGGCCGACGGGGTGGGTTCGACGGACTTCATCGTGAACGCCATCGCCGCGGCTCCGGCCGGCTCCATCTTTGCTGTGGGCACGGAGATCAACCTGGTGCGAAGGCTGGCCGCGCAGCACCCTCAACACACCATCTTCTGCCTGGACTCGATCGTTTGCCCGTGTTCGACGATGTATCGGATTCACCCCAGTTACCTGGCCTGGGTGCTTGAGGCGCTGGAGCGGGGCGAGGCGCTGAACCGTATTACGGTGCCGGAGACCACGGCGGTAAAGGCGCGGCTGGCCCTGGAGGCCATGCTGGAGCTGGCGCCCAAGGCAAGGCAGGGAGCGGCATGAGGCGCGCGGAGCGGCAGGTGGTGGTGGTGGGCTCCGGGATCGCCGGGCTGATCGCTGCTCTGGAGCTGAGCCGCGGCTATCACGTCACCCTGGTGACCAAGGCGCTGCTGGCGGACTCCAACACCCGCTGGGCGCAGGGCGGGATTGCGGCGGCGGTGTTTGCGGACGACTCTGCCGCCAGCCACATCGAAGATACCCTTGCGGCCGGAGCCGGACTCTGCGATCCGGAAGCCGTGCGGGTGCTATGCAGCGAGGGCCCGGAGCGAATCCGCGACCTGATCCGGCTGGGCGTGCGATTTGACCGCACCGCCAGCGGAGAGCTGGCTCGCGGGCTGGAGGCGGCTCACTCCATGCCGCGCGTCCTCCACGCCGGCGGTGACGCTACCGGGCTCTCCATTGAGACCGCTTTGGTCCACGCCGTCCGCGCGGCGCGCAACATCCAGGTGCTGGAGAACACCTTTGCTCTGGATCTGGTGGTGAAGGATGGCGCGGCTGCGGGCCTGGAGGTTCTCGATGCCAGAGGAGGCCGGCGCATTCTGGAGGCCGAAGCCGTCGTGCTGGCCTCCGGCGGGGCCGGTGAGATGTATCTGCACACCACCAACCCCAGCGTGGCTACCGGGGACGGCCTGGCCATGGCGCTGCGGGCCGGCGCGCAGCTTGCCGACGTGGAGTTCTACCAGTTCCATCCGACGGCTCTGGCGGCGATGGAGAAGGCTCCGCTGGACGAGTCCGGCGCGGCGGGCCGGGGTGGCGCTGCCGCGGCGGCTGAGGCTGGGGCGGCGAGACCGGCTCCTTTTTTGATCTCCGAGGCGGTGCGCGGCGAAGGCGCTGTGCTGCTGGACATCCACGGGCAGCGCTTTATGGAGAAGGTTCACCCGGCGGCGGAGCTGGCTCCGCGGGATGTGGTGGCGCGGGGCATCGCCCGGCAGATGGCGCGGCAGGGCGGAGCGCCGGTGCTGCTGGACGTTCGCGGTCTGCGTCCGCGCGAGGAGCTGGCGGAGTTTCTAGCGCGGCGGTTTCCTTCTATCGACGCGGAGACGCGGGCGCGCGGCCTGGACTGGAGCCGAGAGCCGATTCCGGTGACCCCAGCGGCGCACTACTGGATGGGCGGGGTGCGCACGGATGTGTATGGCCGCACATCGATCCCCGGCCTGTACGCTGTGGGTGAGGTGGCCTGCACGGGAGTTCACGGGGCCAACCGGCTGGCGTCCAACTCCCTGCTGGAGAGCCTGACCTTCGCCTGGCGCTGCGCTCATCTGCTGCTGAGCGAAGAGGCGGCGGGGATGGCGGCGAGCGCGGGCAAGCGGCCAGAGACTTTCCTGGCGGAAGCTAGCCTGCCGGCGGCCAATCGTGAGGCAGAGCCTGAGGTCAAGCGTGCCGCAGGCGAAGGCGAGCCGGTGAGCCGCCGCGAGTTGCAGCGGCTGATGTGGGCCAAGGCGGGCATTGAGCGCAGCCGGGAGGGCCTGCAGGAGGCCGCTCGGCGGCTGAGCGGCTGGCATGGGGTGGACGCAGGCGCGAAGGATGCCCGGCTGGAGGAGTTGGAGACGCGCAACCTGCTGGAGCTGGCCCGGGTGGTGGTGGCTGCGGCCCTGGCCCGGGAGGAGTCGCGCGGCGCACACTTCCGCAGCGACTTTCCCACGCCCCGGCCGGAGTGGCGGCGCTCGCTGGTGTACCGTGCGCCGGCGCAGAGCTTGCGGCAGAGCGGGATGCAACAGGCGCAGGCCGGCGCGGCGGCTGGGCGCAAAGCGCCGGGCGAGACCGTGCCATGTTGATGAGGCCCGAGAT
>JAKAQS010000018.1 GCA_021819585.1 Acidobacteriota bacterium
GACTGCCACCTGCTCAAGGCCGAGTGGACACAACCAGACGATTGTTCTGACTGGGCGATGCTGGCTAAGGCATTCCCGATTGTGAGCGTGCTCCTGGGCTGCTCTTACCCTTGGGTGAGACCGATCACCCGGACCTGACCCAAGCAGGTCCTCCGCCGCACTTTGAAAATTCGTTGTCCACGATGCACAAGCGCAATAACATTGTCGTCGGAGAGAGCCTATGCCCTGATCTGGCTACCGAACTATCCAACCTGCGCCTCGCCAAGAAGCACCCCTGACCGAATGGAGAACTGGGCACTCTCCAGAGACAGATCCGCACGCCATCTTTTGCGAAATGCTGGAGGCGGATGATCCGCCCAGCAGTATCGAAGCGCTTCTCCAACACGCGAGAGAGCTGAACCCACCGGAGTGAGATCGTGGCCCATTTGCACTAGCGGGCCAGCTCTGAGGAGAACAATGATGCGGACGAGATTGTGGATTCTGGTGGCGGGGCTGCTCTGCACCTCGCTTGTTCCTGCGATGGGGCAAAGCACTCGTGTGACGAGTCCTATCCGGGTAGCGATTATCGACGGGCAAAGCGGCGGCGCCTACCACAATTGGCGGCTGACCACGCCTGTGCTCAAGAAGGAGCTCGAAGAAACCGGGATCTTCGACGTCTCGGTGATCACCGCGCCCCCATCGGACGGCGACTTCACCCATTTCAAGCCGAAACTGAGCCAATACCGCGCGATCGTGATGAATTACGACGGACCCGCCTGGCCCGCCGGCCTGCGCGCGCAGTTTGAAAAGTATGTCGATAGCGGCGGTGGCCTTGTGATCGTCCACGCCGCCGACAATGCTTTTCCCAATTGGCCTGCGTACAACGAGATGATCGGCATCGGTGGCTGGCGCAACCGGAATCAAAGCGCCGGACCTTACTGGTACTACCAGGATGGCAAGCTCGTGTCCGACCCTTCGCCAGGAGCCGCCGGAGAGCATGGCGCCCGGCTGCCCTTCGAGATCACTGCGCGCCAACCGGAGCATCCGATCCTGAAAGGCCTGCCGCCTGTGTGGTTGCACGCCAATGACGAGCTCTACGGCAAGTTGCGGGGCCCCGGCAAGAACATGACCGTGCTGGCCACGGCGCACTCGGACCCCAACAACAAAGGCACCGGCCACGACGAGCCCATGCTCATGGTTCTCCGCTACGGCAAGGGGAGAATCTTCCACACCATGCTCGGCCATGACGTGTTTGCCATGAGCTGCGTGGGCTTCATCACCACATTCCAGCGCGGAACCGAGTGGGTAGCTACGGGCCGAGTCACGCAAGAGGTTTCGGCAACGTTCCCCACCAGGAACACGGTCAGCTATCGCGCCGACATTGCGCAGATGGATCCCGCGTTTCTGAACGGCGCATCGCCGGTGGTGCCATCGGGCATCAAGTAGCTTCTTCGCGCGCAGCATCGCATCGTGTTAAGCAGCATCGCATCGTGTTAACTGGATGGCAGCGCCACTCTTAAAACTGCGAGCTCCACCCAGTCCACGGCGAGTGACGGTATTGAAAATCGCAAAGAAGGAGGAAGGCAATGACTGAGCCGCACAAACTGCGCATGGGAATGGTGGGCGGAGGGCCAGGCGCTTTCATCGGCCCGGTGCATCGCATCGCCGCGGAACTCGACGGGAAGATTGAGCTGGTTGCAGGCGCTTTTTCGCAGTCGCCGGAGCGGTCGCGCGAGGCGGGCATGCGTTTTCGTCTCGACCCTGCGCGGGCCTATGCGGACTATCGGCAGATGATTGAGGCTGAGAGCAAGCGGGCGGATGGCGTCGACTTTGTGGCGATTGTGGCTCCCAATCACATGCACTTGCCCGTGGCGCTAGCGGCGCTGGAGTCCGGCATTGCTGTGATGAGCGACAAGCCTGCGGCTGCGAGCTATGAAGAGGCTCTTGAACTGCAGGCGGCGGTTGCGAAAAGCGGCCTTCTTTACGGCTTGACGCACACCTACGCGGGCTACGCCATGGTGCGCGAGGCGCGGGCGCTGTGCGCGACCGGCAAACTGGGAACGATTCGCAAAGTTGCAGTGGAGTATATGCAAGGCTGGCTGAGCGGTCCGCTGGAAAGCACGGGACACAAGCAGGCGGTCTGGCGCACCGATCCGGCGCTCAGCGGCGCCGGCGGGGCGATCGGCGATATCGGTACGCACGCTTTTCATCTTATCGAATACATTAGCGGACTCAAGGTAACCGCGATGAACGCCACCTTGCGTACGGTAGTCCCGGGACGCAGGCTCGACGATGATTGCAATGCGTTTCTACGCATGAACAACGGCGCAGAGGGCTCACTGGCTTGCTCACAGATAGCAGCCGGTGAAATGAACGAGTTGCGTGTGCGCGTTTACGGTGAAAAAGGTTCCCTCGAATGGCGTCATCAGGATCCCAACCGGCTGATCGTGAGGTGGCTCGATGGTCCGGAGCAAATCCATCACGCATCGATGAGTTACCTAAGCGCCGAGGCGCGGGCGGTGGCACGCACCCCGGCCGGGCATCCCGAGGGGTATCTCGAAGCGTTTGCGGTTTTGTATCGCGAGTTCGCCGATGCACTCCTCACGTGGAAGCAGGGAAGGGCGAATTCGCCGCCGGCTACGCTGCCGGGAATTGAAGCCGGCGTGCGCGGCATGCGCTTCATTGAGCGCGCGATTGAGAGCCATCGCATAGCGGGATGGGTGGAGTTTTGAGTGATGGCTGCCGGCTCCTAGCCTATCTCGTGCAGCGGCGGAAGCTTTGGCGCGCGGCGAAAAGAGCCCCTCTGCCGCCTCTGTGCATGGATCGGACGGCTCGGGTGGGTATCGCGTGATCGACACGGCGCGCCTGGCGGACGCGGTCTATCTCCTCCATGCCTTCCAGAAGAAGACGCAGGCCACGTCCAGGCGTGATCTGGACCTGGCGAAGAAGAGATTCCAGCAGCTTGAGGGCAGACGCCGATGAAGAAGCCGGCCAAGTACGTTAGCGTTTGGGATGCGATTGCCGACACTCCCGCTGAAGCAGCCAACCTGCGGGCGCGCGCGGACCTGATGCGCCAGATCACCGCAATCGTGAAGCAAAGCGGCTGGACGCAAGCCGAAGCGCACGGAGGTGTGGTGTTACGCAACCGCGCATGAACGATCTTTTGCGGGGCCGCATCTCCCGTTTTTCCCTGGATGCGCTGGTGAACATCGCCACGGCCCTTGGCCGCCGGGTGCGGGTAGATATCGTGGCCGCTTAACCCCTTGCCGTGGTCTACTCGTGACGCCGCAAGGTTCAGGTGCGAGCGGAGGGCCGAGAGCAGGATGCGAGCCCGCGGTTCCACTTCAGCCCCCATGCAGGCGCAAGCGCCGTAAGCCGTTCCGGACAGGACGAGAGAGACGCCTGAAGAGATTGTTGCGTTATACGGCTCGCCGCTCCGAGTGAGGATCTGCCGTCAACTGAATCGACTTGATGCCAAGGCTCGAGTGGGTCGCCTTGAGGGTAATCTGTCCTGAGCCGCCCCGAGTCCCTTTGACCCAGACTGCCGCGACTCCGCCAGTCTCAGCCAGCGGGAACGGATTGTCTCCTACCAGCAGGCCAGGGCCTGCGAGTTCGAAGCTGACCTGGCCGCCGGCAAACAGCCTCGGGTTCCCAAACTTGTCTGTCACCTGAAAGACGACCCGGGTCGCATCGATGCCATCCCCGCGAATCGAGAGATCGTCTGGCGCAACCAGAAACCGATCTTCGCTCACCCTGGAAGAGAAAGAACGCGAAACAACTTTGCGGCCCTGGAAGAAGCCGTCGATGCGCAACTCAGGTTTGTCGCCTCCCTCCAGATCAAGATCGACGAAGCTGGGTGCATAGAGAAGATTCGGGAAGTTCTTGCGGTCCGGAGCGGCAGTGACGAGCAGCTTGCCGTTTACAAAGAACTCCAGATGGTCGCAGTTGGAAAAGACAGCCACGTTCTTGCCCGGCCCGCGAGGCGTTGCAGCCCCAAAGTCCCAATAAAAGTTTGGCGCGATGACCGGCTGCAAGGAAGGACTCACCTGCGCCTGGTAAAAAGCAGCTCCCAGCTTGGGGCAGCGGAAGATATCGGCGACTCCAGGATATTTGATTCCTTGATAGGAGTTCTGCGGGCTGCCGTACTCAAAGCCGCACCAGGCAATGACTCCGCAAAAGCGGGGATAGCCCAGACCTTTGTCGTGCGCCTGGGCATGATAGATCGCCTGCTTGTACTGCGTGGCCACATCGCCGGCGCGGCGATAGACGTTTCCGAAGCCCTTTGCGGTGTACGTACGCTGCCCCACCGTCTCTGACAACATATAAGGCACCCCGGGCAGGGGAGGGAAGATCGCAAGCGTTCCGTCAGGGGACGCATGATAGTCGTCCATGGAGAAGACATCCTCATGCCAGTCCGTCTGCCACCTTGCGAATGTGGTCATCGAGCCCGAATCGGGCCGGGTGTCGTCCAGAGACTTTGCCAGCGCCGTAGTCCTTTGGTAAAGCGGCTGATTGTTGGCTGACTCATTCACCCTGACCCCCCAGATGATGATGGAAGGCCGGTTGCGGTCACGAACAATCATGTCTCCGACGTTCTGAACCACCTGGTCCTGAAACTCCGCATTGCCCAGATACTGCCATCCCGGCGTCTCCTCCCACACCATCAACCCGAGTTCGTCACAGGCATCCAGAAACGCATCTGACTGCGGATAGTGTGAGCAGCGAACCACGTTGCAATGGAACTCCTTGCGCAGGATCTCGGCGTCTCGCCGCATGGTTCGCGCGGGCATGGCATACCCCGCATAGGGATACAGTTCATGCCTGTCCAGGCCGAACAGGCGCAAGCGCCTGCCATTGAGAAAGAATCCGTCCTCCGTGAACTTCGCCTCGCGAAAACCAATGCGAGTCCGGTAGCGATGGATCGGATGCCCTCCTTCGCTGAGGGTGACCATAACGCCGTAGAGCTTCGGGGAGTCGATGTCCCAGAGCTTTGCATCTTCAAGATGAGTCAATGCCAGCGTTGTCACGCTCTTGCCGGCCTCCGCGAACACAATCTCCTTGCGGACGCTGACGACAATCCGGTCACCGTCCAGCAACTCCGCCGTCAATTCGGTCTTCCGGCCCGGGACACGTGCGGCGTCCACCGAGCAGGCAATCTCCACGCGGCGGCCGGGGCCAAGAACGTCCACAGGCTTCGCATAGACGTCGTCGATATAGGTCTGCGGTACTACAAAGAGGTCGGCGCCGCGAATCATTCCCCCGGGCAGATAATAATCCACCGAGTGAGGGCCCTTGGGCGACCCTTCAGGCGGAACGTTCAAAAAACGGGCATCCAGCATCACGTCAAGGCGGTTTACGCCTGGCTGAAGAGCCTGCGTGATCTCTCGGGTAAAGGGAAGATAGCCGCCCTGATGGCGCTCCAGGCTATGGCCGTTGAGGGACAGCTCAGCCGTCACCATCGCCGCATGAAACTTCACAAAGACTCGGTGTTTCCGATATGCGGCGGGCAACGAGAAGTGCCGCCGGTAAAGCCATACATGCTCCCATGAGGTTGGGTCCCATTCATCCCAGCGCAGTTTGGTGACGCAGTGCGGCAGTGTAACCGCGGTCAGAGTCTCGTTCTTGGGGATCTGTACTCCGTCGCCCCGCTCGATCGGCCCGGCAAAGAGCCAATCATGGTTCATCTCAAACTCCACCTGGTCTCGGCCGGAGATTGGAGCATCCGCGACGTCCTTCGGGGAGAGACACCAGATGGGTTTGCTTGCCAGAGCAAGGCTGCCGGTAGCGCAGGTGCGCAGAAACCCGCGGCGCGTGACTTCGATCTCTTTGCCTGTTTTCATGGAAACAGTCCGATCCCGTGCGAACCCATCTGAAGAGCAGATCTACAACTCCACGTGCAAGCGAGTTCCTGAACTCGTGTGGCCATTGCGCCGCCAAAACGTCTTGGCTGCAACCTTCTTTCGTCGCAAAACTTCCTTCCGTCCGGCCATCGACGGCAGCTCTGCAAAGGCCCCGGAACAGAAGTGTCGGGACGCATGAATAATATTAACACTTACCTGCGTCTGTCAATCAATTGCTACCGATGAGAATTGGTTGGAGGAGGCCCCAGGCGAGAGAACTGAAGATTTCCCTTGTTTTGGCCGTCGTGAGGCGGTGAGAGAATCATCTGCCTGCGAATCGCCGTGGCCGCGTCTACTGGGATGCTGTCCGTGCTGGAAAACTGGAGCGCATCAGGATCGACGGCCGACAGCGGGCCATGGGTGTTCAGGACGCTGTCGGCGGTCCCTGGAACACATACAGGCGATCTTCACGAACGTTCCGGCAAGCATAGGATCACGCGCCAAACATTCAAACGCCAGGCGCGAATCTTCTGGGTAAGCCCAAAATGCGATAGAGTGATCTTGCCGGTTCGGCCGGCGGCGAATAGAGTCTTAATTGTTTGTATGCGTCCAGGAACTACCCCCTGCCCGAGCGAGCACCAAGGGAACGCGATTCAAATTTCGTATTCATCAAGCTGATTTGACCAGAAATGCCATCTTCAACGATCGCCTGATCGTCCTGGAGAAAACTGTGGGTTCTAAAAGTTTCGGCTTTGTAATCGATCAAAATCGATGCATCGGCTGTCATGCTTGTACGGTCGCATGCAAAGAAGAGCATGATGTCCCGGTCGGAGTCTTCCGCACCTGGGTCAAATCCGTGGAGAAGGGCGCATTTCCCGATACCAGCCGCCACTTCGCCGTGCTGCGGTGTAACCATTGCGATGCGGCGCCCTGCGTTGAAATCTGTCCGACCGTGGCGTTGTTCCGGCGCGCCGACGGCATCGTGGACTTCGATAACGCGCGCTGCATTGGCTGCAAGAGTTGCATGCAGGCCTGCCCCTACGATGCGCTTTATATAGAACCCACTTCCAACACGGCAGCCAAGTGCAACTTCTGCGCGCATCGCATTGAAGCGGAGTTGAAGCCTGCCTGCGTGATCGTGTGCCCCACCCAGGCGATCGTCGCCGGCGACCTTGCCGATCCGGCCAGCAACGTCAGCAAGATCGTGGCGCGGGAGAAAGTTTCGGTTCGCAAGCCTCAAAAGGGCACCGAGCCCAAGCTGTTTTACGTTGGCATTGAAGGAGATCTGCTGCGTCCGGCAAAGTTGGCGGCGCAGAGCAGCTACGCCTGGGCGGAGCGGCGCGCCGATCTGAAGACCCAGGCGGAGTTCGATCCGCGGCAAACACGAGAGGTCTACGACGTCAGTCATCCCGCGCCATGGGGGCGCAAGGTCTCAGCGTATCTGTGGACCAAGTCCATCGCGGCCGGAGCGCTTCTGGTTCCCGCGCTTCTTCTGGAACAGACGCGGCAACCGGGCGCTCTGTTTACGCTCATCTGCCCTTTGCTCGCGCTGCTCGCGCTCGCTGTGACCTCTGTGCTGCTGATCTTCGATCTCAAACGGCCGGAGCGGTTCTACTTCCTGCTGATCAAGCCGAACTTTCGCTCGTGGCTGGTGCTGGGCAGCTATATCCTGATCGGTTATGGCGGGTTGGGAGCAGCATGGCTGGTGACGGGCGTGCTGACGGGCGACGTGCCTTGTGCTTTGAGGTGGTTCGCCGGCGCATTTGCGATTGGGAGCGCGTGCTACTCCGCGTTTCTGTTCGCCCAGGCCAAGGGCCGCGACCTCTGGCAGAGTCCGCTCTTTCTGTGGCACCTGCTGCTGCAGGCGCTCAGTGCAGGAGGAGCCGTGGTGCTGCTGGCAGGCTTTGTCTCGGGCGCATCCTCGCAGGTGCTGCGTGACGCAACGCTGATCTTGTTTTCCGCTCTGCTGCTGAGCCTGTCCATGGTGTTGGCGGAGCACGCGCTGCCCCATGCGTCGGAGGATGCGGCGTTGGCCAGTCGAGCCATGCTCGCCGGTCCATACCGTGCGCAGTTCTGGGGGGTGGCCGTCGTCATCGGATTTTTGGCCCCGATCGTTCTGAGCGCATTGTTTCTCTTCTGGCGTCCTCTTCCGGAGCTTGCAATCCTGGCGGCGATCCTGGCCCTGGCCGGGCTACTCGGATATGAAGATGTCTGGATCAAAGCTGGACAGGTTGTCCCTCTGAGCTAATCATGAAAAACGCGAATCCTCTTCACCCCGATGCACTCGCCCTGGACCCTCCCGCGGGCGGACTGTCGAGCTTTCCACCCAGCGATCAATGGAGCGACTGGTCAGAGTATGATCCGGCGCAATGGCCGCGCAAGGTGAAAAAACGGTATGCGCTGATTCCGACGGTCTGCTTCAACTGCGAGGCGGCCTGCGGTCTGCTGGCCTACGTTGACAAAGAGACGCTGAAGATCCGGAAGTTCGAAGGCAATCCCGAGCATCCGGGCAGCCGTGGGCGCAACTGCGCCAAGGGTCCGGCAACCCTCAACCAGGTGACGGATCCGGAGCGAATCCTGTACCCGCTGCGGCGCGCAGGCAAACGGGGCGAGGGCAAGTGGGAGCGGGTGAGCTGGGACGAGGTTCTCGACGATCTCGCCGCGCGGATTCGCAGCGCTCTGCAGGAAGGCCGCAAAAACGAGATCATGTACCACGTCGGCCGGCCAGGGCACGAGCTGGTCTACAACCAGCGCGTGATGCACGCCTGGGGCGTGGATGCTCACAACAGCCATACCAACGTCTGCTCGGCGGGAGCGCGCACCGGCTATGCGTTTTGGCAAGGCTATGACCGGCCATCCCCTGATTTCGCCAATTCCAAGTTCATACTGTTGCTCAGCTCGCATCTGGAGGCGGGACATTATTTCAATCCCCACGCGCAACGGATTATCGACGGCAAAGCCGGCGGGGCCAAGATCTGCGTGGTTGACACGAGACTTTCCAATACCGCCAGCAAGGCTGATTATTGGCTTGCGCCATGGCCGGGCAGTGAAGCCGCGATTCTGTTGGCCATGTGTAACGTCCTCATAAGGGAAGGGCTCTTCGATCGCGACTTTGTCTCCCGCTGGGTCAACTGGCAGGAGTTTCTGCGCGAGGAGCATCCGGGCAAGCCCGCGACGTTTGAGACGTTCCTGGATATCCTGAAGCAGTTGTACGCCGAATATACGCCGGAGTACGCAGAGCGCGAGTCTGGAGTGGCTGCGGCAAGCATCGTGGAGGTGGCGCATGAGATTGCCCGCGCGGGCTCAGCGTTTTCCGCGCACATCTGGCGTAACGCCGCCGCCGGCAATCTGGGCGGCTGGCAGGCGGCGCGGGCCGTCATGTTCCTCAACGTGCTCACCGGGTCAGTCGGCACGCGGGGTGGAACCTCTCCCAGCTCCTGGGACAAGTTTGTTCCGGCGCCTCCCATGATGCCTCCGGCGCCCGACGCGTGGAATGAGATGATGTGGGCGCCGGAGTATCCGCTGGCCTCTTTCGAGATGAGCTTTCTCTTGCCTCATTTTTTGAAAGAGAACCGAGGCAAGCTTGCCGTCTACTTCAGCCGCGTCTACAACCCGGTCTGGACGAACCCGGACGGCATGAGCTGGATGGAGGCCCTGACCGACGAGAGCAAGGTGGAACGCCATGCGTGCCTGACGCCCACCTGGAGCGAGACCGCATGGTTCGCCGACTATGTCCTTCCCATGGGACACGCCTCGGAGCGGCATGACCTGATGAGCCAGGAGACCCAGGCGGGCCGCTGGATCGGCTTTCGTCAACCCGTCTTGCGGGTGGAGATGGAGCGCCAGGGCAAGAGCTTCAACTCCACCTGGGAGGCACATCGGGAAGCGGGACTGGGCGAGGTCTGGGAGGAGGATGAGTTCTGGATTGAGCTCTCCTGGCGCATCGATCCCGATGGAGCGCTGGGCATCCGCAAGTTCTTCGAGTCTCCATACCGGCCTGCGGAGAAGATCACCCTGGACGAATATTATCGTTGGATCTTTGAAAACAGCGTTCCGGGACTTCCCGAGGCTGCCGGAGCGGAAGGTTTATCACCGCTCGAATATATGCGGAGATATGGAGCCTTTGAGATTGAGGGCAATACCTATGAGCTGCATACAACGGAGTTGAGCGCCGCCGAACTGGCCGACAGCGCGATCGATCCCGCCACGTCGGTGATTCGCAGGGGTGAGACGCCGATTGGCGTATCCATCGAGGGCAAGGCTTTTCGGGGATTTCCCACGCCATCGCGCAGGCTGGAGTTCTATTCAAGAACCCTGAAGGACTGGAAGTGGCCTGAATACGCGCTTCCCACCTATATCAAGAGCCACGTTCATCGCGACCACATCGACTTTGAGCGGAATGAAATGTTGCTGTTGCCGACATTCCGCCTGCCGACTCTCATTCACAGCCGCACGGGAAACTCCAAGTGGCTCTATGAGCTCTCGCATTGCAATCCAGTATGGATGCACTCAGCCGACGCCGGCCGCCTGGGCGTCGCCAGCGGCGATCTGGTGAAAGTGGAGACTTCCATCGGATACTTCATTGACAAAGTCTGGGTGACCGAAGCGATACGTCCTGGCGTGATTGCCTGCTCGCACCACCTGGGCCGCTGGCGCCTGCAGGAGAACTCCGGTGGCGAGCGCTGGTCAACCGCATTGGTCGACCTCATCCAGGATCGTCCCGGCGAATGGAAGATGCGCCAGTTGCATGGGATTCGCTCCTTTCCCAGCTCGGACCGCGACTCGTCCCGCATTCAATGGAACGATGCGGGTGTGCATCAGAATCTGGTCTTCCCCGTGCAGCCGGATCCGGTCAGCGGGCAGCATTGCTGGCACCAGAAGGTGACGGTGACGCGGGCCGCCGCCCAGGACCGTTACGGGGATGTCTTCGTCGATACCAACAAAGCGCACGAGGAGTATCAGCGCTGGTTGGGATTGGCGCGCCCAGCGCCCGGCCCGGACAACTGGCGGCGCCCGCCCTGGATGATCCGCGTCTACCGCCCCAGCCCGGAAGCGTTCCGATTCCGCGCCTGAACGGCTCCCCCAACGATTCGTAAACACGTGTTGCGTGTTCGATCGCTCCAGGCTCGTTTGCAACGGATGTCCTGCGGCTGATGGCGTTTCTTGAGCATCCGGGCTTCAGGTTGGGTACGAGCCCGACCGAGAACGAAGTGCGCTCGATTGCGTTTGGCAGGAGAGAGCCGCTTGCATTTGGAAGCGAGACAGCCCGGCCCATGTACGATTCTCTCCAGCCTGAGTTCGGCGGCTTTGTCCTCGCAACCCGGGAGTCGCGATACCAGGGCAATCGGACCCAGCCCCGACCGATAACCCTCACAAAATATTGGGAAAGCCCTGATTGATTATTATAGATTGACTTTTCACTACGCCGGGGATTAACATGCGCCTTCGACGTACGATTCCTTCCGCTCGCGTTGCCAAGTTCGGCGGAGCCGAAATCGGGGAATCGAAATCCGTTCAATTCAATTTCCGCGAGGACCGAAGATGATAACCCAGTTCGTCGTTCCAGGAAGGCGTGTACAGGTTGTGTTCGTCGGGCTAACCCTGCTCCTCTTATTTCTCAGCGCCGATCTGTGCCACGCACAGTTTCTTGATCAAGGCGCGATCACCGGAGTCGTACAGGATCAATCCGGGTCGGTGATTCGCGGCGCCGCCGTCACGCTGACCGATCCTGATACGGGGCAGATTCTTCATGCAACCACCAACGGCGCAGGAGTGTACGAGTTCTCGCCCCTCACGCTTGGGCATTATCAAATCAGCATCTCCGCGCAAGGATTTGAGACGGTGAAGCAGGAGAACATCTCGCTGCAGTTGGGGGAGCGGATCAGCATCCCCATCACGCTCCGCCCCGGCGCCGTGAGTCAAACGGTCACGGTCACAGGGGCGCCGTCACTGCTTCGGACTGCGGACAGCGCCGTCTCACAGGTCGTCGACACGAATCAAATCAACGATCTTCCGCTCAATGGCCGCAATGCGATGTTTGCCGCCCAGTTCACGGCGGGTTCCGCGCCGGCTTCCACCTCCAGAGACAAGACGGGTGATTTTGACGCCAACGGGTTACGCCCCGAGCAAAATGATTACATCCTGGATGGTATGGATAATATGGCGCTCTCCGCGGACGGTCTGGGCGGCTCAAGCTTTCTTGTGAATCCGCCGCCAGACGCGCTGGCCGACTTCAAGGTGTCCACGTCAGACTACGGCGCGGAGTTCGGGCACTCCGCAGGAGCTGTGCTGGATGAGAGCATCAAGTCGGGCACCAACCAGATTCACGGCGATGTTTGGGAGTACTGGCGCAATAACATTCTGGACGCCAAGGACTTTGATGCTCTTACCATCCCCGAGTTCCGGGAAAACGAATTCGGCGCAACGCTGGGTCTACCCATCATCAAGAACAAACTGTTTTTCTTTGGAGACATACAAGAGATTCGGATAGCCGCTGCTCAGCCCTACACGCAGACCGTACCAACCTTGACGGAACGTAAGGGAGACTTCTCTGACTTGCTGAGCCCATCTTTAACGGGCCAGTCAAAGCCCATTATGCTCTACGCTCCGAACTCCGGGACCACGCTTCAGCAGTGCAACGGCGCCCAGAACGTCTTCTGCTCAAACCAGATTGACCCGGTTGCGCTGAATATCCTGAACCTCTATCCACTGCCGAATGCGAACGGCCTGGACACCTACGACAACAATGTCCAGAATCTAAGCCAACCCCAGGATACATTTCAATATGATGTCAGGGTGGATTGGACGATCTCTCCAAAAGATCAAGCCTTTGTACGGTTCAGCGACTTCAATCAAATGGAGAACTTCGCTGGTCCTCTCGGCCCTATTCTAGATGGAAGCTGCGGAGAAGGTTCGGATTGCGTTAGCGGACTCCAACTCGATTTTGGTAATAACTTTGTCATCAGCGAAACCCACATGTTCACCCCCTCGCTGATTAACCAGTTCCGCTTCGGCTTCGACTACGGGCACTTCGATACTTATCAACTGAACTATACGCAGGATATCGCCACGACTCTTGGTCTTGGCAACATGCCCTTCGGCGCGGGGTTCACGAACAATGGCGGCTTGCCGACGCTTGAGATTGGCAGCGTCGCCCAGGCGGGAACGCACCAATATCGCCCGGAAGAAGAGCGGGCGAATGTGTTCCAGATCATGGATAACGTCACCAAAACCTGGGGAAAGCACACCTTCAACATCGGGCTTGACCTGGAGAACGGCCGTTCTTACACCTTGGAGCCACCGGTCTCACACGGCACCTACGGCTTTACCGGCTTCTTTACTTCGCACTATGGAGCAGCCTTTACCGGGAACGGCGTCGCGGACTTTCTTGCGGACCAGATGCACGACGGCTCGGTTGGACCTTCCGCGGCGTTCAACGACTCGCAGTGGCATAGCTCCGGCTACGCCCAGGATGATTGGAGGGCCAGCAAGAATCTGACCTTGAACCTGGGCGTGCGCTATGACTGGTTCCAGCCTTACAAAGAGATGGCGAACCGGCAGGCCAACTTTTATCCCACAGGAGCGCCCGGCATCTCAACAGGAGCTGGAGTTTACGAGTTTCCGGCTGGAGACAAAGGCAATCTTACCCTGTCTCCAGCGTTTCTCGCCAATCTTTCCGCCAACAACATCGCGCTCAATTACGTGCCGCAGCTTGGGTTGACCCATGAGCAGCTCGTGAATATCTCACCGCGCATCGGTTTCGCCTACTCCACGGATCCAACCACCGTCTTCCACGGCGGCTTTGGGTTCTTTTACCAGGGTCAGCAGATGGCGGGCGCGGCGGACAATCTCGGCACCAACTACCCCTTCGTGTACTCGGACTCGTTTGTCACGCCGAGCTGCGTCTCGCCCAATCCCTGCGCAAGTGATGGATTCAATATCGAGAACGGATACGAGAGCGCGATCGCCCAAGGTTTGGCCAGCTTTGTCTCCAATCCCAGCCTGGTCGGAGTCAGCCCGAATCTGAAGACGACCCTGGTGATGGACTACAACTTCTCCATTCAGCACTCCATCACCAACAATCTGGTTGCGTCCATGGGCTTTGTCGGAGATACAGGACGGCACATTCCGTACGGGTACAACCCCAATGAAACCACCGTGCTGGTCCGTCCTGGAATCAACCTTCAGCCGTTGTTGCCCTTCCCGAAGTTTGGCGGATTCACCTTTCTGGATTACGAAGGAGAATCCTCCTATAACTCACTGCAGGCCAAGGTGGAGAAGCGCTTCTCTGACGGCGTTCAGTTCCTGGGCACCTACGTCTGGGGCCACGCCATGGACGACGCTCCCGATCCCTTGGATGGAGGAATCGGCACTCGGGATCCCAATATCATTCCGGAGCGGGACGATTACACGAACTCGGCCTGGGACGTCCGCCAGCGCTTTACGCTGATGACTTACTATCAGATTCCATTTGGCGAAGGCACCCCGCACCCGATCCAGTCGAGGCTGTTGGATTCGTTGGCGGGTGGCTGGGCGATGGATCTCGCTTTTCAGGTCCAGACGGGCGAGCCATTCTCTGTTGGAGTAGCGGACATTGCTAAAGCCAACGGCGGATCTGCCTTTGCCATTCTCAAGCGTGATCCGTTCCGCCCCGGCGGCTCTCCTGATCCCACCAATCCAACCATTACCTGCCCCACCAAGGTGCGAACGTTGGCTCATTGGTACAACCCCTGCGCCTTCGCCAACCCACTCTCAGGCGACCTGATCAGTCCGGGCGCCAACAACGGCAGCTTCACTACGCCGCAGCCGGGCTTTAGCTATCCCGCATACATCACGGGCATTGCGAATGCGGAGGCTTTTCTTGGCGGAAGAAGCGAGCAGATCTACGGCCCCGGCTTTAATCGGGTAGACATGTCCTTCTTCAAGACCATCCGCACGTACAAGAATCAGGAGCTGCAGCTCCGGGTAGATGGATTCAACATGGCCAATACGCCGGAGTGGGCGAATCCCTCAACTGCCGACGACGGTCAAACCGGAGGACTGATCACTACGGCGCGCATCACGCAGGTCTACACGCCGGATGCCCGCTGCTTCCAGCTTTCCGGGAAATACATCTTCTAAGCGGTTTCCATAACTCGGAAAAATGGTTTGCGTTTCTCCCAGTGTGGCGCGGAACTCGCTTCCAATGCGGGTTCCGCGCGTTGTAGCCGGCAGATCGAACCATGCCGGGAGAGAGGTCGTAGCGAAGGAGCGATGAAGCGAAGGGTGATTGTACAAATTCCCAGGTTCTAAAACGGGCGGAGAGTGCGGAAGCCGAGGTTCTCCATCTTCACTTATCTGCAATTCGTCACAAGGAGCGGGTGAATGAACAGCATCAAACGTCTTGGGGTAGCCGGAATCCTGGCCGCCTCTTCGCAACTTCTCGTTGCGCAGTTTCATTATCCCTTTCAAAACCCGAGCCTTCCTGACAGTCAGAGAATCCAGAATGTTCTGTCGCTGCTCACCCTGCAGGAAAAGATCGACCTGCTGGGAAAGGATCTGAACGTTCCCCGGCTGGGTATCTACGGGTCACCGAAGATCGACACCATCCCCGGATCGAGCGGTCAGTTTGAAGGCCTGCACGGCTTGGCCGTGGGTGGACCGAACCACTGGGGGAATCACTCGCCCGGGCCTCCAACCGGACCCTGGCCGGGCAAATCGACGATTCCCACCACGCAGTTCCCTCAGCCCTCCGGCCTTGGCCAGACCTGGGATCCCACGCTCTTGCAGCGGATCGCGGCGGAGGAAGCCACCGAAGCGCGCTACATCTTTCAAAGCTACAACCGCGGCGGCCTGATCATCCGCGCGCCGAACGCTGATCTGGCCAGGGATCCAAGGTGGGGTCGGTCGGAGGAGTCGTACGGAGAAGATCCGTTCCTGGTGGGAACCATGTCGGTTGCGTTTGTCCAGGGACTGCAAGGCACGGATCCGCGCTACTGGCTGACAGCTTCGCTGGTGAAGCACTTTCTGGCCAACAGCAACGAGGATGGACGAAGCGGCTCTTCGTCGAACTTCGATGCTCGCCTGCTGCATGAGTACTATTCCGTGCCCTTTCGCATGGCGATCGAGCAGGGGGGCGCCAACGCGTTGATGACCGCCTACAACGCCTATAACGGCATCCCCATGGCAACCAGCCCGCTTCTGCGGAGCATGGTCATGGACAGGTGGGGATTCAACGGAATGATCGACACGGATCGCGGCGCACTCACCTTCATGGTGACCAAGCACAAGTATTATCCCGACATGGCCAAAGCCGCGGCAGGGGCGATCCATGCCGGGGTGAACCAGTTTCTAAACCCGTATCAGGATGCCGTGAAGGCCGCCTTGCAGCAGAAGCTGCTCACCGAGGCCGATATCGATCGCGATCTGCAAGGGGTTCTCAGGGTGATGCTCCGGCTCGGATTCCTGGACTCGTCTTCGCCCGCTGCCTACACCGGAATCAAGGCGGCGGGAGCGCCTGCGCCTTGGGACGGACAGGCCGCCAGATTGCTGGCGCTGCAGGCCACGGAAGAATCCATCGTTCTGCTGAAGAACTCGGCTAACTTGCTTCCGCTGAATCCGTCCACGGTTCATTCGATCGCGGTCGTTGGTCCTTCAGCCAACGTGGTGTATCTGGATGGATACAGCGGGACTCCGCCGTCGGCCGTGACTCCGTTTCAGGGACTTCAGCATAAGACGAATGGAGCCAAGGTCACGGTGCGTTATAGCCCCGGAGGAAGCGAGGCGGTCCATCTCGCAAAGAACTCTGATGTCGCGATTGTGGTCGTCGGCAATCGCGCCTTCTGCCGCAGAAAGACGGACCCGCCTCCTTGTCCCGATCCGACCGAGGGGCAGGAGGGCAAGGATCGCCGGCAGATCCATCTCAAGCCAGACCAGGAGAAGTTGATTCAAGACGTCTATGCGGCCAATCCGCGCACCGTGGTGGTTCTGGTATCCAGCTTCCCTTACACGATTCGCTGGGCAAAGCAGAACGTCCCGGCCATCTTGCAGATGGCCAACAACAGCGAAGAGGAGGGGGATGCCCTGGCCAACGTGATCTTTGGCGATTACAACCCCTCCGGCCATCTCACGGTGACATGGCCGGAGTCCGGCAGCCAACTGCCGCCCATGATGGACTACAACCTGCTGGATGGCCGAACCTATATGTACTGGAAGGGTGACACACTGTTTCCCTTTGGATTCGGACTCAGTTATACCAAGTTCAAATTGTCCGGACTGCATGCAAGCACGTCAACGCTCAGCGCCGGCGGCGCCATTCGCTTATCCGTGAAGGTCGCCAATGCTGGCGGGCGCCCGGGAGACGAAGTGGTGCAGCTCTATGTGGAGCACGTCGGATCGAAGGTTGCGCGCCCCAGACTGGAGCTGAAGGGATTCGCCAGAGTGTACGTGCCGGCACACGGAACGGTCACGGCGGCCATTCCTCTGACGGCAAAATCAGTACGGTACTGGGATGCGTCGAGCAACGCCTGGGTGCTCGAGAAGGATAGGATCCGGGTTATGGTTGGGGACTCGTCCGCCGACCTTAAGCTCTCCAAACTGGTTAAGGTTCAGTGATGAATCGCGAAGTGTGAGAAGCGGCTTGCCGGCCTTGCCGCACCTCGTCGATGCCCGCCCGGCAGGGAAGGGAAGGCGCGCCGCGCGAGTAGCTTTTTGAGCCGGCGAAGCAGCGCAAGCCCTGAACACACGGCAGGGCGCGGCATGGCCGCCGTCGGGAACAGCGCGTGGCCGTCGGGCGAAGCTTGTGGCCACGATGCTTCCGGCCGGCCCGAGAAAAGACTGGAATATCGTTGTGCCTGCGGAGCAGAATCAATCCGGAGGGTTGTTCTCGTGAAGAGCGGAGAGAGAAAACGAAGGATGGAAACGAAACCATTTGCGGCTGGACTCGTTGTTTTGGCCTGCACTCTGTGGGCAGGCCACAGCGCCCTGGGCGCTCAGACGGCCGGGAGCCCGAGCTCTGTCATCTTCCGGCTGGGCAAGTTTGACCGCTCCTCCTTCGAGTTCGCCTCCGGTAGCCCGAAGCAGCCGGTAACCTTCGTTGTCGGCCGCAGCAACCCGGCCAAGGACTGGTATGCCACGCAGCCCGCGGTGTTCGAACCTGCATCCGGAAAAGCCGGCACGGACGCAGCCTCAGCACCCCGAGCGATCCAGTTCTCGCTGGACAGCACCCCTCGGGGCGCCGTTCGGCTCCACGTCTCCTTCACACTGGAGTCCTCCAGCGTACCCGCACTCCTCGTGGATATTAACGGCCGGCACGGTCTGCTCTACCTGCATCCCAAGCTCGACTACAACAACGGCGAACAAGGAGACTCCTTTTATGCGGCTTACTCCCATGCGGACATAATCTTTGATTTCCCTGGCCGGTATCTGAAGAAGGGCACGAACACGATCACCCTCCAGGCCGTCGAACAGGCCACCCAGGCCATCCCGGGCGCGAGCCTGAGCTATGACGCCGTTGAGCTGGACCGCATTGCCGGCCATCCCGCTCTCTCCTCGGCGCGGATCGAGCCGACGATCTTCTTTCGTCCCCAGAACGGCAGTACCCAGGAACAGGTGGACGTCTTTATCACCTCCGCTGCTCCGCTGAAGGCAGGGGCTGCGGTGGATCTTACGCTCAACGGCAAGACCTATCATCAGGCTGCGCCGGGCAATCGAGATCTGGGCGATGAGAGGCTGGTCTTCTCGCTGCCCGAGTTTGCCGCCGGCGCGCAGGCACAGCTTCATTGGAGCGCCGGAGGTCACCGGCAGCATCTGGAGGAGGCAATCAGCCCGCGAAAGAAGTGGACCATCTTTCTGGTTCCGGGCATCCATCTCGACGTGGGTTACTCGGATTTTCAGGGGAAGGTAGCGGCGATCCATAGCCATGATCTGGATGAAGCGCTGGGAATGATCGACCGCAATCCCAGCTTCCGTTACAGCCTGGACGGCGAGTGGGATCTGGCGCAGTACTTTAAAACTCATACCGCGGCCAGTCGGGATCGCGTCCTCAAAGCTATCCATGCCCAAAAGGTCTTCGTTCCGGCGCAGTATGCGAATCTGCTCACCGGCTTCCCCACCACCGAGACGCTGATCCGCTCTCTGTATCCCAGCGCGAACTTCAGCCGGGAGCATGGAACACCGTTCAACTACGCGAACATCACCGACGTTCCCTCCTTCTCCTGGTCCTACGCCTCCATTCTGGCTGCGGCTGGAGTGCATTATCTCGCTTCCGGCAGCAATAACTACCGTGCTCCCGTGCTGCTACAGGGCAGGCTGAATCAGAGTTCACCCATGTGGTGGGAAGGGCCGGACGGAGGCAAGGTTCTTCTCTGGTACTCGCGCCACTATATGCAGATGCAGCTTCTCTTCGGGCTGCCTCCGCTGCTGGCCGCCGGCCGCGATACGCTGCCCCTGTTCCTGCAGATGTATGAGAATCCAGGCTACATCGGCGATGAGACCATCATGTACGGTACCCAGGTAGAGAACTCGGACCTGTTTCTGCAGCAGGAGCATCTGGTTCAGCAATGGAATCAGGTCTACGCGTATCCGCACCTGGAGTACTCCGGTTTTCACCACGCGCTTGGCTCCATTGCGCAGCAATTCGGCGGCAAGATCCCAACGATCCGGGGCGACGGCGGCCCATACTGGGAGGATGGCATCGCGTCCGATGCCTACTATGCGGGCATGGAGCGGTGGAATGAAGGACTCGCGCCCACTGCGGAGAAGCTCGCCACGCTTACCTCTTTCGTCGATTCGCGGTTGCAGCCCGATAAAGGCGCTCTGGACCGCATGTGGCGGGACATGGTCCTGATGGACGAGCACACCTGGGACTCCTACAATAGCGTCTCCGATCCGGCCAGTGAGGAAGCGGTGGATCAAGCGGACTTCAAGGATCAGTTCGCCATCAACGCCCGCGGCCTGGCGGAGTTCCTCACCCGCAACAGCATGGCGAGCCTGGCCAATGCCATTCCGGCCAGCGCGGGCAAGATCATCGTCTTCAACAGCCTCAACTGGAAGCGCAGCAAGCTGGTTGCCATGGACATCGGAAAGAACACCGATCTGGTGGACATGACAACCCGGCAGAAGGTTCCCTTTGAGGTTCTGCGCAGCGGCTCCGGCTTTGACCGCATCCAGTTCCTGGCCGCCGATGTTCCGCCGGTGGGCTACAAGGTGTATCGAACGCAGCCTGCGGCCTCTCCGGCCGCCAGCCCGGCCGCGGAACATAGCCTGACGATGGAGAACTCCTTCTACCGGATCACACTTGACCCCGCCACGGGAGCGGTGAAGAGCATCTTGGACAAGCAACTGCAACGCGAGCTGGTGAACGGCAACAGCCCCTATCGGTTCGGACAGTATCTCTACGTCACCGGCGGCGACAAGGGGCCGAACACGCTTCTGAAGTACAGCCACGTTTATCCAAAGGCGAAGCTTGTTGTCCATCCGGCGGCGGCCGGCAGCATGGTCTCCGTCTCGCGGACGCCGTACGGCTGGGTGGCGCGGATGCGGAGCAGCGACGTCAACACGCCCGAGATCGACACCCAGATCCGGCTCTTCGATGGAACGAAGAAGATTGAGTTTGTCGAAGACATTCAGAAGCAGAAGGTAGACAGCAAAGAGGGCGTGTACTTTGCATTCCCCTTCGCAATGGATCATCCGGAGTTTCAGTACGAGGTTCAAAACGGAGTGGTGAACCCGGCCAAGGATATGTATGCGGGCGCGGGGCATGAGTGGTTCTCCGTACAGCACTGGATCGCGTTGCAGCAGAACGGGCTGTCGGCGGCGGTGCTCCCGCTGGACGCGGCGCTGGCGACACTGGGCGACATCAACCGCGGAGATTGGCCGGAGCAGTTCGGTGACCGGCCCGGTAACGTATTTTCGTACATCATGAACAACTACTGGGATACGAACTATCGCGCCGGACAGGGCGGTCACTTCCGGTTCCATTACATCGTCACCAGCGACTCAGCCACTCGCGCCTCCGCACTGAGCCGGCTGGGATGGGAGGAGATCACTCCGTTGGAAATTGACACGGTCACCACGCAGGACAAGGCTCTTACCTCTTCGGAAGAGAAGGAGCCAAGCAGCAGGCTCGCCGCGCAGATGATTGCGAACTCCGGAGCGGCCTGCGTGCTGGATCCGCGCCAGGACAGCTTCCTGGACGCGGACGACCCGGATCTTCTGTTCGACACATGGAAGCCGGCCGAGGACGGCAACGGCGCCATCCTCCGCTTCCTGGACCTGGGCGGCCAAGAGCGAACGGTCTCGGTTCGGCTGCCATCCCTGCATCTGAGCGAGGCATGGCAGACCAGCGCCGTGGAGAAGAACCAGCGGCAACTGAGCCTTTCAGGAGACAACGGTTTCAGCTTTGCCGTTCACCCCCATGAGATCGTCTCGGTGCGCATCGTTGGCTCCGGCGTCTGCCAGATGAGGTGAGCCGGCTGGCGGCTTTGCAGGCGTTGACATAAGAGACAGGGAGATCAGCGCGCGGTGGGCCAGCCCCCCGAGGGTAGGATGGAGGCATGAGCACGTTCGAACCCCTGAATCCTGCCGCTCTTCGCGCCGGCTTGGCCGGCACCCGCTACCCGGCGCGGCTGCATCACTTTCCTACCGCCGAGTCCACCAACACGCTGCTGATGGAGGCCGCCGCCAACGGTGCCCCCGAGGGTACCCTCTACCTGGCCGACGCGCAGACCCTGGGCCGCGGCCGCGGCGCCAACGCCTGGCACTCCTCGCCGGGCGAAGGACTCTACCTCAGCGTGCTCACGCGCATCCCCCTGCCCCTGCGCCGAGCCCTGTGGATCTCCCTGGCCACCGGGCTGGCGATCAAAAGTGGCATCCACGCCACCACCGGACTCAACGCCGACATCCGCTGGCCTAATGACCTGATGCTCTCTTCATCCGGAGGCTCACCGGACTCCAGCCCAGCCAGAAAGGTCGGGGGCATCCTGGTGGAGGCCGCCGTGAACCCCGGCCCGGACGCTCTGCTGCGCTATGCGGTAATCGGCATCGGCCTCAACCTCAACCATCAGAGTTTTCCTCCCGAGCTCGAATCGGTGGCTACCTCGCTGTTCATGGCCAGCGGAGAGCCGCAGAGCCGCAACCAGATCATCATCGCCATCCTGCGCGCTCTGGACCACGAACTGACGCAACTGGCCACCCCGGAGCCGGACCTGCTGCAGCGCTTCACGCAGGCTTCCACCTGGGTTCGCGGCAAGCGCGTCCGCGTCCCGGAGCAGGGCGGCTACTCCGGCGTCACCGCCGGCCTCAACTCCGACGGCTACCTTCTGGTGACAGCCGAGGACGGCTCCGAACGCACCGTCCTCTCCGGCGGCATCCGCGAAGCTCCGTGAGCCTCGCACCCCTCCTCTTCCACCGGCTCTCGGCGCCGCGCCCGGCGATACCGGCTGGTAAGATAATCCTCTGACACACAAGAGCGATCTATGCTGCTGGCCCTGGATGTAGGAAACTCCAACACTGTCTTTTGTCTCTTTGCGCCGGCCATCGGCGCCGAACCCGCCCGCATGATCGCGGACTGGCGCGTGACGACGCCCCACAAGCAGACCGCCGACGAGCTCGGCGTCCTCTTCCATTCGCTCTTCAGCATGCGCGGCCTGCAGCCCGAGATCGTCACCGGCGTCGCCGTCTCTTCAGTGGTTCCCCCGCTGGACTCAGCCATTCGCTCTCTCTGCGAGGCGTACTTTCACATTCGTCCGCTCTTCGTCGAACCCGGCGTCAAGACCGGCGTGCCGGTGCTCACTGACAATCCCAGTGAAGTCGGAGCCGACCGCATCGTCAACTGCGTCGCCGCCTACGACCTGCTGGGTGGTCCCACCATCGTGGTCGACATGGGTACGGCTACAACTTTCGATGTGGTTTCCGCCAAGGGCGAGTTCATCGGCGGGGCCATTGCGCCCGGCATCGGCATCTCCGCCGATGCGCTGTTTGCCCGCGCCGCCCGCCTTACTCGCGTCGAGATCAAAAAGCCCGCCAAGATCATTGGCACCTCCACCACCGATAACATCCAGATCGGCCTCTACTACGGCGCCATCGGCCAGATCGACGCGATTCTCGAGCGCATGATCGCCGATCTCGGCCCGGAGACCAAGACCATCGCCACCGGCGGCCTTGCCAGCCTGATCGCTGCCGATAGCCGCTTCATCCAGAGCGTCGATGAGAACCTTACCCTCAATGGCCTGCGCCTCATCTGGGAGCGAAACCACGATCGCCACCGGCGCAAAGAGAGGTGAGGAGCGCAGCGTTATTTTTGCCGGCCGGCTCACCGCTCGCCCCAACGCTATGAACTGCTTCGAGTACTTCTCCGAAATTGAAGAGCGCTTCTGCCGCCGTCGTGGCTCCGTTCTTCTGCTCAGCACTCTGGACTGGGCACTCATCGAGACCTGGCGCGAGGCCGGCATTCCCCTGGAAGTGGTCCTGCGCGGCATCGATAACGCCTTCGACAAGTACGAGCAGCGCTCCCAAAGGGCCCGCGGACGGTTGCGTAAGGTGAACGGACTGGCCTGGTGTACTCAAGCGGTGATGCAGGCCGCCGAGCAGCGGGTCGAGGCTGCCACGGGCATGGCCCCCAGCCGCCCGCCGGTGGACTCCGGCTTCGAGCCCGAGCGCGTCGCGGCCTTCCTGGAGCGGAACGCCCAGGCGATCGATCTGGCCGCATCCTCCGTCCGGCCGGAGGACGCCGCTTCCTGGTCCGCAGCCGCTGGCATCGCCCTGCGGCTGCGCGAACTTGCCCAGGAGATGCGCAGCTCCCATCCGCCCGCGCTCGATGACCTGGACCGCACCCTCACCGTGCTCGAAGAGAAGCTGCTGGAGCAACTCCGGGCCGGGGCATCGGAGCCGGAGTTGGTGGAGCTCAAGGCGCAGGCGGAACGGGAACTGGCCCCCTACCGCTCTGGAATGTCCACCGTGCAGCTTCGCCAGGTGCAACAGCAGTTCCTGAACAAGCGCCTCCTCGAACTCCGTCGCCTGCCGCGCCTCAGCCTGTTTTACATGAGCCATGGTTGAATGTTTTTCGTCAGCCATGGTTGAACGTCATCGGTTAGCTACGCATGAGCGAAACCCTCAGCATCGAACAAGTGCTCTACAGCGGCAACGGCCTGGCCCACACGCCCCTTGGCGCCACTGTTCTGGTTCCCTTTACCCTGCCCGGTGAGAGCGTGGAGGCCGCTGTCTCCGAATTCGGAGGTCCGGCCCAGCTCCTCTGCGTGCTTACGCCCTCGCCGGATCGCGTTCCCGCGGCCTGCCCGCACTTCGAACTCTGCGGAGGCTGTCACTATCAGATGGCCGGCTACCCGGCGCAGCTTCAGCTCAAGCAAACCATCCTCACGGGAGTCCTGAGCAGCGCCGGCTTCGACTCCATGCCCCCGATTCAGCTTCACTCCGCCGAGCCCTGGGGTTATCGCAACCGCATCCGCCTGCGCATTGACCGCGCGGCCGGCGATGACACCGGCAGGGCGGCAGGAAGCAATGGATCCGGGGATGAGGCGCCAGCCGAGGGGGTGCTTCGGCTGGGCTACAACCGCCTCGGCAGCACTCAGTTCCTTCCCATCACCACCTGCCTGATCGCAGCGCCGGTGCTGTGGTCCACCGCCAAAAGCCTGCTGGCCGCCGCGGCCGGCGACCGCGACGCCGCCTACTGGCTCAACGCCGCCCTGGAGGTGGAGCTGTTCTGCGACCACACCATGAAGCGCATCCAGATCACCCTCTTCTGCCTGCCTCGCACCAAGCCCATCTTCGGCAGTTTTGATCGGATGATGATCGCTCTGCAGGCCTACGCTCCGCAGAATGTGCTCATCACGGCCACGGCCGCCGCCGCCTGTGACCCACGCACCGGCCCCACCGGACGCATCCTCGCCGAAGCGGGCGCCCCCGGACTCAACTACCGCGTCCTTGAAGAGTCCTACTGGATCACCCGCGGCGGCTTCTTCCAGATCAACCGCTTCTTGCTGGAGACCTTGGTGCAACTGGTTACCAACGAGGACGATCAGCCCCGCTCCGGCGAACTTGCCTGGGATCTCTTTGCGGGCGTCGGTCTCTTCTCCCGTGTGCTGGCCCGAACCTTTCGGCGCATCACCGCCGTGGAGGCAAACCCCACCGCCGCCGCCGACCTTCGCTCCGCCCTGCCCAAACGAGACCCCGCGATCACGGTCCATGAGTCCACCACCCTGGACTTCCTTCGCCGCGCCATCCTTGACCGCGATCGCCCAGACCTGGTTGTCCTGGATCCGCCCCGCGCCGGCGCCGGCCCGGAGGCCTGCGGCCTGCTGGCCCGCATCCAAGCGCCGCGCCTGATCTACGTCTCCTGCGACCCCACAACGCTCGCTCGAGACCTCGCCGTGCTTCAGCCTCGCTACAGTCTCCGCGCCCTCCACCTGGTGGATCTCTTCCCCCAGACCTTCCATCTGGAGACGGTGGCTCTGCTGGAACTCAGATAGGATCCACCTCCGCGATCCCTTCGCCCCCCCCGGGCTCCGTAGCGAAGCTCTATTTCTGTGAAACACTAAGCTCATGATCGATCTCTAGCAAATTTCGGGCGGATCCTCTTTCAGGTCCGGACGCCGCAGTCTCTGTCCGTTCGCATCTCTTCCTCACAAGGTAGCGCTTCTCATGCCGGTTGCCGGTGCTGCCAAATCCTGGCTGTTTGGATCTCCTGTCGTAGAGCCCCTGCGGCTCCGCCGGGTACCGCTTCTGGCGACCTTTGCCTGCTTTGCCTTGGGCGACTGGATCGCCCTTCGTTGGCAACCCACCCTTCTGCTGGCTTCGAGCGTGGTTCTGCTTCTGGCTATCGCCTGGCTGGCCCTGCGCCACTCCCTGCGCCTGGCCATCCTTCCGGTCTATGCTCTGTGGATCGTCGCCGGCTGCTGGTGTACGCAGATCGAGCCGCCCGTCCCGCAGCAACGAACGCTGCAGAGCTTCGCCGACGGCCTCAGCCGCGAGGTCCGGGGCGCCGTCATTCGCGTTCGCACCCTCCCACCGGCGCCGCATAACCTTCCCCAGCGCGAGTACGACCCCGGAGCCTGGGAGGCCGACGCCGCTCCCGGCACCCAGTCCGTGGACATCGCCGTCCAGGCCGTGGAGTACCTCACGCCGGATATCTCCACCATGCAGCCAGTCTCGGGCGGCATTCGCCTCACGCTGGAGGGTCCGCCGCTCAGGCTGCACTGCGGTGAGCCCATCGCTGTGGAGGTTCGTCTTCGCACCCCAGAGGTCTACCGCGACCCCGGCGCCTGGTCCTACGCCGGCTACCTGCTCGGCCAGGGCATCGGCGCCACCGGCAGCGTTCGCTCTTCACTTCTGCGGCTGCCCGGCGAGGGCTCGTCCGCCCGCCTCCGCCCCAGCTTCCACTGCCGCGTCTTTGCCGCGCAGGCCTGGGCCTCCAACCGCCTCCAGCAGTTCGTGGCCTCGGCCGCCAACCGCAGGCTTTCGCAGGCGTTTCGGCTCAGCGGTGAAGACGCCGCCATGCTCAACGCCATGCTCTTCGGTGACCGCACTCATCTCACCCACGCGCTGCGCAACGCCTTTGAGCGCACCGGAACCTTCCACCTCTTCGTCGTCTCCGGCCTGCATGTGGCGCTGCTGGCGGCCGGAGTCTTCTGGCTCCTGCGCCGCTTGCGCCTGCCGGAGGGCCCGGCTGTGCTGCTCACCATCGTCTGCGCAGCGGCCTATGCCGAACTCACCGGCTTCGGCGTCCCTGCGCAGCGCGCCCTGCTGATGACCGCCATCTACCTGCTGGCGCGCTGGCTGAACCGCGAGATCCATGCCCTCAACGCCCTGGGAGCCGCCGCGCTCGCCGTTCTGGTCCTGGACCCGCGCGCTCTGCTGGGGGCCAGCTTTCAGATGACCTTTCTGGTGATCCTGGCCATCGCCGGCCTGGCCGTCCCGCTCGCCGGGCGGCTGATTCACCCTCGTCTTCGCGCTCTGGATCGCCTGGCGGAGCCGGCTGCCGACGCCCTTGTTCCACCCCGCCTGGCCCAGCTCCGGCTACGCGTCCGCATGGCCACGGAGCTCTCCGCCGGCCTGTTGGGCGAGCGCCTGCGCAACCTTCCGGTCTGGATTCTGCGAACGTTCTTGTGGGCCCTGGAGGCGGTGCTCATCTCGCTGGTCGCCGAACTCTGCATGGCGATTCCCATGGCCGTCTACTTTCACCGCGCCACTCTGCTCGCTCTGCCCCTCAACTTCATGGACATCCCTCTGCTCTCCGTGCTGCTGTGCGTGGCCATCGTCACCTTCTTCGCCGCGCTGCTGAGCCCCTGGGCCGCCCTGCTTCCCGCAGCCTTCACCGCACTCTTGTTGCACCTGATGCGCCTGACGGTGGAGCGTGCTCAAAGCCTGCCGATGGCCGACCTGCGCACCCCGGGCCCGGCGCCGCCGGCCCTGGCCCTGGCGGTTGCGTCCATTCTCTTCTGCTGCGTGGCCCTGCGCTCCGCCCGCCGCCGGCTCTTCGTCGCCGGCACTCTGGCCCTATTCCTGATTCCTCTGGCTGTTCTCTATCCCACTCCTCCCAGCCTTCACCTGGGCAGGTTGGAGGTCACAGCCATCGATGTGGGTCAGGGGGACTCGATTCTGGTCGTCAGCCCCACCGGGGAGACCATGCTGGTGGACGCCGGCGGTCCCAGCGGCTACACGGAGAACTCCCCGGCTACCTCCTGGGATGTGGGCGAGGAGGTGGTTGCTCCCTATCTCTGGTCGCGCCGCATCCGCCGCCTCGATGTTGTCGTTCTTACTCACGCCCACTCGGACCACATGGGAGGCATGCCGGCCATCCTGCGCGACTTCCGCCCGCGCCAGCTCTGGCTCAGCATCGATCCCGGCGACTCGCCTTTGTTCTACGCCCTGCTGGCGCAGGCCCGCGCTCAGCATATGGTGATCCGTCACTTCCACTCCGGCCAGACCCTGAACTGGTCCGATCTGCGGACCACCGTCCTGGCCCCGGAGGCCGGTTATGCCAACCCCGGACGACCTGTGAACGACGACTCCCTGGTCCTGCACCTAGCCTGGAAGGACGCGAGCGTGCTGCTGGAGGGCGACGCCGAAGCGCCCAGCGAAGAGGCCATGCTGGCGCACGGCCGAGTGCGGCACGCTATCCTGCTCAAGGTCGGTCACCACGGTAGCCAGACCTCCACCACCCCGGCCTTTCTCGCCGCCGTCTCGCCTGTGGATGCGGTCATCAGCGACGGACAGCACAATACATTCGGCCATCCCAGCCCCATCACCCTGGAGCATCTGGAAGATGCCCACGTCCGCACCTACCGTACAGACCGTGTGGGCGCTGAGACGTTTCTGCTGTCCTCCAGCGGAGCCATCGCCGCGCGGAACGCCGCTGCGGGAGCGCCGTAGCCTCCGCCGCCAAAGGCAGCCCCAGAGGTCAAGACTGCCCAGCCGGCGCAGCCCTGGCTTGAACGGAACTATTTGAAGCGAAAGACAAATCCGGTACTGAATCCCAGCATTTTGGTATTCGGAACCGCGGTGCCGTTGAAGACGAAGGTCTGGCTGTTGATCGCCTGAACCTCACCCCAGCTCACCTCGGCGATGCGCCAGTCCACATGCGGAGTCAGCGGCCGGTCCAGACCGCCGTAAATGCCGAACTGCACGCGGTTGATGTGCGCAATATTCAGCGCCGAGGTGGTTCGGCCGTCTCCCACCATGAACTCTCCGTACGGCTTCAGCTTGAAGAGCTTCATGGGCTTGGCCTCGACAATGAATCCACCCAGAAAGCTGTTGATGGTCGCATTGTTCCCATGCTGCCAGGCGTCCCGAATATCCACGCCAATATCTACCTTGTCCCGGTGGAGGAACTCATCGTAGCCGCCAAACATGATTCCACCAAAGACTTGCGAGGATTGTCCCTGGCCAAGGAAGGCCATATCTCCGGTATCGGGTGGATTGATGCTGAACCGGGTCACAACAGGGTTGACGTAAAGGCCATACTGGGCATGAGCCGCAATGGTGGTTAGGGCCAAAGCGAGTACTGGAACAAGAAACCGCAATTTCATCGAGTGACAATCCTTAAACATGGAAGCGCAAGAACTGAGCCTGGAACGCTGTCGGCAAGTGTCTCTACCAGTCTATTTCGAGAATTAGCTTCCATCCTCATTTCAGGGATGAAAAATACCGGTTTGACGTGCCGAAAGATGAAAAGGCGGCAGCCAAAGCCGCCGCCTTGATGTAAGATCCGCCGCAAAATCCGCCGCAAAATCTGTCGGTTTTGAATCTGAACGCAGCCGGCAAACCCGCCTGGACAGCCTCAGAGTTTGTTGAAAACACGCCGGTAGCGAGCGAACCGGGCGCAGCGAAGTGTGGAAGAGCGGCTGGAGACACAGCATCAACATGCCTGGCGTCTGCGCCAGAACCCCGGCTCTGCACAGCTTCTGGTTAGACGGTTGCCACCTCCCGAACCGCAACCGGGGTAAGCCAGTGGAAGCGGTCTTCGGCCAACCCGTTCAGAATGTTGAAGTAGGCATCGTGGAGCCTCTTGGTCACCGGTCCCATGGTTCCATCGCCCACCAGAATGCGATCCACCGAGCGCAGATGCGTCACCTCAGCCGCGGTTCCGGTAAAGAAAGCCTCGTCGCAGACATAGAGCAGTTCGCGCGGCAGGGCCTGTTCCACCACCGGAATTCCAAACTGCCTCGCCAACACCAGGACGGAGTCGCGGGTAATTCCGCTCAGCACGGAGTTGGCCAGCGGAGCTGTGTAGAGAACGCCCGATCGGACCAAAAACAGGTTCTCTCCCGAGCCTTCAGAGAGGTAGCCGTTTCTGTCCAGAGCGATCCCCTCCGCATAGCCGTTGGTCAGGGCCTCCATGTGAATGAGCTGCGAGTTCATGTAGTTGGCCCCGGCTTTGGCCAGCGACGGCATGGTGTTGGGCGCCAGACGGTTCCAACTGGAGATGCAGATATCGGCTCCCTCATTGCCGGCTACGTACTTGCCCCAGGGAAAGTTGCCAATGTAGATAGATCGGA
>JAKAQS010000203.1 GCA_021819585.1 Acidobacteriota bacterium
AGGCGGCTACCGTGGGTGCGAAAGATGGGCAGAAACGTGGCGTACTCAAACCAGCGCGTATAGAGCTCGGGATAGTCGTCGTACCCACCAACATTGGCGCGGGCATCGGATGGGTCCAGCAGCGGAGGATGCGCCGGATGATGCACCGGCGGCAAGTACTGCCATCCGCCGGTGTCGTTGCTCCAGTAGGCCATCCCTGAGGCGCAGAAGTTCAAGCCGGTAGGAACCTGGCGCCGCAGCGTATCCCAGGTGGGATAGATGTCGGAGGACCAGAAGATCGTCCCATTGCGCTGCGCGCCCAGATATGCGTCGCGGGAGAGAATCAAGGCTCGCCGGCCCGGCTCGTCCCGGCGCATTCCGTCGTAGAGCGCGGCAGTGTGGAAGAGCGGATAGACATTGAAGAACTCCGTGCCCGGCCCAATGTGGAGATAGGCTCCGTTGGGCGGCAGATCAGGCTCCGTCTCGTCGGCCCAAAGCGTGTCGAAGCCATACTTCAGAATCTGGTCACGGATGGTCTCCCAGTACCACTCGGCCGCCTGGGGATTGGTGGTGTCGATATCTGAGCCGGCGCGATCGTAAGGCAGGCCGTTGATCGGCGTTCCATCGGCCAGATGAATGAACCAGCCCTTACGCCGCAGCATGGCATAGTACCTGTCGCCTGGAGCAAAGCGCGGCCACACGCTGATCATGGTCTCAAAGCCAAGATCGTGCAGCCTGCGATTCATCGCCGCCGGGTCCGGCCAGGCCTTGGGGTCAAAGTCGAACTGGCCCATCCGCGTGTAGTAAAACCAGTCCACCACCAGCACATCCGCGGGAAGATTCCGCCGGCGATAGCCTTCAGCCACATCCAACAGCTCTTTCTCGCTGGTATAGCGCTGCTTGCTCTGGATATAGCCGTAAGCCGACCTTGGCAACAGCGGAGTCGACCCGGTCAGCAGACGGTACCCCGCATAGATCTCATCGGGCGTCTTGCCCGCGATCACGAAGAAGGAGACGCGCTGGCCCACCTGGGAGCTCCACAACGTTTGCTCATTGAAGCCCATCGAGACCGTCGTCTTGGATGGGTTATCCCATAGCAGTCCATAGCCCTTGTTAGTGATGTAGAAGGGCACGCAGGTGCTCGGGCCCGCGGCCGCCAGGTAGTCGTTCCAGCAATCAATCGAGTGGCCGCGGAGGTCGAGAAATCCCTGCTGATTCTGCCCCAGCCCATAGTAATGCTCGTCGTCCGGCGAGCGGAAGGTCGCGCCAACCACATAGAACGGCGGATCGCCCGGGCGCCGATCGAGCGCCAGTTTCGCGGTCCCATCCTTCTGATTCGGAACCGCCTGCATCCAGCCCGTCAGCTCCAGCAGCGTCTTGCCCTCCGGCGTGCGCAAGGTGATGTGCGCTCCGGGAGTGGAGCCGTCAAAGTAGCGCGCAATATCCACCTGTGACCGCAGCGGCGGATCATCTGAATCATCGTCACGATCCACTGTAGCCACCATGCGCGACGATCGATAGATGTCGGCGCGCTTCGTCCGGCTCGCGCTCCAGCCGGAGGCCGATGGTGACGCAATCATTCCGTAACCGGGACCGGCCAGAGCGGCCGCCCTTTGCAAACTCAACGTCACCCTCAGGATATTTGGCGCGTAGGGCTCGAGCACAATCGACTCGCCCTTTCGGTCCAACTCCAGATGCTCCACAGGAGACTGCGCCCGCAAAACGGCGCCAACCCAGCAACTCCCTGCGAGAACAGGGGCCAGCAGTACCACAACAGCCCAACACCTACGCATTCATCCCCCCGACACCCAATCCCGCAACGTTATTCTCCTTGTCTCTTCCAGGCCGCAGTCACCACCGCAAGCTCGTTACCTGATGTCTTCGCATCCTGCGGATTCTCATCACGCTGCGAAAGGAAGCAGTTCGCAGGACCAACATTCTCAACCCGGATCCGCCTCGGTATGTTTCTCTGTTGGTTTTTTTACAAGGAAGGAGCCGGTTCGCCTCTCACTCGCAGCGGCAAACCGGCTCCTGGTTGAGGTCAGAAGTTGTACTTTACCGAAAGCTCAATGATGCGAGCGTATCCGGCTCCGGAGTAGGGCGTCTTCTGGTCTTCGCAGCCCCAGACATCGGAGTTCGCTCCGCAGGCTCCGCTGGTAGCCGCGCCCAGAATGGCGCTGTTGGTGGTGAAGGTATGGCCGCCGTCCTCAGTCTGATAGGTCAGATTCAACATGTTCCCTCCTGTGGATCCCCACAGCGAGTGGTTCATGAAATCAAAGGCGGAAGCCCGGAACTGCACGTTCTGACGATCCGTAACCTTGAACGTCTTGAAGATGGTCAGGTCGGTGTCGTCATAGACCGGGCCGCTCAGATAGGGATGAATCTGCCGGTCGCCCTGGGTTCCCACGGTAGGAACGCTGAAGCAGCTCAGATTGAGCAGCCCCAACGACTGAAGTCCACCCTTGGGATCGCAAGTGGCGACGGGCAGAATCTCGTCCGCATCGGTTCCAAACCAGGTTCTGGACGTCAGCGTCTCCGTGCCTCCGCTCACGTTGTTTCCAAAGCCGGTTGGCTCTCTCACCGTCAAGCCCAGATTCTGCGAGGACTCAGCCTGCAGGTTGCCGCCGTCCTGGAAAGTGGTGATGCCGGAGATCGTCCAACCGTTCAGCACCGCGCCCACCACGCTTTGGCGGCCGTGGTACAGGTTGCCGAGGTTATACGCATAGGAGGCGTTGAAGACCTGCGGACGATCGATCGACAGGATGCCGTAGTTTCCGTGAACGCTGAATGCGTTCAGCGTGCTATTGACGATACCCAACGACTTGGACCATGTGTAGTTGAAGTCAAAGGATGCATGACCCGTCTGCTTCACCCACGATACCTGTAGACCGTTGTAGTTGGAGTTTCCAACATGCTCGAAGACGTACAGGCCATCGGTGCCGTAGCCGTAGCACTTTCCACTTGCCAGACATCCGCCGTAAGGATAGTAATCCTGCAGCGCATAAGAGCTGGTATTGTCCGGGTCCTTCGGCGCCGCCGCTCCCGTCACCGGATCGGCGCCGAAAAGGCCGCCCAGCGGGATCTTGTTCTCGTTGGTGAACTCCAGACCGCCAATGTTCGTGCCCGAGCTTTGTCCACCCATCAGCAGATGGTCGGTGCTGTTGCCCACATAGGCTACGTCCAGCATGCTGTTCCAGGGCAGTTGGCGATCGATGGTCAGGTTCCACGAATAGGTCTGCGGATCCCAGTAGTCATTGGCGTCCGCCGCGTAGATCGTGCCTGCGGGCTGGTTGTTGCCAAACGCCGCCTGCTTCGGGATCTCCGGCAGGGTAATGGCCTGGCCAAGAGGCGAGGCGTAGGTGGCGATGTTCTGCGAGGTGCTCAACGGGCCGCTGTAGTCGTTGAACTGGTCGTTCCAGACATATTCACCCCAACCGCCGCGGATCACGGTCTTCCCATCGCCATGCAGATCATAGGAAAATCCGACGCGCGGGCTGGTCCAGGCAAGCCGCGTCGGCGAACCTCCGTTGGGAATGCCCGGATTGATTGCGTGCCAACGAACACCGGGATACTCCACGATCTGCTTCCCCGCCGTCTCGTTCTCATCCAGATCCTGGGCAAACAGTTGCGGCATCCACGTCGCAAGGCCTACGCCCTGGCGATCGTACCAGCGTCCCACATGATCAAAGCGAACGCCAAAGTTCACCGATAGTCGAGGCCGCACCTGCCAGGTATCCATCAGGTAAGCAGACGTCGTGCGATAGGCCATATCCTGCACCACCGCGGCGCTCTGCTGCTGGAAGGAGCTGGCGATGCCCATCATGAAGTTGGCCGTCGGATTGTTCGAGCCTATCTCCGTGCCTTTTGGAACGCTGGAATCGTTCACCTCGTTCGGTAAAGGCGTGCTCCCGTAGTACAACTGGCCATTCGGCGAATCATAATAACCCTGATCGTTCCCGACTAGCTCTGTAAAAGCACCGAACTTGAAGGTGTGGGTACGCCAAACCTTGGTTACGTTGTCGGTAAACGAGGGAACCGCCTTCTTCAGCGTATATTCCCCGGATGGGCCCCAAAGAGCCGGTTGCGTGATGTTGGGAAATGTCGTTGCAGACGGAGAGTTGATCGATGGAACCACCTCGGATGCCGAGCTGTAGACGGTTCCATAGGGGTAGCCCAGCGTGCTCTTGTAGATCGCTGAAAGATCGCTCGGCCGGGTCGGCGAGTTATCCCATCCCCACCCAAAGATAAACTCGTTGGTCAGGGTTGGCTGAATCACGCTGACAAAGTTCACCGTTGCCACGCGCGATGTGTTCGGCTCCTTCATAAGACCGCCAGGGTACTGCACGGAGTCAGCCGGCGTGTAATAAAGTTGGGCCTCGGTGATGTACGTCGTCGCACCCTGCTGGAAGGTGAAAAATAACTTGTTGTTCTGGTTGATGTCATAATCGACGCGGCCCCGCACCATGTAGCCGTTCTGCTGGTTGGAGTAGGGCAGCTCATAGTTGTAGCCTCCGGGAGTCGTCGCCGGATTGGCGTTCGGCGCCGGGAACATCTTGGCCAGCGCCGTGGCTCCAGGATCTACCGGAACGTTGGATGCGTTGATGGCGTTGCCGTTCGGATCCAGGTATCCCGTCGGATCGGCACACCAGTTCACCGCCGAAGAGCTGAATCCGTTCGGACACAGCTTAGAGTTGCCGGAGCCGGTGGAGGTGAAGTTGCCGGACAACATGCCGGCGCTCGGGATATAAGACTCCAACGGAGCGGATGCGGCCAGTATCTGGTCGTAGTACTCATAGCCGGCCCAGAAGAACAGCTTGTGCTTATACCCGGGGATCGGGATGGGGCCGCCGATGTTGCCGCCCGGATAGTAGTACTGCCCCGGCTGTTTCGGCAGCTTGGAGTCATCGTTCAGCCATGTATTGGAGTTCAGAACCTGGTTACGGGCATAGAAATAGAGTTCGCCGTGAAGCTGGCTCGTACCGCTCTTGCTGGTCGTATTGATGACCACCGGCCCGTTCTGCGCGTCGGCCCCGAACGTCTGCTGGACCTTCACTTCAGCCGTCATATCCGGGTTGGGGACGGCGATCGAATAGCAGTTGCAGCCAGGGTCGATAATGTTGGCGCCATCCAGAAGGAATCCGGTGCCGCCACGGTAGGGCGCGCCGCTGGGCGAGTAGCCCACACCGTCCGTGCTACCCGTCGGCGCCTCCGCCGAGAAGTCCACCGAGCCGCCGCCAGAGGTGCCATTCGGCACATAGGTCACGCCCGGCAGAATCTTCAACAGCTCGGAGACGTTACGGCTCTCGATCGAGAGCCTCTCAAGATCCTTCGAGGTGATCACATCCGATCGCACCCCCGAATCGGTGGGGATGATCTGCGTCGGCGCAGCGGTTACCGAGACCGTCGTATTCATCGAACCAACCGCCAGCGCAATTCCGGAGACGATATGCACGTCACCCGAGTTCATGACGATGTCGATCTTCCTCCAAGTCTCAAACCCTGGCGCCTGAATCTCCACCGTGAAGTTCCCGGCCGGAACCGCCGCGAAGGTAAAGTAACCAGCACCGTCCGCCACCGTGGAACGGTGGTCGCTGGTTGCCTCGTCGATCAGCGTGACCTGCGCCTTCGGAATCACAGCCCCGCTCGTATCCTTCACCGTTCCTGAAAGACTTCCGGTAACAATCTGGGCAAAAGCTCCCATCGCCATGAAACAAGCAGCGATGGCCACCGCGACCGATAACTTCCATGCTGTTCGGAAGATCCCGAACACCCTGGGAATACGCTTTGTCTGGATCACCGTCTTTTCCTCCCGTGTCTCATCCTTCTGAAACCTCCTGTTCAGCTCTGAAACTCCATTCACCGGCATTCAAAACCGGGTACAGATCAAAAAGGCGCTCGAATGCAAAATCCTCTGAACGCCCTTCTCCAATCCGTCGTGCAATCTAGGTCGTGTAAATGGCGAGTGACAAGTAATACTCGGTGTTTTACCGTAAAATTCCATTCTTTTCATTGAGATACCACGGCAGGCCCAAAGCGATCTTCGTTGCAGAGCGGGCTAAGAGCCGGGTGCATGGAAACCGCTTTAATCCCTTGACACCGTCCTCCGGAATCCTGTCTACTTGGCGAAGGCTTTGCAAGGGTTCCAGGGCTGGCTGTGTCCCGGCGGCTACGGCTCCAGTTGGGTCTCCCGCCGGCAACCAATGGCTTGCATGCCTCATGCAGACGCTCAAATCAGCGTTGCGCTCTGGCTGGCAATCCGGCCAAGGAGTATGTGCCTTCTGAGGGCGGGTATTGGATGAAAGCGGCGGTCGATTCTCCACGGAGCGGTGAGACGCCGGGCGTGGAGGAGGAGCAAGACAGGGAAAAGCGAGAAGCAGTACTGGCAGAGCTTCAGACAATTCTGGACAGCCCGGTCTTTCGCAGCGCCTCGCGCTGCCGGCAGTTTCTTCAATACATTGTTCAACACCAGCTTGACGGTCACCCGGAGCAACTGAAGGAACGCACCATCGGAACCGAGGTGTTTCAGCGGCCTGCGAGCTACTCCACGGGCGATGATCCGGTGGTCCGCGTACAGGCAGGCGAGGTTCGCCGCAGGCTGGAGACCTACTACCAGACAGCGCCCGCCGACTCTGCCCTGTGGATCGAGCTTCCCCGCGGTTCCTATGCGCCCACCTTTCATTGGCGGTCGCCCTCCACCGCCGCTGGACCGGAGACCGCGCTGCCCACTCCAGATCCGCATCCTGCCCCGGAGGCGTCCCAACCTGCCATCTCGCCGCCGGAGCCAGCCGCAGGCGCCCTGGCCAAACCAGCTCGATTCGGACGCCGGCTGGCGGCAGGCATCGCTCTCCTTTTGGTCATCGCCGCCGCCATCCTCGCCT
>JAKAQS010000019.1 GCA_021819585.1 Acidobacteriota bacterium
GACGACCTGGCGAGTCATGATCTCGGAGACTTTGGTGTGACTCGAGTCGTGGCCCAGGAGAACTCCCTTGCGCGCGTAATCGCGCTCGGAGAGAATTCCCACCAGCCTGTTTTCAGACGTTACCATTAGCGCTCCGATATCGTACTCCGCCATGGCGGACAGGGCGTCGCGAACCGTCTGCTCTGGAGAGATAAGCAGAACTTTGTTGAAAATCTTGTGCTTGAGTACCTGATCCACAGTGCCGGTCATCTTCATGGTGTCCTCCCTGCCGACGCCGCCGAGGGGCTTTTGCGGCGATCGCCAGCCGTCCAGATTGTGCTGAGGGCGAGAAGTATACGGCCGGAGAGCTGTCTTTGTCTTGCCGGATGCGCGCGGGGTTCAGTGGGGCGGGTATACCCATCCCCATGGAAGATGGTCTAATGAAAAGATTGTGCTGATCACTCGTCGCCTCACCCCTGTCCTGTTCGCCACGCTGCTGGCCACCTTTCCTTGCCATGCCCAATCCTCAGCCGGCCCCGGGAACAGCGTTGGGGGCTCCCAGGCACACCCAGTACCCAGCCAGGTGAAGATCGGCGTTCCGCTATCCCCGGCGATGGTGCATAGTGTTGAGGTGCTGCTGCGCAACAAGGCCGAGCTGCCCCCCGGGTCAACCATCGCCGTCTCGGCTCCGGCGCCCGCATCCTTGCCTGGTTACGACACGATCTTTGTCACCTTTACGGCCGACGGCAAGACCTCGCGTCCGGTGAGCTTTCTCATCTCCGGCGACGGCAAGACTCTGGCCCAGTTCATCCGCTACGACATCTCCTCTGACCCCCGCAACATGATCCCGGTCGCCAACCGCCCCTTCCGCGGCGGTCCGGCCTCCGCTCCTGTGGTCATGGTCAACTTCGATGATCTGGAGTGTCCCTTCTGCGCTCGCTTCCATGACAGCCTCTTTCCCGCCATCACTCAGCGCTACGGGGATAAGGTGCATATCGTCTATGAAGACTTTCCACTCGACCAGCACCCTTGGGCGATGCATGCTGCGGTGGACGTCAACTGCATGGCGGAACAGTCGTCCGCAGGTTACTGGAACCTGGTGGATTACATTCATGAGCACCACGATGATATTGGGACCAGCAAACTGGGTGGGCCCGCCGGAGCCGGCGTCAAATCCGGCGATTCGAAACCTGGAGCACCCCAGCACACGCTGGAGCGCAGTTACGCGCAGTTGGATCAGTTTACCCGCGATCAGGGCGCGTTGCAGAAGGTCGATCTGGCCAAGCTCGACGCCTGCATCAATAAACAGGATACCTCTCTCGTCGAGGCGGAGCGTAATCTCGGCAATGCTCTGAACATCGACTCCACGCCCACCTTTTACATCAATGGCGCAAAGTATGAGGGGGCTTTGCCGGTCGATTATGTCTTCTCCCAGATCGACGCAGCCCTGCGCGCTGAAGGCGTGACTCCGCCCCCGCCGTATCTTCCTCCGGCGGCAACGCCCCCGGCGCCGGCCAAATCCGAACCAGCCAAATGAGCCCCGCATCCGGGGATCTGGTCTGTGGGTGGGCGTGCCGAACGGCCTCCGGCTTTGACGCACAAAGGCGTCTTCCATTAAGCGTTCGGTGCTTCACTGGGGGAGACTCTCTGGACAGCGGCCAAATGCGTGATCTATCGGGTTGCGGGCCGTGAAAGCGACGGTTTCGGGATGCCCTCTCGCGTCTCTGGAGCCGTCCGATCATCGCACTGAATCGGGATCCCGCAGTACACTGGAAGAGATGCCCGAAAGCCGGCTTTCGCGTGCTTGATTTCACCTCTGGAGCCCTCGTTGAAGATCGTTCTCGCAGAAAAAGTCTCTCCCGCTACTCTCGCTATCTTCCAAAAGGAACCGGGGTGGAAGGTCGTCACCGCGGAGCGGATTGCGCCCGGCGGCCTGGCGGCCGAGCTTGCCGATGCCGATGCCCTGGTGGTGCGCTCGGCCATCCAGGTGGATGCAGCCCTGCTGGCCGCCGCTTCCAGGTTGCGCGTGATCGGCCGCGCGGGTGTGGGCGTTGACAACATCGATGCCGAGGAGGCCACTCGCCGGGGCATCGTCGTGATGAACACCCCCGGCGCCAACGCCGTCGCCGTCGCTGAGCTCACCCTCGCCTTGATGATCGCCATGTGCCGGGGCATGATCCGCGCCAATGCCGGCATGCACGCCGCGCGCTGGGAGAAGAAGTCCTTGCAGGGTTCCGAGCTTCGCGGCAAGACGCTGGGCATCATTGGCCTGGGCCGCGTCGGCCTTGAGGTGGCGCGGCGCGCCCTGGCCTTTGGCATGAAGGTGATCGGCTATGACCCTTTCATCGCTCCGGTCATCGCCCGGGAGAACCATGTTGCCCTGCTGACGCTGGAGGAGGTCTTCTCCAGCTCCGACTTTCTCTCCCTGCATGTCGGCCTTACCCCCCAGACCGAAGGGCTGATCAACGAACGCTCGATCGCGGGGATGAAGAAGGGAATCCGCATCGTCAACTGTGCGCGCGGGGAACTGATCGTGGAGAACGCTCTGGCTGAAGCGATTCGCTCCGGCCATGTCGCCGGCGCCGCCCTGGATGTCTTCCGCCAGGAACCGCCGAAGGATTCACCGTTCTTTGGAATGGAGCAGGTCCTGCTGAGCCCGCACATCGCCGGGTCTACGGACGAGGCCCAGGAGGCCATCGGCATCCAACTTGCGAATCAGGTCCGCGACTACCTCAAACTGGGCGTGGTGCAGAACGCGGTGAACGCCGCTTCGCTCAGTGAGGAGGAGTACGCCGAGATCGCGCCTTACGTGGAGATGGCCTCCCGGCTGGGCCAGTTACTGAGCCACGCGGGCAGCTCCGGCGGCCCCGGCTCCTCGCGGGGTTCAGTGGACAGCATCTCGCTTGCCTATAACGGGAGGCTGGCTGCGCTGAAGACGGAGATGATTCGCAACGCCGCGATCGCGGGCGCTCTCTACGGCGCAGACGGAGTCAACCGCATCAACGCGATGACCGCCGCTGCCGAGCGAGGGATCCGCGTCCAGGAGGAGAAGCGCGAGCAGATTGCCGGCGGCGCCGGTTCGACCCTGGGCATGACCCTCCATTGGACGCGCCAGACGGGATCCGGGGCTGGGGAGCAAGCCGGCAGCGGCGGTGAGGATGGCCTCTGGAAAGGGGTAGCCACGGTCCTCCATGGCCGCTCTCCGCGCCTGCTGCGTTACGACAGCATTGACATAGAGGCCGAGCTGGCCGGTACGTTGATGATCTTCCGCAACCAGGACGTACCTGGCGTGATTGGCCGCATTGGCACCATCCTGGGTGAGGCTGGGCTGAATATCGCCAGCTTCGCGCTGGGCCGGGAGAAGCCTTCCCCGGCTGCGGACTCGGCTCCCGACCTGGCGGGTGTGAAGACCGAACCGGGTCATGCCCTGGCCTTTGTCCAACTGGACACGCCCAGCGGAGGCGCCTCGCAGGAAATTCAGGATGCACTTCACCAGGCGATCGCCACTCTGCGCCGGGTTCCGGCGATCACCAGCGTTCGCACGGTAGACCTTGGTAAGTTGTAGACTTGGAATGCTGCCTTCCATACTCCGCAGCCTCAAAATCCAGGAATCCTACCCGATGCCTAAGCCTTTTCATTCGATCCGTCGCTTTCTCGCCTGCTCCCTTGCCTTGGCGCTCGTCTTCCTTGCTGGATGTCACAAAGGCCCGCAACAGGGAGTGGCAGCCACGGTGAATGGCAATCCCATCTTCCAAAGTGAGGTGGACAAGGCCTATCAGGCGCAACTGGCTTCCAATGCCCAGCAACAGACGCCCACGCAGGATCAGGAGGACTCGCTCAAGCTGAACATTCTGCACACGCTGATTGTGGAGGCGATCATCGATCAGCGGGCCGCCAAGCAGGGCCTGACCGCCACCGATGCCGAGGTGGACGCCAAGCTGGCCGAGATGAAAGCTCCCTACACCGAGGAGCAGTTCCAGGCCAAACTGAAGGCATCCAACCTTACCTTGGATGAGCTTCGGCGCGATGTTCGGCGCAGCATCACCGAAGACAAGCTGCTCAACAAGGAGATCAACTCTCGCATCAACGTCAGCGACGCTGATGTGACCAACTACTACAACACTCACAAGGCGGACTTCAATTTGATCGAACCCGCCTATCATCTGGCTCAGATCGAGGTCACCGACCAGGGAACCGGACAGGCGGGCAACCTGCAGAACAACAAGGCCGCCAACGATGCCGACGCGCTGAAGAAGATTCAGGCGATCAAGAACCGCATCGACTCTGGAGAGGACTTCGGTGAGCTTGCCGCCAACTTCTCCGAGAACCCGCAGACCGCGCCCAACGGCGGCGATATGGGCTTCATCACCGAGTCCCAGCTCAAGACGAGCCCTACGATCTACGTGGCCATCACCAAGCTCAGTTCCGGACAAACCACGGATATCATCCCTCAGTTTGACGCCACCACCCACAAGCCGGTGGCGTACTTCATCTTCAAGCTCATCAGCAAGGACGCTGCCGGGCAGCGCGATCTCAACGACCCGCGCGTGCAACAAAGCATTCGTCAACAACTGCATGACAGCCGAGCCCAGCTCCTCAAGACCGCCTATTTTGAGATTCTTACCGATCAGACCAAGGTAGAGAACTTCTTTGCGGAACAGGTCTTCAAGCGGGATGCTCAGTAGGATTCGCGTGGCTCGGCAGAGGCGCCAGAGGAGGCTGGACCCATGAACCCAATCCGTCGCAGCCTGTGGCGCCTCTGCGGCTGCATCCTTGTCTGCTCCTTGTTCGCAGGCTGCCGCCCGGCTCTGCCTCCGCCTACGCCGCTTAACCAGCTCAACGCGCAGCAAAGGCGCGGGTATCAGGACTTCCAGATTTACTGTGCCCAGTGCCACGACGACCGCGACTCGGATTCCCTGCACGGTCCGCCTCTGCTGGGCGTATTCAAGCAGCCTTACTTCCCCAGTGGAGCCCCGGCCAACGATGAGCGCCTGCGGATGACCCTCCAGGAGGGCCACGGCCTGATGCCGGCCATCAACATCAACTCGGAGCAGACCCAGGATCTGCTTGCCTATCTGCATACGCTGTAGACGGAAGGCGATCGAACCGCTTGTCTCCTCGCCGGATCGCCGGACGCGGCCTCCGAACCCAGCCTTATGAACCCAGCCGATCCCCAATCCGCCCGGTCTCTCTCCCGCAGCGTGGATCCTGATTCAGTTACGCGGGATGAGCCCACGCAGGCAGCTCCACCGAAAGCTGAGATTCCGGCTGCCCAGGACACAGGCTTCAGCTCGCGCCATCTTCCCGGCACCCCTGCCGGCGAACTGAAGGGCATGCTGCCCGGCATGGCCTTCATCGCACTGTACCTGTTGCTGCTGGCTGCGCTCAACGCCGTGGCGGCGGTGCGTGGCGTCTACGGAGCCGGCTTGGCCCGTTACGGCATCTTCATCCTCTGCACGCTGATGGTGATTGGCGTCTTGGGCTTCCTGCGCCTGCGCCGCTGGGGGTGGTCTCTGGTGACGGCCGGCTTTCTTCTGCTGGCTGCCGGCGACTTCTACTTTTACTCCCGCAGGCACATCGGATTTCTGCTCATCCGCGGCCTGTTCAGCATCGTCTTCTTCCTCTACTTGAGCCGCACCGAGGTCCGAGAGCGGCTACAGTGAGAGGAGGGAGACTCAGCCTTCCTTGACTCAGCTTCTCCAGCTTATTTGCCGCTCGACCGGGGTGGGACCGTCTCCTGCTGAAGGAAGAGCCACTTGAGGGCGTTCCGGGGACGAATTCGCGCCCTTCCGAGGGCGTCAGAGTGCCCCAGAGCCTTTGCTGAGGGCGGGATCTCTTCTTGCCGCCGATTCTGCCGCGCCCGTAACCTGCGGCGAAGTTCACGGCTGGGATAGGCGTTGATCACCAGCGGCGAGAGCAGAAGCGCGACGGCGGCAAGCGCGAGAAGAAGGTCGTACAACATGTACGGTCCTATCGACGAAGAAGCCAATCGACTTTAGGTCAGATAGAAGGTTGTCTCAAAACAGGACAATTTCCAGGACACCCCGAAGGGCTCTGGCTTCGCCGGAGCCGGCAGTTCCTCGCGTCTTTGGAGCGAGACTCGAAACCATCTACAATCTTTAGAGCAGATGCAGGACTTGCAACAGGTGGAAGCAAAGGCGGTCGTGGCTCCTCTCGTCGTTCAATCCGACAACCTGATCCAGATTGATCTCACCCCGCGCAAGCCCGCGCCGAAGCCGGAGTGGCTGAAGGCTCGCGCCCCCATGGGCGAGACCTTTCACAACCTCAAGGTTCTGGCGCGTGAACTGAATCTGCACACGGTCTGCGAGAGCGCCCACTGCCCCAATATCGGCGAGTGCTGGAATCATAAGACAGCCACTTTTATGATGCTGGGCAACCTGTGTACTCGCCGCTGCGGCTTCTGCGCGGTGCCCAAGGGCAAGCCTGAACCCATAGATCTGGAGGAGCCGAAACGGGTGGCTCAAGCCGTCGCCACCCTCGGGCTGGCCTATGCTGTGGTCACCAGCGTCAACCGCGACGATGACAATCTGGGCGCCGCGCGGGCCTTTGTCAACGTCATCCAGGAGATTCGCCGGCTCTCGCCCGGCACACAGGTGGAGGTTCTCACTCCGGACTTCCAGGGCCTACCCGAGGCCCGGCGCATGGTGGTGGCTGCTGGTCCGGAGATTCTGAATCACAACATAGAGACGGTGCCGCGGCTCTACCCCATCGCCAAGTCCGGGGGACGCTACCAGCGCAGTCTGGAGTTTCTGGGTGAGGCCAAGCGCGAGGCCGGCAGTCACTGCGGCGCGGCCTCACAGGTGACCAAGACCGGGATCATCGTCGGATTGGGCGAGGAGATGCATGAGCTGCTCAGCGTCTTCCGAGATCTTGCTGACCGCAAAGTGGACATCCTCACCATCGGCCAGTACCTTCGTCCCAGCCGCGACCATCTCCCGATGTCCCGCTACTACACGCCGGAGGAGTTCGCATTTCTCAAGCACGAGGCCCTGCGGATGGGCTTCCGCCACGTTGAGTCCGGACCGCTGGTGCGCAGCAGCTACCACGCCCATGAACAGGCTCAATCAACGCAGGCCGGTTTCTGAAGACCGGCTGAGCGTATCCTTCCTCCGTGGGGCTCGCCCGGAGCGGCTTCTTCCCGTCGTCTTTGCCGAGGAGGCATCCGATCCAAGGCGAGGGCTTTTTGCACGCTCTTCAGCTTGCGCCGTCAACTCTGGCCGACGGTCTGGTCTTCCAGTTGCAGCGCCAGGCTCTCCCACTCCGCAGTGCGCGCTTCGTGCTTTTCCCGCAGCGCCTCCAGTTCGCGGGCCAGCTCCTGGGCCGCAGCGGCGGTGGTGAAGACGGCCTGATGCTGCTCGCCGGCTTGGATCCTGGCCTCCATCTCCTGTAGCTCCGCCTCGATGCCGGCCAGCCGATCTTCGATCTGTTTCAGCTTGATGGGGTTCAGCCGCTTGACGCCGGGCCGAGAGGCTGGACCGCCTTCTCCGCCGCCGCCCGCCGCGTCCTCGCTGGTCTGGGCGGTCTCTGCCGCGGCCTGCGGCGCTGTGGCAACCGTTGCCTGCTTGGCCACCTTGAACATTCCAGAGGCCGCATCCACGCGGGCGTTCGTGACAGCATCGTGGGTGAGCATCCGTTCGGCGTCGGCCGTGTTGGCGGGTATGCCGCCCTGCTTGCGGAAGATGTAGTCCTCATAGTTGCCGGGGTAGATATGGACTCTCCGCTCCTCGACCTCGAAGACCCTGGTGGCCAGCCCATCGATGAAGTACCGGTCGTGGGAGACGAAGATCACCGTGCCGGTAAACTCGCGGATTGCATCCAGCAGCACGTCCTTGGCGCGCAGATCCAGGTGGTTGGTGGGCTCATCGAGGAGCAGAAAGTTGGCCGGGCTCACCAGCATCTTGGCCATGGCGTAGCGGTTGCGTTCGCCGCCGCTGAGTACGCCCAGCTTCTTGAAGACGTCGTCACCGGAGAAGAGAAAGCATCCCAGCAGAGAGCGCAGGGTCACCACATCCACCCGGGGATTGCTGCCGGAGATATCGTCCAGCATCTGCGCGGACCCATCCAGCACCTTGTACTGGTCCTGGGCAAAGAAGTCGGCCAGCACGTTGTGGCCCAAGCGTACGGTTCCAGCGGTAGGCGCCTCCTGGCCGCTCAACATGCGGATCAGGGTGGACTTGCCGGCGCCGTTGGCTCCCACCAGGGCGATCCGGTCGCCACGTTCGATGGTAAAGCTGACATCCTCCAGCACGACATTCTCTCCGCCCGCCGGCGTTGGGTAAATCTTGGTGAGGTTGCTCACCTCGATCACCGTTCGTCCGCTGGCCGGGGGCTGCGGGAAACTGAAATGAATCGTGGCCTCTTCCTCCGGCACCTCGATCCTTTCGATCTTCTCCAGCTCTTTAATCCTCGACTGAACCTGCTTGGCTTTGGTCGCCTGGTAGCGGAAGCGATTGATGAAGGTCTCCAGGGCCTCGATCCGCTCGCGCTGGTTCTTGTAGGCGTTCATGAGCAGGGTGCGCCGCTCCTCCTTGAGTTGCAGGTACTTCTCATAGTTGCCGTGATAGACCTGCATGCGCTTGTTCCACACCTCCACGGTCTTGTTCACGGTCACATCCAGAAAGTAGCGGTCATGGGAGATCAGCACATAGGCGTTCTCGTAGTTGTGCAGATACTCTTCGAGCCAGTTGCGGCTCTCCAGATCCAGATGATTGGTGGGCTCGTCCAGCAGCAGCAGGGAGGGCTTTTGCAGCAGCAGCTTGGCCAGCGCAATACGCATCTGCCAGCCGCCGGAGAACTCCTCCGTGCGCCGTTCCCAGTCTTCCTTGCGGAACCCCAACCCGCCCAGCACCGCGCCCACCTGGGCGTCCAGCGTATAGATGTCATGGTGCAGGAGCAAGTCCGCAATCTCGGAGTAGCGGTCGGCGGCCTCTGCGTACTGGCGCGACTTCGGGTCGGCGTCGCTCAGCACATGGGTGAGCCGCTCTTGTTCCTTTTCCATGGAGCGCAACTGGTCGAAGACGGAGAGGCACTCCTCGAAGACGGTGCGCCCGGTCAACGCCAGCCCGTCCTGGGGAAGATACCCCAGGGTCATCCCTTTGATGTGCGTTCTCTGCCCGTAGTCCAGCGTCTCCAATCCGGCCAGGATCTTCAACAGCGTGGATTTGCCTGTGCCGTTGCCGCCCACCAGGCCGGTGCGTTCATTGGGCGTGATCAGCCAGTTCACGTCTTCGAAGAGGAGCTTGTGGCCGTAGCGTTTGCCGGCCCCGGAGAGTTGAAGCATCCCTCCCATTCTCTCATCCTCAGTCTTGGGCGCGCTGAGCCCTCCGCCGCTTGGAGCGCGTCGAACCCCCATGCGAGACTGAGGAGAAGCTCTTGCGGTGGAAGAGCGGAGCATGCAACTTGGCTGAGACAAGCGAGAACGGGAGGGAAGACCAAGCCAGGTACGGCTCTGTGGAGGGGGAGAAGCAAGGCTCAGGCGGCAAGTCACCCTCCAGCTCAGCCCAAGCCACCGGCCAAAAGCCGCCCTTCCGCCGCAGCGATAACTTCCGCCGCGGGCGCTTGCTCCGCGCCGTCGGCCTCAGCCTGGCTCTTCTGCTCCTCGCTTTTTTGGCAGCCGCGGAGTATGTGGCCCGGCACCTTGGACCGCTGCTGCGTTCCAGCGTCGTCGCCACGCTCAGCCAGCGCTTCCACGCCCCGGTCGAGCTTGGTTCGCTGCAGGCCTCCGTGGTGAAAGGATGGGGAGGGATTGAGGTAGAGGGGAGCGGACTGCGGGTGCTTGCCCCTGCAAACGCTCCGGTTGACTCCGGCCGGCCTCTGCTGAGCCTCCAGCGCTTCCAGTTCCGCGCCTCGCTGACGGCGCTTCTCCACCGTCACCTTGATCTGGCCTGGGTGAGCATCGATGGCTTGGATCTCCACCTTCCTCGGCATAGGAAGCCGGGTGGCGCTGGTAGTCCGCCGGGTTTCATCGCGCCCAAGCCCCCTATCCGCATCACTTTGCACAGAATCGAGTGCAAGGACGCCACGCTCTCTTTCGCGCCCTCGGGACCGGGGAAGGCGCCACTGACCCTTCGCATCCAGAATCTGAAGCTCACGGTGCCGGAGGCGAGCGCGGGAGTTCCGGGCAGGGCTCTGCTCTACGACGCTCAAATCATCAACCCCAAGCCCGTCGGCGACATCCACGCTACCGGGCACTTTGGCCCGTGGAGGCACAGCGATCCCCGCTCCACCCAGGTCGATGGACACTACACCTTTCGCAATGTGGACCTGGGCAGCATCAAGGGTATTGCCGGAACCTTATTCTCCGAGGGCGATTTCAACGGCCGGCTGGATCAGATTGAGGTGAATGGGACTGCCGGCACACCTGACTTCCGGCTTGACGTCAGCGGCCACCCGCTACCCCTGTCCACCACCTTCCATGCGTATGTGGATGCCACGAATGGCGACACCACTCTTTCTTCCGTTAGGGCACTGCTGCAGCACTCCCGCTTCACCGCTCAGGGCAGCATCGTGAACATCCATGGCCAAGGCCATGACATTCACCTGGTGGCGCACATGCCCGACGGGCGAATCGAGGATCTTTTGAATCTGGTCACGAGATCCGCCCGGCCCGCGATGGTTGGCGCGGTGACTCTCGACGCCCGGATCCATATTCCGCCCGGCAAAGAGCGTGTGATCCAGAAGCTCGAAGTGGAGGGCAAGGTCAACATTCATGATCTCCGGTTTACCAACGCCAAGCTGCAGGATCGCATCGACTCCTTGAGTCTGCGCGCCCAGGGCGAGCCGAAACAGGCGGCTGCGGCCCAAACCGGCGCCAGCCAGCCCCAGGCCGCCTCCCAGATGACCGTCGAATTCTCCTTTGACCAGGGAATGCTGGTCGTCCCTTCGCTCAACTATGTTGTCCCCGGGGGTACGGCGCAGCTCCATGGCGCTTACTTTCTGAGTGCGGGCGCCTTCCAGTTTCTCGGCTTTGTCCGCACGCAGGCGAAGGCCTCGCAGATGGTCTCCGGATGGAAGTCGGTCCTGCTGCTGTCCTTGAACTCCCTGTTCAAGGCGCCAGGGGCCGGCCTGCAACTTCCGGTCTCGATCAGCGGCGAACACAACACCGTTCGCTTCGGTCTGGATTCGCGCGGTGTGGACGAGCCGGCAGCGCAGATCGCCGCCGGCCTGCGAGCAGCCTATCCGTCCGCGGCGGCCGGCTCTCCGAAGAGCAGTCCGGGCGTCCATCCGTAGGAGAAGGTCAGCGGCCCCGCCCATCTCCACGCGCCCGAGCCTTGTACGAGACGAGAGGAAGCGGAGGATCCCTCCTCCACCCCTCGCCCTTCGCGTCCGACCCTGATAACGTTAGGAGACGATGGCAGTTCACCAGGAACCCATAGCGCCGGCGCCGGCCAGGGTGGATTCGGCGCCGTCCTCCCAGGCCTCCGCCCCTTCCCGAGCCTCCGCGCCCGCGCCGGTCTGGTTACAGCGGATGAGCCTGGTGGTTCTGGTTCTGTTCTGTTTCTACATCGGCGCCCTGCTGGCTGTGCTCCCGTGGTCACCGCGCTACTGGGATCAAAACGGCTGGCTGCTCGCCCATCCTTTTCTGCAAGGCATCCTCAACACAGGCTGGGTTCGCGGCATCGTCTCCGGCATCGGTTTGCTCGATGTCTGGATCGGCGTCAGCGAGCTCCTCCACTACCGCGACTACCGTGGCTAACGAAAAGAGAATCGTGCATGTCTGGTAACCACACTCCCAAGCCCGCCCCTGTTCCTCTCTCCTCCGCGCCTCTGGCCTATGAAAATCCAGAGTTTCTCAACTCCGCCGAAGCCCGAACCATCCGCCTGCTGGCCGAGTACAACGAACCGATGGCTCGTTTTCGCCGCGAGCGCATCCAGGACACTGTGGTCTTCTTCGGTTCAGCCCGCTTCCGCGCCCGGGACGTGGCATTCCAAGAGCTCGAATTGCTGGAAAACACTGGATCCGTTACCCTTGCTCCGCCGGAAGAGCAACCCGCCCGCAGCGGGGAGAGTGAGGCCTCCGAGCTTCGCCATAAACGCGCCGAGGCTGCCGTGGAGATGGCCAATTACTATGAGGATGCCCGCACCCTGGCGCGCCTGATGACTCAATGGTCCAAGGGCCTTCCCGGTCGCCGTCACCGCTTCGTCATCACCTCCGGCGGCGGCCCAGGCATCATGGAGGCGGCCAATCGAGGGGCCTGGGAGGCGGGCGGCAAGTCCATCGGCCTCAACATCATGCTGCCCTTCGAGCAGCAGCCGAATCCCTACATTACGCCGGCGCTCAACTTCAACTTCCATTACTTCTTCATGCGCAAGTTCTGGTTTGCCTACTTGGCCAAGGCGCTGGTCGTCTTTCCGGGCGGCTTCGGCACCCTGGATGAGATGTTCGAGCTGCTCACGCTGGACCAGACCCAAAAGCTCTCCAAACCCATCACCATCGTCATCTATGGGTCGAGCTACTGGAAGAAGGTGATCAACCTGGAGATGCTGGCCGACAAGGGCGCGATCGCCGTCAAGGATCTGGATCTTTTCCAGTTCGCGGACACTCCGGAGGAAGCCTTTGCCATCCTCAAGGATGGTCTGATCCGCAATCACCTGGAGGCGGAACATCCCCGCACCGAGGCCCCGATCCCCGAAGAGCCCGAGGCCGACGCCCAGGAGATCCTCGGTCCCGATATCGCGCGGACGCGGTCGTTCCGGAGAGGATCGAACCATCAGGCGCACGGATAGACGGTCTGGATCGAGGAGAGCCCGGAGACCTGAAGCTATGGATGCCGGTGCGACTCCGGTTCCATGTCTCGCAAGGGCTGGCGATCTCACCTGTCCGCCTCTCTCAACTTCTTCGTTCCTCTCTTTTCCAAAGCCTACTTGTGGAGGTAATCGAAGGATTTCGTATGCAGCCGAGCGCCGGTTTTTCATCCGAATGGGCGGGAAAGATCTCACGTTTCTCGATAGTTCCCGAGATCGTTGGCGAAGATGCGCGCCGCAACCTGATCCTCGGTCCGCGTGTGCAAACTTGAACGGCTGTAGTACGATCCTTGCACAGCAGTTTTCCTGATTGTCCGGTTCCCGAGTTCAACCTGACCGCTGGCTGAACTTTGGCTGGCTTGCGGCGGATGTTCTTCGTCGAGTTCGGGTGCGTCCGTCCATTTTTCCCTGGCAAGCTGCCCGCAAAGATGCCAATGCTTGTGAAGAATCGGAGGTCTGCTCATGCCGACGAGTGGCGCGGGTCGAGACGAACAATGACGAAACAGAGAAAGCACCCCACCTTACGGGAAGTGGCGAAGCGTGCGGGGGTGGGTACAACCACCGTATCGCGGGTGGTTAACGGGGTGGAGCACGTAGAGCCTTGGACGATGGCGCGCGTCGAGCGCGCCATCAAAGAGTTGGGCTATCTGCCGAACCATGCCGCGCGAGTGCTCAAAGGATATAAGACACGCACCATCGGTCTGGTGGTGCCCAGTATTGCCGACCCGTTCTTCTCCAGTTGCGCCGAAGTGTTGCAGGGGATAGCGCGCCAACACGGATTTCTGCTGATCGTCCTGACGACCCACAATGAGAGAGAAATGGAACGGGATGCGGTCAACACATTGATTCAGCATCGGGTGGATGGGTTCGTGATTGCGCCGGCGGACGCGGAGAACGACGAGTTGCGCAGCCTGCTGATGCGCGTTACGGTGCCGGTGGTGGCTCTGGACCGTCCGGTGGCCGGCGCGGTGGCCCCATCGGTGGTGGCGGATAACTTTGTTGGGGCGGAACATGCAACGCACCATCTGATCGCTCACGGATACAAACGAATCGCGTGTCTCACCGGGGAGATTGAACTTTACACAATTCGCGAACGGGCACGCGGCTACCAGGCGGCGATGGCCGCGGCGGGGCTTGAGGCGGTGCTGCATACCACAATTTGCGACTATGCCTCTTGCGAGAAGGCGATCGCGAAGATGCTCAAGGGGCCAGACCGGGTTGAGGCGATCTTTACCTTGAAGAATAGTGTCACCGTGGACGCCTTTGAGGCCCTGCAGCGGATGGGCGTACGGATACCGGAAAAAGTTGCTCTGATCGGCTATGACGACTTCCAACTCGCGGGCACGGTCCGTCCCGCGATCACCGTTGTGCAACAGCCGATTGAGGAGCTTGGGAAGACGGCCGCGGAGTTGTTGTTCCGCCATCTCAAAGGATCTTCGGCGCCGGTCATCCCCGGGGAAGCGAGAGCCAAGCAGCAGGTTTTGCTGAAGACGTCCTTGATTCCGCGGGCTTCCTGCGGTTGCCGGCCAGACCCCTCGTGAGATGGATGGGCTTGCCGAGGCTGTGGCTGCCAACGGTCTGGGCGGACGGCCTCGGACGGGATCGGCCAAGGCGGGGTCAGGGCAGTGAATCTCATCTGGCCGGATGGGCCGCCTTTGCCTGAATATTTAGACCGGTAAAAAAATCTTGACAAGACGACCCTGGCAATAGAGAATTGGACCGCTCATCAATTTGGTTTAATTACGCAATGGTAACGTTTCCTTCAAACAGTGCGCCCCGGTTCCAGGCAGAGCCGGAGCAGTCAAAATTCGCAAACTGACTTTTCGAGGAGGTTTATACATGCATCCCATCGCTCATCGTTGGGCAAAGATCCTCTTGGCTATCGTTTTCGCATGCGGAGTTCTGCGTGGCAACGCCCAGGACTTCCGTGCGACGTTCACTGGACAGGTAGCGGATCAATCCGGCGCTGTGATCCCGAACGCCAAGGTGACCGCCGTGGAGAATAGCACCAAAACAACCTATTCCGCGATCACCACTGGGAAAGGCGCCTATTTCATTCCCTACGTCTTGCCGGGAACATACACCCTTTCAGCCTCCGCCCCGAACTTCAAGACTGTGGTGCAGGAGAAAGTGCTGGTGACCACAACGCAGGTCTTCAAGCAGAACTTTACCCTCCAAGTCGGACGAGTTTCTGAAAGGGTGGTTGTCTCCTCGGCTCCGCCGCAACTGGATGCCGCGGACGCCTCGGAAAACAACCCCGTTACCGCACGAACGATCGAGGGAGTGCCGCTCAATGGCGGAGCAATCTACCCCCTGATCGGTACGACCCCTGGTAGCCAGGTGGCGTACGGTCAGATGAATACGGCGCAGAACGGGTACGACAACACGGCTAACTACAGCCTGGGCGGCGGCATCTACGGGCTCAATCAATTCACCTTGAACGGATCCAACATCACCAGTCAATACACCTATGACCTTCAGGGCGCCGGAGAGTGGACGGTCGCTCCGAACCTGGACAGCGTTCAAGAGATGGACGTGATGACCACCACCTATGATGCTCGCTACGGACGCACCAGCGGTGGAACCGTGAATACTGCAACCAAGAGCGGCACCAACCAGTTTCATGGAAGCGCGCGGTACGCCTTTCAGGGTACGACTCTGGACGCGAACAGCTATCAGAACAACCTCCATGGCGCCCCTCGCAACGGCGAGGTGCAGAACCAGTTCTGGATCACGGCGGGTGGCCCGATCATCAAAAACCGTCTGTTCTTCTTCTTCGGCTTTGAGGGCTACCATCAGTCGCTGCAGTCTTCGTTCTTTGAGAACGTTGCCCCAGCCTATTTGCGGCCAGGTTATCAGGGCAACTCCGGAGTCAACTTCGGGCTGGTTGGAGCACTGGATCCAGGGGAGTTTCCCAATGGTCTTCCGATCTTTCAACCCGGATCCGCGGTCTGTCTTGATGGCGGCGATGTGAACTCCTGCAACAGTAACAAGCTTGCTCAGACGGAGTTCCCCAATGACACCATCCCGGGATCGATGATCAATCCCACCGCGGCCGCAATCCTGAAGTACCTGCCATTGCCCAACGTCCAAAGCGCCGCGAATCTGGCGAGAGGGAACAACTATTTTGCGCAAAACCCGGGACTGCTCCATTACAACCAGCCGCAGATTCGCGTGGATTACAACCTCAGTGATAGAACCAAGCTTTACAGCTACTACATCTACTCGAACGGAACGGACTTTCACAACGGCAACGGCATCACGGGGCTGGCTGAGAACGGCACGATCAACGCCTTCCACCGGACCTATGTCGCGACTCAGGACGTAACCCATGTCTTCTCGCCAAACATGACGGGAGACTTCAAGATATCGTGGAACCGGTATTGGGCAAGCAATCCGGATGGCATCAACCAGGCAACGAATCCGACTTCGATCGGGATTTCCATGCCGCTGCCACCCACCACCGGAACGCAGTACATGCCGCAGTTCAGCATCAGCGACGGCTGGGGTACTGGCTTTGTGAACGGCAGACAACTGTTTGGCAATGACATTATTACCAGCGATAGCGTAACCAATGACTACTCGCTGAACGTGGACTTCACCCAAACCCATGGCAAGCATACGCTGGAGTATGGCGGCGAGATCGATGAGGACCAGTTTGGTGGCTATCCGAACGACGGCGGTAATCCAAGCGGCCGATTCTCTTACAACTCCGGGTTTAGCCAATACGATCCGAGAAACGCAAGTTGTTACAATCCTACAGGTGGGCCAAATCCAAACTGCAGCACTTTGAACAATGACCAGAATGGATCCGCGCTGGCAAACTTTTATCTCGGCTATCCATCCGGAGGCGGTATTGACTGGAACGGATCGCTCATGGAGGGGTACCCGGTTTATTCCATCTACTTCCAGGACAACGTGCAGGTTACAAGGAACCTGACATTGAATATGGGCATCCGGTACGACGTCCAGCGGGGTTTGCGGGAGCGGCACAACTTCCTGAATCGCGGCATCTGCCTGACCTGCGTGAATCCAATCGGGCAAACGTCAGCCTACCAGGGAAACGTAGCTAACGCGAGCAATGTAGCCGCGTGGAATGCGGCCGGTATCAACGTTTCCAGCCTGTCGTCGGTGCTGGGCGGAATTGAATTTGCGGGAACCGACGGGCAATCGCGGGATGCCTACAATACCGACTATAGCGACGTGGGTCCCCGCTTCGGCTTCGGCTATAGCGTCAATCCCAGGACGATCATCCGGGGCGGTTACGGGATCCTTTACTCCTTCGGGTTGGAGGGCGGCTCCAGCGTAGGAATGACGGAGACGACGAACTTAACCTCATCGCTGGACAGCGGTATCATACCGACGAACTACTTCCAGAGCGGCAATCCATTCGCGACAGGTTTGATTAAGCCCACCGGCGATACCCTTGGCTTGGAGACGGATCTCGGTAATGGCGGGGTCGAGGTTGACTTCCCGGACCGCAGGATACCGATCGAGCAGGTCATGTCATTGGGCTTCCAGCGTGATCTGGGTTCCGGTATCGTCCTTGACGCCAGGTACGCCGGCAACTTCACAAATCGTCTGCGCACGTTCCTGTGGGTGAATGGGACGGCAAGTCTGGCCCAGGAGGAGCAGGCAATCGCCAACCCCGCGTACTTCGATGAGCAGGTACCGAATCCTTACTACCAGGTTCCCGGAATGTCCGGACCCGGGGAGTGCGGTACCGCGAAGACGATCTCCGCCGTCGAACTCCGCACCATCCTGCCCCAGTACTGCCGCCCTGGCGGCACCGGTTTGGTGGGACAGTTTAATGCTCCTCTCGGCGGCAACTTTTACAATGGGTTGGAGGTCAAGCTCAACAAGCGCGTGAGCAGCGGGTGGGGAAATGGTCTCAGCTTCCAGCTCGCTTATACCTTCTCAAGAACGATCAACGAAGACGGGTATCTGAACGGCTGGCCTTATCAGGATCTGCACCGCATCCATCAGATTGGAAACAATGACCGAACGCATGTGCTGGTGTTCACCTCGGTCTACAATCTGCCCATCGGACGCGGAGGCCTACTTTGGAGGCATCCATCCGACCCCATCAATGCGGTGATCGGGGGCTGGATCCTTGGTTCTGTGGTAACCGCGGAGAGTGGAACACCTGTGGGCGTGGATACGGGCTGGTATTACACCTGTAGCCAAAGCTATCGCCCCAAGGGCGGATCCACGATGGGCGACTGGTTCTCCACCTCCGGCGATCCAAGCGCATGCTGGCAGCGGATTCCACCCTACGGGTTGATGAACCTAACCGGTCGAACACAGCAGGTTCGCAATCCGACCGAGCCGGATCTGGATCTCTCCCTGATGAAGACGTTCCCGGTCTGGAGGAGTGCGACCTTCCAACTCCGTTTAGATGCCTTCAATGCAACCAACTCCGTCCTGTTTGGCGGTCCGAATACCAACCCCGGAGCCGGACCTGCCACCTACACTCCAGGCGCCGGCTGGAGCGGCTTCGGAACCATTGGCCCTGACCAGCAGAACACGCCGAGAGTGTTACAAGTTCAAGGCCTGTTTCAATTTTGAGGTGCGGGAGTTTACGGGCCACGCCTCTTTACCAGGAGACGTGGCCCGACTGAGCCTTTGCTCCCTATCTGGGCACGGATACCCATAGCAGTAGACCTGATACGTGGAGAGGAGGTGTTGGTGGTCGATGAGAAGCCTGCGGAACGGCCTGCCCCAGTGCAGTCCCTCCCTCCTCTTCGGCGCCTTTTGCAGCGCTGGGATTCGAGGTTACTTTCGTGACAAGCGCAGTTTGCATCTCCCTTTTGCCCTCGCGTGGCCTTGCTCCGGCCGCAGGAAGTCAGCGGTTGCTCGAGCCATCTCCAACAGCGGCTCTCTCACTCACTCAAACGAACTCTCGAATCGTGCAGGCCGCCCACTCTACGCACCGCATTTTGCAATAGTCCGTGGCATCAGGCAAAGACTATCCATCAAAACGCTTCAGTTCGGTCTTAAGCGCTTCACAAACAGTATGGAGAACCGATGCAAATCTCTCGTAGGCGTTCCCTTTTCGGGCTGTTGCCTTGTCTCCTCCTGACTGGGGCCGGCGTTGCCCAGACAGCTCAGAAGCCCAACCTGGAGAAAGTCCCTACGCTCTACGTTGTTGGCTACGCGCATCTGGATACCGAGTGGCGGTGGGAGTATCCGCAGGTGATCAATCAGTATCTGCGCAATACGATGGAGTACAACTTCAAGCTCTTTGCCAAATATCCCGACTATATCTTCAACTTCAGCGGAGCCAATCGATATCGCATGATGAAGGAGTACTACCCTGAGGAGTTCGCCGAGGTCAAGAAGGATGTAGCGGCCGGGCGGTGGTTTCCGGCCGGCTCGTCCATGGAAGAGGGTGACGTCAATGCGCCGAGCGCGGAGGCGCTCCTGCGCCAGATCCTCTATGGCAATGATTGGTTCCAGCGGGAGTTTGGCAAATCCAGCGAAGAGTTCATGTTGCCGGATTGCTTCGGATTTCCCGCTTCGCTTCCAACCATCCTTGCTCACGCCGGCGTCAAGGGATTTTCCACGCAGAAGTTGACCTGGGGTTCGTCGGCGAACGTAGGGGGGCCGGACTCGCTGGAGAGAACGCCGGAGGGCACGCCGTTCAACGTGGGCGTGTGGGTGGGGCCGGATGGCGAGAGCGTGATGGCGGCGCTGAACCCCGGAACCTACAGCGGCAGTATCACCACGGATCTGAGCGCGCCTCTGCCGCCCCTGCCGCCGAATCCTGCCCTTAGCGACGTTCAAAAGAAGATGGCGGCATTGCAGGAACAAGTCCAGGATAGGCCGCGGGGAAGCAAGGTCAGCTCAAGCGGCCTGCAACAGTTCTTCGCTTTGCGCTCGGAGCAGGAGGGTATCGAATTAGGCGAACAGCAGAGTGCGGAGAGGCGCTTTCAGGGCGATTGGGCCGCGCGGGTGCTGAATAACGGTAAAGTGACAGGAGTCTTCACTGACTATCACTACTACGGAACCGGTGACGTGGGGGGCGCGCCGAATGACGAGTCGGTGAAGCGGCTTGAGGCGATCATTACTAAAGGCACGGTATCTCTTCCGCCGCAGAACGGGATGGTCTATCGTGGCGAGGCACACGCCGACTGGCCGCAGGTGCAAGTGGGCGAAGGGCCGGTGCATGTGGTCTCCGCCACCGCGGATCAGATGTTCCGCGATATCACGCCAACGGAGGAGAACTTATTGCCGCGATACACCGGCGAGCTGGAACTTACCAATCACTCTGCCGGCTCGCTGACCTCGCAAGCCTATCAAAAACGCTGGATCCGCAAGGAAGAGTTGCTGGCCGACGCTGCCGAGAAGTCCTCCGTTGCTGCGTCGTGGCTGGGAGCGCGCGCCTATCCCATGGAGCGGCTGAACGGCGCATGGACGCTGGCCATGGGAGCTCACTTCCACGACCTGGCCGCAGGAACGGCCACTCCGAAGGCATATGAGTTCGCCTGGAATGATGACGTGATCGCGCTCAACCAGTTCGCTGACGTGCTCAAGAGTGGCGTCGAGGGCGTGTCAGCAGCCATGGATACGGACGGCGAGGGCGTGCCGGTGGTGGTGTTCAACCCGCTGAACATTGAGCGGGATGACATCGTGGAAGCTACCCTGAACTTCCCGAACGGCCTGCCTGCGGAGGTGCATGTTGTCGGTCCAAAGGGCAATGTACACCCCGCTCAGATCTCCGGCGGCAAAGTTCTGTTTGAGGCGCGCGTCCCCTCGGTGGGCTACGCGGTCTATCACGTGCTGAAGGGAGCCGCTGCCGGCGCGGAAGAGGCGACGCTGCATGTGAGTGGCCAAGAGATTGAGAATGCCTATTATCGCGTTCAGCTCAACGCCGATGGGGACGTTTCGAGCATCTTCGACAAGCAGGCGAACCGTGAGTTGCTCACCGCCCCCGCGCGGTTGGCGCTCTCCTATGACAACCCAACCCAATGGCCGGCATGGAACATGGACTGGGATCAGGAACAGGCGGCCCCTCGTGAATATGTCTCCGGACCCGCAGTGATTCGTGTCGTGGAGTCAGGGCCGGTGCAGGTGGCCCTCCAGGTAACTCGTGAAACCGATGGATCGCGGTTCATCCAAACCATCAAGCTTTCGGCAGGCGATGCGGGCAAGCGGGTTGAGTTCGGTAACGTGATTGACTGGAACAGCCGGGAACGCAATCTCAAAGCTGTCTTTCCCCTGACGGCATCCAATCAGATGGCCACCTACAATCTGGGCATCGGAACCATTGAACGGCCGACGGCGCAACCGCGGACCTTTGAGGTCGCAACGCACCAGTGGATTGACTTGACGGACATGAGCGGCAAGTTTGGCGCGACGATTCTGACCAGTTGCAAGAATGGATCGGATAAGCCCGATGACCATACCCTCCGTCTCACTCTGATCCGTACTCCAGGGACCAGGGGAGGCTACCCGGACCAGAGCACACAGGATATAGGGCGCCATGAGTTCACCTACGGTATCTCCGGGCATCGAGACGGATGGCGCCAAGCGCAGACGGATTGGCAGGCGGAGCGGCTGAACGACCCGCTGCTTGGTTTTGAGGCCACCAGGCACAAGGGAAAGTTGGGGAGCAGCTTCTCGCTGGTTCAGGTAAGCAATCCACGCATCGGAATCATGGCGCTGAAGAGATCTGAGGCGAGTGATGAGTACATTGTGCGCCTGGTGGAACTGGATGGAAAGCCGCAGCCGGATGTTCGCGTCTCTTTTGCCGCGCCCATCACTGGCGCACGTGAGGTGAATGGACAGGAACAACCCATGGGCGCCGCGAAGGTGGACAACGGTGCGCTGGTGACATCCTTCGGCGCGTATCAGCCTCGCACGTTCGCGATCCGGCTCGCGCCCCCAACGTCCAACATCCCCAGCGTACGGTCTACGCCGGTTTCGTTGCATTATGAACTGGCGACTGCCACCAACGCCGGTACTGTCGACAAGACGGGTTTCGATGGGAAAGGAGATGCTCTCCCTGCGGAGATGCTGCCGGCGCGGATTCTCTTCAACGGCGTTACGTTCAAGTTGGGAGCGGCCAAGACGGGCGCTCCGAATGCGATCGTGACAAAAGGGCAGAGGATTGCATTGCCGCAGGGTAAGTTCAATCGCGTCTACATACTCGCAGCGGCAGAGGACGGAGATCAGAAGGCCGTCTTTGCAGCCGGCAAAAACAAGAAGGAGCTGGACATTGAGGACTGGGGCGGTTTCATCGGACAGTGGGATGACCGCGAGTGGAGTTCGGTGGGTGGGGGCGACAGCTATGGTGAGATGATCGGTCTCAAGCCCGGCTTCATCAAACGCGCAGAACTGGCATGGTATTCCGATCACTACCACGACGCGGCAGGCAAGAATGTCGCCTATAGCTACTCGTATCTCTTCGGGTATCGGATGGACCTTCCTGAGGATGCGAAGACCCTGAGTTTGCCCGCCAATCCTCATATTCGGATTCTGGCGATCTCGGTCGCGGAAGAGAACCCCGATACGCATCCAGTGCAGCCGCTCTATGACGTTTTGCCGTCGCCCCACGCGGGACAGCCGGACTTTTCCATCTCGGCCCCCACCGATCTGTCCGTACCGCAGGGAACGAGCCGAGCCGGTCACATCCTTTTGATGCCGATGGGAGGCTTCCAACAGAAGGTTCAACTGAGCGCGTCCGGAGTTCCGGAGGGTGTGCATCTGGTGTTTGAGCCTTCATCGGCGAGCGGTCTAAGCACGCTGACCGCCGTTGCTTCCAGCCATGTTTCTCCCTCCAGCAGCACCGTGACGATCTCGGGAACTGCCGGAAACCTGACGCACAGCGCAACCATCACCCTCCATGTGACGTCCGTGCTCAGAAACACGGTACCGGTCGATCTATCGACGATCTTCAACGTGCGAGCGATCGAACAGAAAGGCGCCAAATTTACGTCGTCGGAGAGCATGGACCGCGATGGATCTTCCCTGTCCGAAGCGACGCTGGGCGCCCAGCAGGTTGGCGACGAGGTACGTTTCAATCTCGGTCCGGCAGGAGTCCCAGACGCGGTCAGCAGCCGGACGGTCCCCCTTCCTCAGGGAAGTTTCGCGAGTCTGAGGTTGCTAGGCGCCGCCGTGGAGGGAAATCAGCGTCGGCAACTGTTTACGGTGAACTATACCGACGGAAGCTCAACGCCATTTACTCAAACGTTGAGCGACTGGGCTGGGTCCAGACATCTACGAGGAGAGTCGGATGCGGTCCAGGTTCCTTATCGGCTAGAGGGCGACGGCTCGGTAGACCCGAATACGTTCCATCTCTACGCCTATAACTTTCCTCTTGACCCTGACAAGCAGGTCAAGAGCTTCACTCTTCCGCAAAACAGGAATGTAGTGGTGTTCGCCCTTACGCTTGTGCCGGGAGAGAAGTAGATGAGAACAGGTGAATGGTCTCCTCATGCAACCCGCTTCCTCCAACTCGGGCGTAAAGGCCGTAATCAGCAGCGCCTGCGCCGAAGAGAGAGCAAAAAAGCGGGTATGTGTACGAATCACATTTTCATCTGGGGGTCAGGTCTCGTTTTGGCGGTTGGTCTTGCGGTCCCAATGGCAGCCCATGCGCAGCAGCCGCACGCCGGTGGCGGCCAGCCGCTGGATTACGCGAACGGCCTAGTCGGTACCGCGCCGCTGGATCGGCAGATTCTGATTGGTAACGCTCCGCCTCCCGGAGAGCAGCTATATTCAGGATTTACTACGCCGGACGCGGTTCTTCCGCATAGTTCCACCGAACTCGGTCCCATCAACGCGAATCTGGATCTGGAATATCCGGCGGGCGTGCGAGCGTCCTACTTCTACCCCAACCGCATGATCTATGGCTTCAGCGGAGGCGTAAATGGGCATCCGATCGTGATGCCGATGGTAGGAAACTGGACGGTGCCGCCGGAGCGCAGCGCCTCGGTCTACGATAAGACACGCGAAAAGTCATCTCCTGGGTACTACAGCGTCTATCTCAACGACTACAAGATACTTGCCGAGATGACCGTGACCACTTGGACGGGGCTCTTCCGCTTCACATTTCCCGCCTCGCAGAGATCACACATCCTTATGGACCTTGGGCGCCGAGGAGGAGACGTTGAAATCGTCGACGATCATACGGTGCGCGGGCGCCAACGCGGCGGACAACGTTATTTTGTCGCAGAGTTCTCGAAGCCCTTTACCGGCTTAGGAACCTTCAAGCAGAATCCGCCGATGCGGCCGCGATATTCGCTGTTGGGGGGCAATGAGGTCGATCCTGGCGCGCGAACCGTGTCGGGCAACTTTGCGGGCGTTTATCTCAACTTCCAGACCACCTCGGGCGAACAAATTCTCGTCAAGATCGGCTCAGGGCCAAGCTACCAAATTGCGGAAGATCGCCTTAAGAAAGAGCAGCCCGGATGGGACTTTGAGAAAGTCCATCAGGAAGCCCAAGATGCCTGGGCGAAAAAGCTGAATCTCGTCCAGGTGGATGGAGGAACCAAAGAGCAGAAGATGCTTTTCTACTCCTGCCTCTATCACTCGTTCTACAGTCCCAAGCTTCTGGCAAACAAAGGCGAGCAGTTCTCCAGCCGGGACGGGACGATAGAGACCGCAAGCTATAACCGATATGGCCCGGTGCCCCTTTGGGACACGGGGCGTAACCAGATTGTCTTGCTTACCATGCTTGAGCCCAAGGTTAAGGAAGACATTCTACGTTCGGAGTTGGATGCGGCTCGCGAGTCCGGCTACATGGAGACATCCTTCCACGGTGACAACGCGGTGTTCATGTATCTCGGGGATTGGGAGCGCGGGCTTTCGTTCGACCGGGCCGCTGTGTACGAATATCTTCGCAAGAATGCAATGGATCCGAATGGACCGCGCCGCTTTCTGGCCGAATATATGCAAAACGGGTGGATCTCGGATTTCATTCCCCCGGGGAATCCAAGTCCGCCGTACGCCGGTGGCAAGGCGGGAGTGGCGACAACGCTCGAGTATAGTTGGGACGACTATGCCATGGCGCAGTATGCCAAGCGTCTGGGTAGAGAAGACGATTACGAGATGTTTCTGAAGCGGGCTCACAATTACAAAAATGTCTTTGATCCGAGCGTCGGCTTCATGCGCGGCCGCACAGCGGACGGCAAGTGGATCTCGCCATTTGACCCTCGCGAGCCGTACTACAACTTCATGATGAAGGAAGCATCCGGGTGGTCGACGCTATGGCTTGTTCCCCACGATGAGCAGGGCCTGATCGACCTGCTGGGAGGGCGCCAGAAGTTTGACGCGAAGTTGGACCAGTTCTTCAGCACGCCCTACACGGCCAAGGGAATCTGCCGTGACTGCACCGGAGTGATCGGGCAGTATGTGCAGGGGAACCAGCCCGACCAGCAGGCAGCCTATCTCTATGATTGGGGTGGCCAACCGTGGAAGACCCAGAAGCTTGTACGGAAGATTCTGGCGTTGATGTACGGCAGCGATCAATACGGCCTTGCGTTTCCAGGCATGGACGACCAGGGCTCAACCTCGTCCTGGTACGTCATGAGTGCGCTAGGCTTCTATCCCGTGGATCCGTCTTCCCCGGACTATATCATGGGCAGCCCGATCTTCAATAAGGCAACGGTCCATATGGGCAAGGGACGCGACTTTACGATCATTGCTCACAACAACTCGGCGAAGAACATGTACATCCAGTCAGCAACGCTGAACGGGAAGCCCTGGAACAAGCCCTGGTTCAGCTACTCGGATATTGCCGACGGAGCCACACTGGCGCTCACCATGGGGCCGATGCCCAACAGGTCCTGGGGAAGCGCTCCTGAGGATGCGCCGCCGTCCATGACTGCCATCAGCGACACGGCGAAGGAGAGCGAGGCGCCGCCCATGCAATGACTACGAGATTGGCGCTATCTCGACCTTCAAATTCATTTGAGCGAACGGGTACTAGAGCGAGGTTCATAGACGCTTTCTCAGCGTGATCGAGAAGCAGGTGATGTAGAAGAGCGCATAGCAGGTGAAGAGCGAATGTTTGTGGCGGACGACAAGTCGGCGGGACTGAATGAACCAGGAGCCGGTTCTCTCCGTGCTCCTGCGCTGCTTGCAGCGCCGCAGCTTTTGTCCGCTGTCCAACCGCTTCCAGTGGATGATCTTCCGGTATCGCGTCATCCATTTGACAGCTGTCCTCTTCGACCACCTGCCAGGAGGGTTGGAGCAAAAATCAGAAACGGCGAGGATGTGTCCGTGCCTTTGCCGTGGCCGGCTCTTCGGGTGGGGGAGGGCAAGTTCTGTGAGGGCGGCCGCCGCAACCGACAATTCTGCCGGCTAGTAGCCTTACGGCAGAGTCCTCAGCGGGAGAAGCGGACCCTCCACCCGTACCATCCACTCCGTCCCATTGCCGTTCCAGGTCTTTCGGACCGCGTAGCCCCCTTTGGGGCCGCGATGAAGTCGCAGGCGAGGTATCTCTCATGCCACCTGACCAAGATTTCAAGGTCCGGCGAACTCCATCGAACGCGCCACGCCTCCTGCCCCATAGCTTCGTCTTGGCGCTACTTCGACCGTCGCCGGCAGCCGGCTCGCGAGGGAGATCTTGTCGGAAGGATGCCGCTATGCCGCTCCAATTTTCGAAAACCAAAGAATCTCTCCGCAGCATTTACAATTCGGCGCTCAGCCCCGGCTCCAGTTACCGATTCCAAGCCGTGGCTTGGAAAACAACGAACCCTTGAACTCCCAATGCTCACCCTTCACCCGTCTCCGCCGCATCTTCATTACCGAGGCTCAACCGAACCACTTCTCACGCGTCATCTTGCAGCTTGAGGCCGAATCCATTGATAAAACAAGCTCTAGAAACCTTCAATTCACCAGCTTCATATAGGGAGGATCGTAAAATGTCATATCGTCCATTTCGTCATCTAGGCCAGTTCATGCTGGCCGCATGCGCGGTCAGTTTTGGAGTGATCCGCATGAGCGCCCAAAGCAGCTTGCCCCAAGCTCCAAGTCCCGCGCGTGTGGACGTGTTCACAGGGTACTCATACTATTGGCTGAACAGCAAGATCAAAACTGAGTACGATGACACCCAATACTATGGTGGAACATTTGGTTCCGTCGTAGCCGGCGCCATGGGCAGCGGTGCTTATTTTTACAATAAGCTGGTGGGCGTCGAGGTGAATATAACAGCGAACCCGAATGGAAAAGGCGATGGCTTCTATGGGTACTATGCGGGAGCGATCTTCCATTGGCAGAAGCGAAACTATACTCCCTTTGTTCACGGCCTGGTGGGTGGTGTGCGCAGTGTTGGGCCGAACAATCCTGGCGGCCCAGGATACAACCCCCACGAGTGGGGTCTTGGACTCATGGCCGGAGGCGGCGCCGATATTCAACTGCCGTTCTTCCAGCACCGGTTGGGATGGCGTCTTTTGGAAGCGGATTACCGCTACAACCATACCGACTTTGGACCCGCGATTCCGGCGGACTATAAGATAGGCGGGCGAACCAACATGAATGGTGTTGAGCTAAGCTCAGGTCTGCTCTTCCATTTTGGCAGCCTTAATTAATGAAGCCAATGGTCAAATTTCCGCCGCTTGGGCTAAAGCGACGAAGTTCTTCCCCTAGAGTCCGAAAACGGATCCCAAAACAGCGAGACCGCTTGCATGCAGGCGCACAAGGCGGCTCATAGGAGTGACTGGAGCGCGGTGACGGGTAAGCTTATAAATTGTCCGCTTCAGCAGAGAATAGTAGTTGACTGCAAGCAAGGTACGAAGATTGAGCAAAGGAGCTACCCATGAAGTTGATTATTCGATTGACGTCCTGGCGCACAGTGGGCCTGGTGAGCGTCTTCATGCTGTTTACTTTTCTGACGGGATGTGCAGGCGGAAACGGGTCGGCGCCGGCTTGGACGGCGGCTGACGCCCAGACCGCGTTCAACGACTTCAACAGTGCCTTCTACTACAACATCACTGGCAGCGACTACGGCTACCTCGTAGATCAAGGATCCACCAATCCAACATCCTTCTGGATGTTTGCGAATGACATCGCCATGGCTGTAGACGCCTACAACAGCCTGGGCGGATCCACCAATGAAGGGATCATTACTCAGCTCATTAACGGCTTCAATGAAGAACACCCGAACTGGTGGGAGGGTTCCGACGAGTATGACGATGACATGATGTGGGCCACGCTCGCGTATATCGGCGCCTACAAGGCGGTCGGGACCTCCGCATGGCTCACTGAAGCTGAGGCTGCCTACCAAACCGTGTATAGCCGCGGGTTGGCGTCTAACGGCGGTCTCTACTGGTATGCCGCAGGATGCCCATCGAAGTGCTCCAATTCCTATCAAAACTCGGCGGCAAACTGGACCTTCGTCATTGCCGGCGCGCTCCTTTACAAAGAGACGCAAAACACAACTTATATGAACGAAGCCAAGGGCGTCTATAACTGGGCGTACGCCAACCTCTACAACTCATCGACGGGAGAAGTCTACGATGCTTCAACCAGTCAAGCTCAGTACTCGTATAACTATGGAGTCGCCATCGGGGCGCACTATCTGGAAGGCGATTCGAGCGACGCTACCCTGACGGCGCAACATATGATGACTTCGATGCCGAGTTACTCAGGAATCGACAATGGATATTACATCCTGCTGAACTCCGACGGCAGTGAAAATGGATCAGATGGCGGAGGATTCAACGGGATTGCACTACGCTGGACGGCTTACGCTTATAAGAATGGAGGGATCAGCGATAGCAAGGTGCTGGCGTGGATGCAGGCGAACGTTGAACAAGGATGGTCGCAGCGAAATTCGGCTGGACTCTCGTGGAATAACTGGGAAAGCGCTACCCCAACCAGCGGGCTGTATAGTTGGGATTGCACAGACACCGTGGTCGGGATGCTGGATGTACCCCAGCCATGAGCGCAACGGTGGAAGAGCCGGAGAACCTCTCGATCGCGGACGCTTCCTCCATCGCTGCGCATATCGTACGAACGATCAACTGTAGCTCGTTCAGAGGACGGGAGATGATTCGCGATTGGATTCCTACGGATCTTCTTCCGGTAGCCGTTGGCAGGTAGGTTGAGGCCAGTAGTTTCCTCCGAGTAGATGGTCATCGATTTCGAGAATGCTGCTGTTGCTATCCAGGGGAGGCAAAGACAGAAAATCAGCGGCGATTTGCGGCTCCAGCTTCGATCTCCAGGAGTTGGCGCTTGCGCTCTACGCCCCAGCGATAGCCAGTGAGGCGTCCGTCCGCTCCAACCACGCGGTGGCATGGGATGAGCACGGCCAACGGGTTTGCGCCACAGGCTGCGCCCACAGCGCGTATGGACTTCGCTGAGCCGATTGCCTTGGCAATCTCGGCATAGGTCCGGGTCTGGCCGCTGGGAATCTGAAGCAGAGCCTGCCAGACGCGCTGCTGAAAGGCGGTGGCGCGGATGTGGAATGGAAGCGCCGTGGCGGAGGGGTGCTCGGTGAGACGAGAGAGGATGAGCCGTTCCGCCTCATTCAGCAACCCATTGGCGCCGGCGGCGGAAGGCCGCAGAACGGCCTGCGGAAAGCGTCGTCGGAGTTCGAAGAGAAGTTCAGCCTCAGCCGAGTCCGGCTTCGCCTCTCCGGCGAATGGAGGGGGTGCAAAGAGGACGGCGCAGAGCCCGCGCTCGGTGGCCGCGATCAGTAACTGTCCCAGCGGACTTTCGGAGATGATGTGGTGGATCGTCTCTCCGGCTCCGCCGGACTTCATCGCGGCCGGGGACATACCCAGCGTCCGGGTCACACCCTCATAAATACGGCTTGAGGAGCCAAAACCGGCCTCGTAGACAGCTTGGGTAATGCTGAGGGAGGGCTTGCGCACCTTGCTGCGGAAAAGCTCCTTGCGCTGCTCCCGGGCGAACTCGGCAGGGGTCAGCCCCAAGATCCGCTTGAAGCTGCGCCGCAGGGCAAACTTGCCCAAGCCTGCTGCCGCTGCCGTCTCTTCCAAGGTGGTGCGTTCACCCGCACGG
>JAKAQS010000204.1 GCA_021819585.1 Acidobacteriota bacterium
ATGCGATGCACTTCCTTGTCGCTCATTCCCGTCCGCCCCATTCTGCCTCCTCCTCTTTCGGAGGCTAGTAAATGGGGACATTTCTATTGAGCGTGCCAGGGGACACTTCTAATGAGCGTCAACAGCCTCCCGGCATCGCGCTGGTATCATCCAGACAGGACTGGATTTGTTCCTCCGCTGAACCGCAAGGTCGGGAGGGGGATGTCCGCGGTTACAGCCATCGCCGCAGCCGGACATTCCGCGCCGCATCGCCATTGTGGAACCAAGTGAAAGTCTGCAGCGTATTCGCTTCTGTCAGAATCGAATATGGAAGTCAGGTCTCGAAATCCGGGACTACTCCGCCAAGAGAAAGCGCTCACGACCGGGAACATGACTGGCAAGAAGATTTGGTTGACCGTTCTGCTCTTCCTTCTGGTGACCGGTGTCGTCGCCGGAACCATCGCACACAGCCGTTCGGACGTTCCGGCTGTCACCACCGCCAAAGCCGTTCGCGAGGATCTGGTGTCCACCGTCAACGGAACCGGCGAGATTAAACCCAAAGTTCAGGTCAACGTGGGCACCACTGCCTTCGGCCGCATCACCCACCTCTACGTTAAAGAGGGTGATCATGTAAAGGCCGGCCAACTGCTCGCCACAGTGGAAAGCCAGCAGCAGGCCAGCAGCGTCGCGGCTCAGAACGCTACGATCGCGGCCGCACAGACGAACGTCGACTCCTACATAGCCAACGAGAAGACCGCTCAGGCGAACGTCCTGGAGGCCCAGGCGGATCTGGAGCAGAAGCGCTTCGACTACCAGCGCGCCAGCGCCCTTTATCAGGACAACCTGATCGCCAAACAGGACTTCGATGCCAAAAAAGCCGCCTATGACGTCGATGTGGCCACCCTGGCTCAACGTCAGGCAGAGGTTCGGCAGGCCAAGGCCCAGGTTGACTCGGCGCGCAGCCAGGTCAAGCAGGATATCGCCATGCTGCAAGGGGACAACTACTCGCTCGAGTTGACTCGCAGCATTGCTCCGTTTGACGGCCTGGTCACCAATGTCCCAGTGCGTGAGGGCGAGACGGTCGTCGAGGGCATCCAGAACTCGGAGGGTTCGACCCTGATGACCCTGGCCGACATGTCCATCATTACGGCGGAGGTAAAGGTCGACGAAACCGACATCCCGAACGTGGCGCTGGGCCAGACGGCGCTGGTCAGTGTAGACGCATTCCCCGGTCAAACCTTCACCGGAAAGGTCACCGAGGTTGGCGATCAGGCGCTGCTGCGAACCACAGGCTTGGCTACCTCCCAGTCAACCACCGGTACGGAAGAGGCCAAGGACTTCAAGGTGGTGGTCACCCTGGATCCCACCAAGGTCGACCTCCGCCCCGGACTGACATGTACGGCTAAGATCACCACCGCACACAAGCCAAATGTTCTTGCTATCCCCATCCAGGCTTTGGTGCTGCGCGATCCAACCTTGGAGAAAGTGTACTTTCACCGCCTCGGAAAAGCCCCTTCTTCTGCTTCCACCAACACCGGCGGGGAGTCAAATTTGGTGCAGGGAGTCTACCAATTGACGAATCAGGACGGGCGCCTTCGCGTCCGCTTTGTGCCTGTGACCACCGGCATTGCCGGCTCGACGGATATTGAGGCGCTCAGCGGTCTCAAGCCAGGCGATGAGGTGGTCACCGGCCACTACCGGGTGCTGAGGATGCTGCACAGCGGGACGGCGGTCAAGCGAGACAACTCCGTCGCTGCCCCGGTAGCCTCGGATGACAGCTCAACCTAGGCTTCCAAACCATGCCCCCACGGAGATACTCATGACCATCAACACCTCCGAAGTCGTCGCCCCAGCATCCAATCGCGTCGGCGCAAATGCGGACGGGCCCCGCTCGGGCGATGTCATTGTTACCGACAATCTCTGGAAGACTTACGAGATGGGCGACCAGTTGGTTCATGCCCTGCGCGGAATCGACATTCGGATTCAGCACAACGAATACGTGGCCATCATGGGGCCATCGGGCTCTGGAAAATCCACCCTGATGAACCTGATCGGGTGCCTTGACAGCCCCAGCGAGGGCCGCTATTGGCTCAACGGTCATGACGTTTCTCAGCTCAACGACGACGAGATGGCGCGCATCCGCAACAAGGAGATCGGTTTCGTCTTTCAAACCTTCAACCTGCTCGCCCGGGCCACGGCTCTGCACAACGTCGAACTGCCCTTGATTTATAACGGCACCCCGGCGGCAGAGCGGTTGGAGCGAGCGAAACAGATTCTCAGTTCGGTTGGCCTTGCCGAACGCATGAACCACAAGCCGAATGAACTCTCCGGCGGTCAACGTCAGCGCGTCGCCATTGCTCGCGCCCTGGTCAACAAGCCCTCCATCATCCTGGCCGACGAACCTACCGGAAACCTGGACTCCAAGACCTCTGTCGAGATTATGGCTCTCTTCGACAAGCTCCACTCGGACGGGAATACGATCGTCTTGGTCACTCATGAGCCGGATATCGCCGACTATGCCCACCGCGTCATCTCCATTCGTGATGGCTCGGTGGAGGCCGATCGGCCGAGCGATCGCGCACACTAGAGATGGAACCTTCTTCCGCTGGATGCTTCCTCACGGAGCAAACCGGTTCCAGCAGTGGAATCGGCGCGCCGGAGACTCTTCTTCGCTCTCTTCTTCCGAACGGCCACTGTTGCCAGAGATGTTCCTCTGCTTACCGCAACACCCATTGGGCATCTAAACTAGGAGTATGCAGAAGCGCGTTCGATATTTGCTGCTGGCTTGTCTGCTTCTCTGCTGCTGTAGAGCAAGCCGCGGCGATGCCCGCTTTGACCTGATCGGCCCCAAAATCGACGTTCGGGTAACACGCGGAGACCAGACGGTGCCCATTGCCTCGGTCCCCAGCCTCCAACCCGGCGACAAGATCTGGATTCATCCAGAACTTCCCGCCTCGCAGTCGGTTCGTTACCTTTTGGTCGTCGTCTTTCTACGGGGCACTACCAATCCGCCACCTCCAGCCTGGTTTCATCGTATCGATACCTGGGAGCACAACGTCCGGCTTGAGGGAGCAACGGTTACCGTTCCCGTCGAAGCTCAGCAAGCCCTGATGTTTCTTGCGCCCGCCACCGGCGGAGACTTCAAAACGCTCCGGGCGGCGGTGCGCGGACTCCCCGGCGCGTTCGTACGCTCCTCGCAAGACCTGTTCAACGCCGGCCTGGAGGAGGGGCGCATCGAGAAGTACATTGCATCCATCCGCCGCGTTCCCCCCTCAGATCCCACCAGCCTGCTGGATCACTCCAATCTGCTGGCTCGCACCCTTGAGTTGCAGCCCAATGAAGCCTGCTTCAAGGAGCCGGTCGATATGCAATTCACCTGCCTGACCCAGAGCGGCTCCCAGATCGTGCTTGGCGTTGGTGGAGGACAGACCATCAACAGCATTCTGAGTGGATCCACCGCGGATCTGATCAACCAGGCAAGCTACGCACCAGCCGCTGGCGGCGGCCTCTACTCCGCTTATGTTGGCGCCATCGTCGATGTCGTCAAAATCCTGGGCAATATGCACACGGCCCAATATCAGTACATTCCGGCGATCAGCTTGCCCCAGGACGATGCGATGAACCTGCGCCTGAACACGCCGCCGTCCTTCGAGAATCCAAAGTCGGTGCTGGTGATCGCGCTCCCTCCTGTAAAGTCCGCAGCCGCCCCGGCCCTGCGTCCGCCGGCAGCCAACGATGTCACTTGCCTGCTCAAGCCCACCGTCGTGATTCCCGTAGAAGGATCGGCGCTGGTCTTCTCCACGGACTATGCGCATGATCTCCGTCTGCACCTCAATCCGCCGCCCGGCGCCCCGCAGGAGCCCGATATTCCCCTCTCCCCGGACGCCTACTACGGCGGCTTGGTCCTGCAAAAGGACCAACAGCATCGCGTGCCGCTGGAGGTGGCTGCGGCAAAGCCCTCCGGCAGCGTGAGTTCGCCAACCCGGCCAACCAAACGGGAGCCCATTCTGATCACCGCCCAGATCAAGGGCCGCTGGGGCTTCGATGACTTTTCCGGCCCGAAGGTGACGCTGCAACAACTTCCAGGGGCCGATTGGACGATCGTTCCACAACCCGCTAAATCGGTTTCGACAAGGGACGCCCAACATGAGCCCACCTACGACCTTATTGCCGGCCACACTGCCACACTTCTGCTGGACTCCACAGGATCGGCCTGCGTTGACAGCATCACCGCGCACCCCGACGGGCAGGCTCCCTTCCCGGTAACGTTCAAGCGGGCTCCCAAACCTGGAGACTTGAATCTCCTGGCCATTACGCTACCCCTGAACCAAAGCGTGACTCCCGGCGATCTGCATCTCTCCATTCAACAATACGGTCAGCCCGCGGCGGACGAGGTTGCTGCCCGGACCTTCTCCGAGCCGGCTACGGTCACCGCCGTCGAACTCCATGCCCGTGACAAGATTCTGGTCGTCAGAGGCACGCGGCTGAGAGAGATTCAAAAGATCACGGTCGGCGACCTGGTCTTCTTGCCCGCCCCTGACCCCTCCCACGACATTCAACCCGCGGATTCAGCCAGCCCCGGGACTCTGCACTTTTCCCTGCCTGCAAGCGCGCCCGTTCCACCCACCTCCGTCAATCAGGCCCTTGTCGCCAGTCTCTCCCTTCGCGACTCCCGCTCGCTCACCTTTCCGTTTACGGTGATGCCGCCCCGCCCGGTCATCACCTTGCTGCGCAAGACGGAGCTTCCCGAGGCAAAAGACTCCAATATCTACCTCTCCAGTTCGCAGGACCTCCCGCTCACATCTCTTCTCACTTTTACGATCAAGAGCCAGGAACGCTTTCCGCGCAATGGCCAGTTGGAGATCGAAACACTTGACGGCACCCTTCGCACGGTTCTGACGCTGGCGCCCTCCGGCGGTCTGCTTCTGCAGGATCCGTACACAGTCGTGGCTACCCTGGATCCGCAGAGTTCCTTCGGACCGAGCGCCTTTGGTCCGCTGCGGATGCGTGCCGTCTTCCCGCCGGTCACCGGTTCAGCCAATGGCCGCCATGCGGCTACTGAACCAGCCCCTGATGCGGGTAACGCCACTAGCGATGTATCCACCCAAGCCAGCGATTGGTTGCCCTTGGTCACCTTGGTTCGGTTACCCATACTGACCCAGCTCCAGTGCCCTCCCGATGCAAAAGAGCCCTGCATGCTGGCCGGCTATAACCTGTTTCTTCTACAGTCGGTTGCAGCCAATCCTGAGTTTACTGACCCGGTGCAGGTACCCGATGGCTACACGGGAACAACGCTGTCGGTGCCTCGCCCCGCGGCTGGGACGATCTTCTTCAAGCTGCGCGATGACCCCGGCAGCATGGACTCGGCCGTGATGGCGCAACCTGAACCCGTGAACGCTCACGAACATCAGCCTGGCAAAGGCACAGAGATACCCCCTAGCGTCCCCGGAGGGGAGCCGTCCCAGCTCACAGTTCCCGCAGCGCCATCCTCCGCGCCTTCAACTCCACAACCGGCGCCCCCTGCTTCCACCACGCAGCCATCTTCTGTGCCGCAACCCACTGGAGGCCGGCAGACAGGATCCCCGAACGGATCATCTTCCTCCCCAACCTGGGGAACCCAACCCAATCTGTGAAGGACGCTGTCAACCCGGGCGGCTCGACTCCGCCCCTGTCCGAGCAGCGGAGCCCCGCTGCCGCCGTGAAGCAAACTCCTGGCGCCTGCCTCTGCCGACGCCTTTTGCGGTTGAACAGGCGTACCCCGGTTGAGACGCTACCGGCAAAATCATGGAGCGGGGCCTAATCTCCGGCGCCGGGCTCCGGCTGCCGCAACTCCAGCGCCATCTTCTGCACCTTGCTGTGCCTCACGCTGTACGTAAAGTAGATCACCAGCCCAATGACCAGCCATGCCAGCACCACCACCTTGGTCAGCATCGGCAAGCTCCAGATCAGATAGAGCGCGCTGAGAATGCCCAGGATCGGCACCAGCGGCACCAACGGCGTCTTGAAGGGACGGTGCAAATGCGGATTCCTGCGGCGAAGAATCCAGACCCCCGCGCATACGATTCCGAAGGCCAGCAACGTCCCCATATTCACCAGCTCGCTCAGCTTGTCGATCGGCAACAGCGCCGGCATGAAGGCGACGATGATTCCGACCACAATATTTGAGATCCAGGGCGTCCGGAATCTGGGGTGAATCGCGCTGGCCCACTTCCACAGCAACCCATCTTTGGACATCGAGAAGAAGACCCTGGACTGCCCCAGCAACATCACCAGCATCACCGTTCCCAACCCAAAGACTGCCCCAATCTTCACCAGGATCGATCCCCAAACCACCCCCGTTGCATCGATCCCAACAGCCACCGGGTCCGCAACGTTCAGGGAACGGTAGCTCACCAAACCCGTCAACACCCCGGAGACCAGAATGTAGAGCAGCGTGCAGATCACCAGCGAACCCAGAATTCCAATCGGCATGTCGCGCTGCGGGTTCTTGGCCTCCTGGGCCGCCGTCGAGACTGCGTCAAACCCTATATAGGCGAAAAAGATCGAGGCTGCGCCGGCGGTAATGCCGCCAATTCCAAACGCCCCCGGTCCTTGGCTGGGCGGAATGAACGGATGCCAGTTGGTCCGCGCCAACGTGGGGTGATGCACCAGGAAGGCAATGCCAATCGCCAGAAAGATGAAGACGACCGTCAGCTTCACCATGACGATCGCCGAGTTCAGATTCGCCGATTCCTGAATTCCGATCACCAGCACCGCCGTGATGGCCAGAATAGCCAGAAAGGCCACCAGGTCAAAGATCCCGGTTACCTGCGGCAGACCCGCTGAACTG
>JAKAQS010000020.1 GCA_021819585.1 Acidobacteriota bacterium
GGACATGGAGAGAGTAGGCTGTTGGTTACAAAGCTGTCATCTTGACCGGCAACAAGAATCACGGCTGAGAAAAATACTTCAGCTTATTTATCTTGATTTCGCGAACTCGTTGAGGAGGAGAAGATGGACTTAAAAGGCAGATTGTCGCGGTGGTTAAACTTCTGGACGGTAAGCTTGGCCGCCATGCTTGTGTCCGGCATCTCGATAGCGGTGGTGGCTTGCAGCAGCAACTCGATGAGTACGGGAACATCATCGGGAATGGGCACAGTCAACACGCAACTGAGCGATCCGGCAACCTGTCAGGCCCCGTCGGGGCCGTTCGAGCATGTGTACGTGACCATCACGGACGTACAGGCCAGCACCAGCGCAACCGCCAGCTCGACGGACTCCGGATGGGTCGACCTGACGCCCGGTCTTTCCAGCTCTCCCCAACAGATTGACCTGCTGGGACAGGCGAATAACCAGTGTTTTCTCGCCACCCTGGGCGACTCTCAGGAGCTGCAAGCCGGAAGCTATCAGCAGATACGGATCATCCTGGCGGCCAACAGCACCGGCTCAAGCCTCTCCAAGAACGCCTGCTCCAATGGCGCGGCCAACTGTGTGGTTCTCACTTCGGATGGAAGCGTTCAAACCTTGCTGCTCTCCAGTGAAGCCCAGACGGGGATCAAGATTCCCTCCGGCCAGATTGCAGGAGGAGCGTTCAATGTTGCAGCAGGTCAAACCGAAGATCTGGATATTGACTTCAGCGTCTGCGAATCCATCGTCGATGCGGGAGGTCAATACCGTTTGAAGCCTGTTCTACATGCGGGCGAGGTCAGCACGACTTCAACCTCCATCAATGGCACCATTCTGGACAGCGCCACCGGCAACCCCGTCAACGGGACCGTCCTGGTAGCGGCCGAGCAGAAGGACTCGACCGGCGTGGACCGGGTGCAGCGCGCAACGCTTACCAACTCCAGCGGCGTGTTCGTCTTTTGCCCGCTGCCGAGCGGAACCTACGACATCGTCGTCGTTGGAACCCGCTCCGACGGCTCGCTTTATGAGCCCTCCATCGTGACTGGGGTCTCTGTGGGCAGTACTACCGGCAACGTCAAACTCTTCATGCCGACTGCCACCTCTGGGACATCTGCCACCACGTTCACGCAACTCAATGGAATGGTCACTTCGCAGAACAGCAGCAACGCCGCCACGGCTGCCAACGTTGACCTGAGCGTGCTGGAGACAGTCCAGTCCTCCGTGTACACCATTCCGCTGCCGCCCACTTCCACGCAGAGCGCGGCCACCCTGCCCGTGGTGACGGCTGCCGGCTCGACCTGTCCCACCGGTACCGACTGTTTCAACTACAGCCTGGAGGTTCCCACAGGCGCTCCCTACTTTGCCCAGTGGGAGGCTGCCGGCGTCACGCTTACCGTGGTTGGACCTTCTGCCAGCTACGTCGTCGATGGCATCGCCACGATTCCCGGCTCGGGCGGAACCAGCGACTGCAGCCCGTCGGAGCTGAAGACCACGGCAACCACACTGTCCATCGCGGGACAAACAGCAGTCTCACTACCAGTGATGGCGTTCATGCAGTGCCAGTAAACGGCAACTCCCGCCGGCCGCGCTCCCAATGGCGGCTATAGCGCTTCCCGTGTGAATGGACATCCCGAAGCCTGCCTGCTGTGGCGTTTTCCTTTCGCCCCAGCAGGCAGGCCTGCGATAGATCCCACTTCTTTGGAATAAGTCCGTCGTAATCCCCGGTCTCGAGCTTCCCAGAGCCGGCCATTCCTTACGGGGCATCTGCATCGTCGGCGACGATGGCCTGCACCCTGGGTTGCGAAGAGCTCGGCTGGTCTCCCGCACTTGGCTGATCGATCAGCACCACCGTGCGGACCGCTCCGGAGGGGTAGGGAATCTGGACGCCACTCAACAGCTTCGCTGTGGAGGAAGAAAGTGACGTGTCGGCGGACGCCACGTCGATAGCGTAGGTTCCCATCGGCAGGATGACGTAACCAGAGCTGACGCCCGGACCAAGATGGGTCGCCAGCGAGGAGGAACTCATTGCCCTGGAGTCCGCGGAGGCCATCGGAGCCATGGACACGCTCAGCGCGCCCAGACGAGTCGTCGCATTGATCACCCGTACTGCGATCTCACCCTCCGGCGCGGGCTTCGAGCGATCCACGAAGACTGCTTGCCGCATGTCCGCCAGGCCGGCGCCGATGATCTCCGTATACTGCTTGCCCGCTGCCAGGCTCTCGCTGCCGACCGTCAGGGTCTGGTGAGTGCCGGCCCGGGCGGCGGTCAGTTGGTAGTCGCCGGGCGTAAGCGCGATGTAGCTGGTCATCGTACCGAAGGACAGGTTATAGGCCAGGGCCTCGTCGTTCCCGTAAGAATCGATGATCCCCGCGTCCGGAGAGGCATCGATCACGCGTAGCTGCGCCGAGTCCAGACTGGAGTACATCGCCATTCCCTGGCAGCCGGTGAGGACGGCAGCCGCCAACCCCAGCAGCGGGCGCCAGCCGGCCCGCCTCCATGCGCTCCGCAGCTCTTCCAGCCCGCCCCATAGAGGCGCGTATCGCTTGCCGGAATGAAGAGAGTTCCATGCCATGGTTTCTGTACTCTTCGGTGCAGCAACCCGGCCGTTGATTCGCCGCCCTGGGCGACCGAGTCGCCGGCCGGCCCGGTTCTTGAATGCTGCTCTCTCTTGGATTATGGGCGTATTCGGCCGGAAAAGGAACTCGGAAAACGGCCCGGCTCGAAGGGGGAACAACCTCCGGCATCGTAGCGGCGGAGCCGGGCGGGTCGAGCTTTTCCGTGTGGGCGTATCCCAATGCCCGGACCTTTTATGGGCGTTTCCCCCCATAAAAGCGCCACGGCAAGCTCGCTTCGGAGGATCCATCGACAAGGAGAAAGTGATAGAAGCTCCTACTTTGCAGGCCGGTGAGCGGCGATCATGTCTCGGATCCGTTCGTACTCGGCCTGGGGAATCACTCCCCGGGTCACCAGTTGATTCTTTGACCGGTAGGGGCGTCCCGCGATCACCCTTCGGGTGTAAGCGGGACCAAACCCGGGAAGGGCGTTCAGTTGTTGCGGAGTCGCGCTGTTGATGTCCACTTCGTCGACCGGTCGCCGGGCGCCCTCCGGCTGGGCGGAAGAGGCTGCCTGCCGAGTTTGGGGGGCGGTTGGCTGTGCTTGGGCCAGCGTCCAGACCATGGCCATCAGAGCTCCTCCCAGGATCTTCCGGCGAAACATCCGCGAGCGAACCGCACCCATCGCCATCAGGCCCCGCGGCCGCTTCCCGGCTCAATCTTCAGAATCCGTCCGTCGCGCATATGCAGGATCCGGTCGGCGATCTGGGCCGCTTCCGGGTTGTGGGTAATCATCAGCACCGTCTGCCTCATCTCCCGGCTGGACGCATGGAGCATGGAGAGTACAGCCTCGGAGTTCTGCGAATCCAGGTTGCCTGTGGGTTCATCCGCCAGCAGGATGGCGGGCCGGGTGATCAGGGCTCGCGCGATGGCCACGCGCTGCTGCTCGCCTCCAGAGAGCTCGTTGGGACGATGCTCCACTCGCCCCCGGATCTTGAGCAGGTCGCAAAGATGGTTGAACATCTCTGCGTCGAAGGGCCGGCCAGTGGCGGCAATCTCGTGCGCCAGCTCGATGTTGTCCCGGGCAGAGATGGTAGGAAGAAGATTGAATCGCTGAAAGACGAAGCCAATGTGGGAGCGGCGGAGACGGGTTCGCTCCGCATCGTTGAGCTTGGAGAAGTCCTTGCCCTCGATGAACAGCGACCCGGAAGTCGCCGAGGTCAACCCTCCTAAAATATAGAAAAGCGTCGACTTACCCGAACCGGAGGGACCAACAATGGCGATGAACTCCCCCGGATCAACATCGAAGCTGACCTCGCGCAGCGCCTCCACCCGAACCTTTCCGGAACCATAGACCTTGCCCAGGCCCCGTGTGGAGATGATCGGACCTGGAAAGGCGGCCGCGAGGGGTGGCCTGGGCGCCGCTACACTCATGCTGGGTTCCCTGCTGAATTCGGTGGACACCGTTCAAGTTTATCTCAGCAAACGCGGTGCCGGATCGCGTTGAGCCCGGTCCGGCGGCGGAGACCACCGGCTCTCAGGGCGGTTCTTCTGCCCCGCTCGGGCCTCTGACCTGCTGCTTCCGGCCTCCCTCTCAGCGCTTCCTCGGGCCGGTTGGCTCCAGCCCACCTGCTCCGCCCTCAAGCATGGCCGATGGCGACTCTGGCCGCATGAGCGGAGCTTGACGACTCTCTCAGGAAGATGAGGTCCAGCCGCACCGTGAGGATGCGGCGGCGCATGGCCTTGTGAGGATTGTGATCCCGCACCGTGCAGAGACTCTTCATGCAGATGTGACTGTCCCGGGAAAGATTGACGCCGGAGCTGAGCAGTCCACCATACATCTCGAAGACCGAACGCAGCGGAAGTTCAAAGGTCAGTATCGTGGTGGTGGGCGAAAGGGTGCGCTGGTCCAGAAGCCAGCAGCCACAGCCGGACATCGTGTCCAGCAGAGCCGGAAGAAACTCACGGTGGCTCTCGTAGGTGTGTCCGCGCAGTTCAATCGCGGGAATCGTGACTGCGGAGAGAAGCGGATCCGGTTTGTCGCTGAATTCGGATTGCATCATGGCACTTCAATTGTCTCGGATGAATTATCGGACAATAGCAACTGCACGTGAGAAGTGTCGCAAGCTGCTACGAGTGAGCGCAAGCCGAAGAGGATCCTACCCGGATACCGCCCTCCCGGAAGACCGGCCCGCTACACTCAAAGGAACTTAGGAGGAAGACGTGATTATCGGACTCGGATCCGATCTGGTGGAGATCGAGCGGATCGCCCAAGCCGTGGCGAGGTTTGGCGATGCCTTTTTGGAACGGGTGTTTACCCCCTCGGAGATCGCTTATTGCCGGCGCAAGAAGAGAAATGCCGCCGAAAGTCTGGCGGCTCGGTTTGCGGCCAAGGAGGCCGGGGCTAAAGCTTTGGGCACCGGCATCAGCCGCGGAGTTAGTTGGCGGGAGCTAGAGGTGCGCCGTCCGCCAGGACAGCGTCCTGAGTTGCATCTCAGCGGCCGGGCCGCTGAGATCGCCGCCCAACTGGGAGTTCGCCGCATCTCCCTCACCCTGGCGCACTCCCGAGGCATGGCCATCGCCATGGTGGTCGCCGAAGACTAGGAGATACAGGCGGAGACAGCCTGCGCGGTGCGAAGACTGCGCCTGGACCCTCCTTCCTTCCCCGGTCGGCGGCATCGGACTGCGCCGCTGCTGCATCCAAAAATCGAGCCAGGCAGCGGTTGACCCGCAAAAGAGTGGATGCCGGACGATGGAGCCACCCCCAAGGCGCTGTTAGGATGAAACCATCCGCTGCGTAGTTTCCACGCGCGGGACGTGCCTCTTGGCGTCATTCATCAGAGATCTTCGAGGAGTTCGATGCCCAGCCAGCAGGAAGTGAAGTGGTCACAGCTAAAGGTTGGGCTGATCGTACTTGTGTCGGTGACCTTGCTTTGCGCCTTGCTGATCCTGATGACCAACTCCTCCGGGCTGAGCCTGTTCAGCCACAGGATCTCCGCCCGAGCTTACTTCGCCAACGCCAATGGGCTGAAATCGGGAGCTCCCGTGGGGCTGGAGGGAGTCACCATCGGCGAGGTGAAGTCCGTCATCCTGACCTCCGATCCCGCTTACCGGGAGACGCCGGTGGAGGTCATCATGAAACTCAATCCCCGCTTCCGCGACGGCATCCACACTGATTCCAGGGTGTCGCTCTCCACCGTCGGCGTGCTCGGCGACACGGTGGTGGACATCAACAGCCGGAGGGCCGTGGGGCCGGAGTTGCGCGACGGAGATGTGCTCCAATCTGTGGAGACTCCCAGCATGAACGATGTGGTGCGGTCCAGCCAAAACACCATCGAGAGCTTTGACCTGGTGATGGCCAGACTGAACCTGATCGCCACCCGAATGCAGAATGGCGTTGGGACCGCCGGCAAGCTGTTCAACGATCCAGCGATGTACAACCGGCTCACTGCCACCTTGGCCCAGCTCCAGATCCTGCTCCAGCATCTGAACAGCGGCCAGGGATCCATGGGCAAGCTGCTGCGCGACGATCAGCTTTACGACCGCCTGAACGAGACCGTGGGCAGGCTGGATGACCTCACAGGCAGACTCGAAGAGGGCAAAGGCACGGCGGGCAAGCTGCTCCAGGACGATGCCCTGTACAACAACCTGAACTCGGCGCTGGCCCACGCCAACGCCCTGCTGGCCCAGACCGACGCCGGCCAGGGGGCCCTCGGTCTGATGATCAAAGATCCTGCCTTCGCGCACAGGCTCAATCACGCGGTCTCGCAACTCGACCTTCTGCTGAGCAATGTGAACTCGGGGAAAGGGACGCTGGGCAAGCTGGCCACCGACGATATGGCCTATCAGAACCTGAATACCTTGCTCACCTCCAGCTCGGATCTGGTCGCCGCCATACGCAAAAATCCCAAAAAATATCTGGTCCTCCGTCTGAAGATCTTCTGAAAGTTCGTGGCCGGACAGAGTTTCGGCCCAAGGGTCTCCCCATTCTCGGCATCCCGAGGTGCTGCGCCTGGCTGGTTCCTGCTACCGGCGTTCGCCTCAGCCCGGCTTGGCCGGCCCCTCCTCGGCACAGGATGCTGAGCCCCCGGCGGCGCGCCCCGCCCTGCGGGCCGGCCGATATCCGTCGCCGGGGTAACGGCCTTCCAGCCCCGCGCCGCCTTCGATCCCCTTCCGTTGCCCCGGATAGACTCTTCTTCGCCGCCCAACCCGGAGTTTTGCGTCCCTCCAGGCTTTGCTCCCTGGCCGGCAACCGGCGGCTCGGTCCGGAGACCCGGCCGAGGATCGGCCAAAAGCTCGTGCGAAAGCGAAATACCTGCGCTGAAGATTGGCGTAAAACTGCGCTACCCTCTACAATCAGGTCAAGGTTTGTACACCCTCTGACAGGCAGTTCTCCCCGCTGGCCAAGCCATGTCGGCAAATCCCAGACGGGTGAAAAAGGAAGCGCATGAAGTTGAGTTTCATTGGCCGTTGGTCGTTGGCCTTGTTCGCATCGTTGGCTTTGGGTCTTGGGACAACATCCTGCTCCGTCGGCACCATCGGCTATATGTGGGTAATCGGGCAGGAGTATAACCAGGTCGCCGGGTTCAAGATAGACCAATACTCGGGCAACCTCACATCGGTTGTTGGCTCGCCTTGGGCCACTGAGGGTTCCGTACCGGTTGCGATCCTGGTCCGATCAGGCGGACGGTACGTCTATATCATCAACCAGGGCGAAGGCGGGAGTTCCCAGGGACGCGGCGCAGGCCAGTCGATTGCGGAATATAGCGTGGGCGGCGACGGCATCCTGACGTTTCAGCAGTCGTATCAGAGCGAAGGGTACGTATCCAAGTGGGCGCAGATGGACTCCAGCGGAAACTATCTGATGGTGCTCGACGAGTATGCCCCCGGTCTGGGTTCGAACGGGCTCTATGACGGACCGAACACGGACGGCAACGGCTCCATCACCGTCTTTCAATCCGACCCCAACACCGGCCGCTTGAACCTGATCACCAATGCGCAGACCCAGATCAACGCCGTCAATCTCCCCTTCTGGGAGGTTGGAGCCTCTCCGGTTATGTCCAAGACGCTAGGGAGCTGCCTCTATACCGTCAATGCGGGAACCAACGCCAGCGGTCAGCAGACGATCACGCCCTTCCAGATCCAGGCCAGCAGCGGCCAATTGCTTTACACCGTCACCGGGAACATCGCCATCAACCAGTCGTCGCCCGGGGTCGCCACCAACATCACGTCGATCAACGGATCAGAAAGCTACATCTTCCTCACCGACGCGGCCAGCAACGTGCTTTATGGATATGAGTCGACCAGCGCCTGCGATTTGACCGCGCTCAACGGCGGCTTTACCAACTTGGCCAACTTCTTCCCCGGCACCCAGGATCCGGACTACTCGCTGGTGGAAAGCACAGGGGCGTATCTCTACGTCGCAAACTACTCGAATTCGAGCACGCTGCCACAGAGTGCTTACAGTAATTTGTCCGCCATGACCTTAAACAAGACCAACCAGGAGCTGGAGCCCATCGTCGGATCGCCCTACCCTGTCGGCTCCGGTCCAACATGCATCGTCGAGGATCCGAGCAATCAGTACATCTATACGTCCAACTATACTGCTGGGACGGTGACCGGCTTCCAACTCAACCCCGCTACCGGAGAGCTCTCGGATCTCACCAAGGGATCAACGTTTCCCACAGTCGGCAAGGCGAGTTGCTTGGTCGTCAGCGGCGCGATCGCTTAGCTGCGATCCGCGATCTTCCCGGGAGGGCCCTTCACGGGCCTCCCGGCAGAGTTCATTCTCCGGCCCCCGGGCCGGCATTCAAAACGGGCTGATCGATGCCCCCGATCGATACCCGGTATAAGGGAAACGCATGAAGTTGAAGACAATCCTCCGTACTGCCAAGGTCGCCGCCGTCTCTTTGGCAATCGGGTTTGGCACCACCGCTTGCATCCGTGACTACACCTCGGACTACGTCTATGCCGTCTCGAACAGCAGCGGCCAGATCAGCGCCTACGGGGTCGACTACCAGACCGGTGTTCTCACCCAGATCAGCGATTCTCCGTTCGCCACCAATCTCACCAATCCCTCCACCATCGTCGCTGCCCCCGACGGAAAGACCGTCTATGTGATCGGCGGCAGCCAGGATGCGAGCCTCGAGGTGATGGCGGTCGGCTCCGATGGCAAGCTCTATGGAGAGGCCACGCCGGTCCTGCCCAATAACGATACTGTCCCCACGGCGGCTGCCGTTGACAGCACCGGAACCTATCTGTACGTCACCTTCAGTTATCAGTCCGGCTACTCGTCAGCTTCTCCCGGTCCCGGCGGTGTGGTCATCTTTCCCATCAACTCCAACGGCACCCTGGGCACTCCGTCCCAAGTGAATGTGGGTAACCAGCCGGTCGCCATTGCGGTCTCCGTGCCTACCTGCACCAGCACACCGGCGATCCCAAGCTCCGTGAGCGGGCTCACCAGCCCGAACTGCATCATCCTGGGCTCCAACAGCCCCGCGAACAACGGTTACACCAATGTCTTCGTCTACGTGGTGGATCAGGAGCAGGCGGCTGCGAAGCCCACCATCCTAGGCTTCGTGCAGAACCCCTCCAACGGAAACTTGGTGCCGATCACGGCAAATGTGAACTCTCTGGGCGGCTACAGCGCCGGCGTCTTGCCCAGCTCCATCGCCATCGATCCCACCGGCAAGTACGTGTATATCACCGATGAGATGCAGAATGAGGTCATCGGCTATCAAATCCAGAACTCCACCAACGGCGAGTTGCTCGGCCTGGTCACCAGCCCATTTCCGGCGGGGCAGTATCCGGACGGCATCACCATCGATCCGCGTGGCAAGTATGTGTACGTAACGAACTACGACTCCAACACGGTGAGCTCTTACAGTCTCAACCTTGGAACCGGAGCGCTGGGCGCTACCGCCGGAAGCAACTTCACCGTCCAGACGGGTCCAACCTGCGTTACCGTGGAGCCCGCGGTGGCCCTCTATATGTACACCTCGAACTACCTGGATGCCAGCATCTCGGGAGGCCAGCTCAACCCGGATACCGGAGCCCTTTCGGCCGTTCCCACCTCCTTCTTTCCCTCGCAGACGGAGCCCATCTGCCTGACGTCGGTGCCCAACGGACCCCATGCCGTCCAGGAGACCCAACCCTAAATTCACTCCAGAGGAGGAAGCCCAACCTCCACGCGCGACGCCCGGCTGCCGGCCGGGCGTCGCGCTTTGTGCTTTCGGTGGCTCTGCCGGCTGTGACTCCACCTTCTCCCTGTAAACCCATCCCCGGCCCGGTTCGGGCTTCTTTCGTGGACAGTGGAGGTGAACCCTCGTCTCGACCTGGACTTGCAACCCACGGCGAGACGCCGCTGCCGGACCGCCCCGCTATATCCATCCACCGGAGGATGGCTCTATCCTAGCCCTATGCCTCACTCTTCCAGCTTCACCCTAGGCAGCGTCCGCGTCGGCGGCGGCAAGCTCTTTCTCATCGCAGGTCCCTGCGTCATCGAGTCCGAACCGCATGCCCGCAAGCTGGCTGACGCCATCCAGCGCATCACCTCGGACCTGGACGTTCCATACATCTTCAAGGCCAGCTACGACAAGGCTAACCGCACCTCGATCCGCAGCTTCCGCGGCCCAGGCCTAAGCGAGGGCTGCCGGATTCTGCGTCTGGTGGCGGAGACCAACCATCTCCCCATCCTCACCGACGTTCACACCCCGGAGCAGTGCTCGCAAGCCGGCGAGGCTCTTGGGCCTGTCGACGCCATGCTGCAGATTCCTGCCTTTCTCTGCCGGCAGACGGATCTGCTCATCGCCGCCGCCCAGACCTCCCGGCCGGTGAATGTAAAGAAGGGGCAGTTTGTGGCGCCCTGGGACATGCGCCACGCCGTGGAGAAGCTTCGCGACTCAGGCAACCAGCGCGTCTCGCTCACCGAGCGGGGAGCCAGCTTTGGCTACAACAACCTGGTGGTGGACATGCGTTCCCTTCCCGTGATGCGCCAGTTTGCCCCGGTCATCTTTGATGCCACCCACTCGGTCCAGACGCCCAGTGGCGGCCAGGGCGTCTCCGGCGGCCAACCGGAGTTTATTCCCGTGTTGGCGCGCGCCGCCGTGGCAGCCGGGGTGGACGGCATCTTCCTGGAGGTCCACGACAACCCCGCCGAAGCCAAATCGGACGGCGCCAATGCCTTGCACCTGAACCTTCTGCGGCCCACGCTGGAGAGGCTGCTGGCCATTCACGCCGCCGCTCGTGAGTAGACGCGCCAACCCACTCCAGCCGCGGAAGAGCCGCGCAGCGCACCTCCTCTAGCAACTTCCGTCTGAGGGGGAACTTCCGTCCGATTGATCAATGCCGCCCATCCTGCTTCTGTTGCGGCTGGTCCTGCCTTGGAAAAGACAAAAACCACCCATAGCCAACAGCAGCGACAGGGTCACTTCAAATCAGAGCCTATCGGATACGTTAGCCGAACCCACCAGGAGTCGCCGCTCCGCTCTAAGGATGCGTTCGCCGGCACTCTTCCGTTGACGCTGATTGCTGAGGCCCGCGGCTGGTTCTTGAAGGGCCCCAGACGCATCACAACCGGACCAAGATCGGTATGGGCCGAGACCCGCAGATGCATTCCATTCGCATCGCGTTCCAACCTGTAATGCAATCTCGTCATCCGCAACTTTCCATTCCGCTCCAACAAGATAGGATAGTTGTCCACCTCGATCGTCTTCCAATCATAGGGCATTCGCGGAAAGAGCTGGATGCGTGCCGGCTCTGTGTCGTCCACACCGATTACCAGACGGATGGCCTTGACGATCTCTGCCTCCTGCACGCCGTTGCCGAGGTCGCCGGCGCTGTACCAGAACTTTCCTTTCGGATCTACCTGTACGCCTTCCGGCACAACAAAAGAGCCGAAGCGAGGATCATAAATCTCCTTGGCAGCCCAATCCAGCATCTGCGTGGCGTCTTGCATGCGGTCAAGAAGCAGCGCGGATTGGGTGATGAACCCCTGCCCATAGCCCATGGCCCAACCGTAAAACCCAAACGGGCGATAGGTATCGATGATGCGCCGATAGGCAGCTTCGTCGACGGGCTTCCAGGGGGCGTAGATATCTTCCGGCGCGAATCCGCTGTAGTCGGCCGTAAAGATCAAGGGTCCGAGAACAGTACTCTTGTTCGGCCACCCTGCATCCGCAAGGGTCCAGACGCGGCCGTACTTCGTATCCTGGACGATATACCGGGCGGTGATCGCCTTCCTCATCTTCTCTGCGCGGTCACGCCAGAGCGATGCGGATTGTGTTTTGCCAATCGAGTCCGCCATCTGAGCCAAGGCCTCCAGCGCCGTCATGCAGACGGAATCGGCATAGACGGAATAGCCATTTCCTCCCGCGGATTCTCCGGTGGTGGCAAGGACTCCGTCCTTCGCTCCGGAGATCCGCGGGTGATCGAACTGCCATGGAATCCAGTCGCCGGCCGCCTTTACATCCGCCCAGTGGGCGCGCAGCCAGGCGTCGCGATCCGGCTGCCTCTGCCATAGCTTATACAGAGAGAGCGAGATCAGGCCATGGCCGTCGTTCTCAAAGGGTTGGGCAAAGTCGGGTCTGTTGATGATGCGGCTCCAGTGCGGAGGGAGTGTGTGGCCTTCATACTTCAGCGCGGGATCCTCCGACCAAAGGTGCGCCATGCGGAAGCTGTAATCGGCATTATGCGCTGTCTGATCGAGATAGCCAAGCTCGCTGAGCTCCTGCATCGTGCGTCCCATATCGCGCGACCATGACTCTCCATAGTAGAGCCCGACGTTGGGACGGTAGGTGCCAAAGCCCGCGCCGTTCCAAGAGATCGCACCGCGGGTGGAGGTGTGATACATGCCATCCGGGTCGACCTTTGCCAACATGTCTTGCACGTTGGCGTAGAAGGCATCTTCGAGGATGCTCGCATAGACGCTCCCTCTGAAGACTACTGCGGGACCAGAGTAACCTTGCGGAACCCGGGTCGCTACTGGCTGAGCATACACCGTGTCATTCGTATACAGAGCCATCTTGAGGGCGTGCAACCGCTTCTCGGTCTCCACCCGGTCCATGCCGCTTGGGCGCAGCGCCCGTTCTCGCACAAACTCCTTGAAGTCCGCAGGTTCATTGCCCGAAAGGATTCTGCTCGCCCCTCGAATGACAACCGTCTTTGGGGCCTGGACCGTCATTGCGGAGATGACAACGCCACCTTTTTTCTCAGGAGAGTCCACGATCTTGATGCTCTTCAGCGAAGTCGCCTTAGGCTCAATCACTGCGACGTAATCGCCGTCCGGCACAGGCGCAGAGGGATAAAGGCGAAGCGAACGCGCAAGCGAATCGCGCAGCGGAGCGCTGGTTGGGAACGGTTCCTGGTATTGATAAAACGGCAGTCCCCACCAGACGCTTTCACCTAGAATCAATGGAAAGACTTGCGTGGACCCGTCATCATAGGTCAGGACAATTTGTCCAAGACGATCCCCGACAAAGAATCGCTGTGAATAGTCTTTGGGGTTGGACCATGCAGCGACTCCGTCCGCTTCTGTCATGCCGAGGAGGTAGATCCGTTTTACCTGCGCCCCAACGTCGACCTGCGTTGAATCGCTCTTCGGCCGATGCCATGCCGTTGCCAGGAAAGGAACTCCCGCCCGATAGAGAGTACGGGTGCAGGAGCCTGCACTCTGGACGACAGGGAGCGCATAGAAACCATTGGGAGAACCAGGCTTGCCTTCCTGGGCTGCGGCACAACCGAGAATCCCGCAAGCGGCCAGACAATAGATCGCCACAGAAGCTAAAAGATTCCGTTGCCTCGTATTCACAGTTGACATGCTCCCTTCCCGAATGCGTGATTCATGCACTGGTGCAGCCTCATGCTGGAGGATCTTGCATCAGGCCGCTGGCCGGTTGAACTTCTTGCATGAACAAGAAGCCGTTGGAGTCATTGCAAGATTCGTTGTGGCAACAAGACAAACTGGCGCTTGTCGAGACGAAACCGCGCAAACACAATCGGGTGTGCCCGGGCCGTCCAACCATACCGCCCTGGAGGGTATTGCGGAGAGGGTTGCCAACCAGAGCGGCGGCCCGCTCCTGCCGGGCAGATATCTTCCCCCCCCGACTCGCCGGCCGAAAGATGAGGAGGAGGTGGTGGTGGTGGTGGAGTAGGAGTAGAAATGTGACCGGCCGAGCTTTCCAGTCCATTCGACTGTGCGAAGAACCCAAGAGTTGCGGCGTGGGACCAACGGTTGCCTGCTGCGAGCCCGGCAGGCATCGTCAGTGCGAAGACCGGTACCCCCGACCGCGCGGCAAACAGCGCCGGACGGCGAAGCGCGCCGGCGCCGGTTCTGAGAACCTTCGACGCCTCCTCCTCCACCAAGAGCACCTCTTCCCCATCCGTTGGGCATCTTCGAAAGCGCCTGTTCTTCTGTTGCGTCACGCAAGCGGCTAGATAGAACGCCTAACAATCACACTCAAAATATATAGTCGCAGGCGGATAACCCTGTCAAGATACCGGTCTCGCACTGAACCGCCACTTATTGATCCGGACCTGAGTCAAAGCTATGCGGCGCCATAGCACACATCGTCCTGTTCGAAGTATTTTTCCACTCTCGACGGCTGCTTCTGGATGCCGCGCAGAGCGCCTTTAGCGGTGCGCGTTAAGGCCAGTTCATTTCTGACCGGTGCTGCCTCGGTGACTCGCGCGGCTCCAGATAGAGCGCGTGGTTATTGGCCGCGCTGACGGCGTTGCGCGGCGCATGGGCAAGCCGCAATTCGATGTGCTCATGGTTGGCCCTGCTCATGCAGGACGGCGCCGGCAAGCCCTCTGAAGCCGTGGCCAGTCATGCGGCCTTTGTAGCCCATCCGCTCCAGGCCCTTCAAGATGGTGTTTTTGCTCATGAGCTTCTTTGCGTTACGTTCGCCAAGGAAGAGCCACTCGCTTCCGCCGGTCAGTGTTTGCAGGGTGAGCAGAAGGTCCAGTGTCTGCCGGGCAAGCGGAACAATGTGCTGGGTCCGCATCTTCATACGCTCGGCGAGGATGTCCCGGTGGGACGCTTCCAGGTCAAATTCTGCCCACCATGCGCCAATCACAGTTCGCTGGTGCGCACGAACGTGAGAGCCATCAGCTTCAGAGCCCGCCGGGCGACGTGCGTTCCCGTATAGACCTCAATCGCCTTGGTCAGGGCCACCACTTCCGGCGCTTCGAAGGCGCTGATGGGTCGGGAGCCAAGGCACGGCAGAATATCGGACTCAATCCGGCGCTTCACGTAATCCACATGGCGCGGACTTTTGCCATCCTGCCAGTGAGCCGGCCAGAGGCGGGCGGCGCTCTGAAATGAGTTCTCCGCCGCCGCTTTTTCGGCTTTTCGCTCGGCCATCGGGTCTGTGCCGCCGGTCTGCAGCCTGCGCGCCTCGATGTGCCGCTCACGGGCCTGAGCCAGAGTGACTTCCGGGTAGCCTCCAAAGGTCATCAACTTTTCACGCCCATCAAAGCGGTACTTCCAGCGCCACAGCTTGCCGCCCGCGGGTGTTACGAAGAGTAAAGAGACCGCCACCGCCGCCCAAGCTTTTTCCTTGCGGATTTCAGTGTCAGAGAGCGCCACAGGAAACCTCTCTGTTCGCCTCTTGGGAAAGATACCCCCATGGAGAAATCAAGATACCCGCATTAATACCCCCGGCGAAACAAGGCTTTTAGCATAGCCTGATGGACGTATATAAACAATAACCTATTTCTTTTCAGCGACTTTTTGCGTCTCGTTGGACTTGTTTGGACGTCTCTGGAACAAGTCATGGCGGAGGGAGAGGGATTCGAACCCCCGTAGCCCGTTAAGGCTAAGCGGTTTTCAAGACCGCCTGTTTCAACCACTCACACATCCCTCCGCATTCCGCGGCCATGCATCTACAAGGTTAGCAGCGTTTCGGCGGAAACGGGCCGAAACGCTGAAAACCCAACAATGACGCGGCAACCCGCACACCACGGAGGTATCCGGAAGTGTCCACGTATAAAAAGGGGCGAACGGTGGTTCGCAGACTGCCGGGAGCGGGGGAGGGAGCGGAGGAAGGCGCGGCTGGACTGCTTCGCGGGGGATCTCCGGTTGGCCCTGCCTGGAGCCAGTTCCGGGCGCCTGGCGGCGGGAAGCTTGTTCTAAAATAGAGGTTTATTATTCCGTAGACTTTTTCAGCGCAAAAGGCGTCCATAGATAGAGTGAGAACCTCCAGCGTACTGACGGCCGAGGCGGCGAGGCGGGCCGAGCGCGAGAGCGCCGCGATCGCACGCGGACTGAAGCTCCAGGATCCAGAGCTGCTGGACCGACTGATCGAGACCTACCAGCACCGCCTGATGCGCTATCTGATGTTCCTCACCAGCCGGCGGGAGGTGGCGGAAGACCTGTTTCAGGAGGTCTGGATCCGCGTGCTGCGGCGAGGCTCGCAGTACAACGGAAAGGCGAGGTTCGACACCTGGATCTTCGCCATCGCGCGGAACCTGGTCATCGATCTTTCGCGGAAGCGCACCATGGCGTCGCTGGATGAGATGCGCGAGGACAGTGAGGATCGCGACTCCTGGCCGCTGGAGATGATGCAGGAGGGCCCCAGCCCCTTCGAGCAGCTTGCGTGCCGGGAGAATGCGTTCGAGGTGGCCACTGTGCTGCTGACGCTGGAGCCGGCCTATCGCGAGGTGCTGACGCTGCGCTTCCATGAAGAGATGTCGCTGGATGAGATTGCCACTTTGACCCGGGTGCCGTTATCGACGGTCAAGTCCCGGCTGTATCGCGGCCTGGCGGCGCTGAAGCCGGAGCTGCTGAAGCTGCGCGCCGGCGGGGGGCGCGGGCTGGGTGCAAGGGCGGGTTCCGTGGAGGTGCGGGGATGAGTTTGGCTTCCTCCCAGTTCAGACCCCACACAGCTCCGGCGCAAGGGCCGGAGCCTGGCCCGTCCCAGGCGCTCCCTGAAGCGATGAGGACGGCGGCAGCGCGGGGCGTGGTGGTGAACCGGACGCACCGGGTGGTGCGGGAACAAGCGATGAACCTGCGGGAGCAGCGGCGCAGGTTCCGCAGCCTATGGGCGCCGTTGGCGATCTTCTCCCCGCTGATGATCACGAGCTGTTATGCGATCTGGCGCATGCTGGATGGCTATGAAGCGACCCCCAATGGATGTCCGGGGGCGAGCGGTCAGTTGATGGTCCTGCTGCTGTGGTCATTGCCGGTGACAGCCGCAATTCTTGGGCTGGCATGGTTCCGGCGAGGACGCAATCATTCGTCGGGCGACAGCGCGGGGAATGACAGAGAGGTGCAGCCATGAAACCAGAGATGTTCTCCGGCAGCCTGTCCGGGAGGAAAAATCCGGCTGCGAGCAAAAAGGATCCAGAAGCCGCGGGGGATGAAGAGCTGCGCATGATTCCGCGCTGGTCGATGGTGCTGGCGCTGATCCTGTTCGCCGGCATGCAGTACATCTTCCACGTGGTGATGCCCCACCACAAGCACGAGTTGCTGCCGCTGCGGCTGATGATGGGTTACGCGTGGGGCTCGCTGGTGGCCAGCTACGCCCTGCTGCTGGGCTATGTGAGCCGCGACGCCAAGCGGCGCGGGATGTCGGTTGGGCTTTGGATGCTGGTGTGCGTTCTTTTGCCAGGCGGGATTGGAGCAGTGGTGTACTTTCTGCTGCGGCAGTCGGTGCTGTTGCGCTGCCCCAACTGCTCCACCATGATTGCCGCCAGCTACCACTTCTGTCCGCAGTGCCAGTTCCAGATGTCTCCGGTATGCGGACGGTGTCACCGCGGCGTGAAGATCACCGACGCCTTTTGCACGTGTTGTGGGCATGACCTGGCGGAAGATGGCGCCCCGGTGCGGCTGCGCGTGTATAGCGATTAGGGCGGCTTCAGGATCCATCGGCCAGGTTTCAGGGCTGTGCCAGGCCGCTGCTCCTGATTCATCGGCTCGGCTTGAAGCGGATGGCTGCGGAGTATCGCAGCCTTGGAACTTCATGCAGACCCATGCCTTGCGCGTTTCGTCCAAGGTGAGCGGCGTGGGTGGGCCACCGGTTCAAAGGAGATCTCTGGCGTGAAGGTTCTGTCCGGTTGGGCACGGCTTCTGCTTTAATCGATTCCATGGCGATGCCACTCAGCGCATTGATTATCGACGATGAACCGTTGGCCCGGCAGGAGTTGCAGTATCTGCTGGATCGAGAGGGAGATATCTCCGTACTGGCCCACGGGAGTAACGGGATCGAGGCGGTCGAGCTGATTCGCACCCACAAGCCGGACGTGATCTTTCTGGACGTGAGGATGCCCGGGCTGGATGGGTTCGCGGTGTTGAAGAAGTTGATGGCGCTGGACCGAAAGATGCGTCTCCCGCAGGTCGTGTTCGCAACCGCCTTTGATCAGTATGCGGTGAAGGCCTTCGAGGTGAATGCGGTGGATTATCTGCTGAAGCCGTTTGACAGCAAGAGGGTGCAGCGCACGATCGAGAAGGTGCGGGAGCGGTGCGCCGAGACCCAGGGAGCGGGCAGTGCAAGCTCCGGGAGCAGAGACCTCCACGGAGAGCGCGCGGATGGGCAGCGGGTTCAAAGCCGTATGGCCGGCGCGGAGGCCAAACTGGATACCCTGCTGAAGATGATGGAGGAGCAGGCGGCGATCGCCGCCTCCGGTGGGACGGCGGCGGGTTCCAATGGCCTGGGACGCTCCGGCAAGGTGGTGGTGCGGGCCCAGAACCGATTGCTGCTCGTCGATCAAAAGGATCTGTGCTTTGCCACGATCGGCGAGGGAAGGATCTCGGTGGTGACCAAGGCGCTGGAAGGGGACTCCAACTGCAGAACCCTGGAGGAGTTGACCGATCAACTGGATCCGGAGCAGTTCTGGAGGGTGCATCGGTCCTATGTGGTGAACATTCAGCACATTCGAGAAGTGGTGCCGTGGTTCAAGTCCAGTTATCAGTTGCGCATGGACGATCGCAAGCAGACCGAGGTGCCGGTGAGCCGGTCTCAGACCAAAAGGCTGCGCGAGTTGTTCAATCTGTGAGGTCAGCGGCTTCTTCCCGAGCGCTTGTAGCTTTTCATGTGGATGGATCTCCCGAAGCGCGCTGGCTGCGGCGTTTCCATTCCATTCCGGCAGGCAAGCCGGCCGGGATCCGGACGGCGGGTGGGGAAAGCGCCCGGACAAGGCCGAAGTCCCCCGGGTACACCCCCAACGGAGAAGTCTTTAGCGGCGGGAAGAGACGGTTCCAGCGGCGCAGACCGGCCATCGACGGCAGGGAGAGGCGGAGCGAGGATGGAGGAAGAGCTGGTTATCGAGAAGTTCGTCTTCCTGATGGTCTTGCGCGGGATCGGCATTGTGCTGCTGATCGCCGCCATGCTGTATCCGGTGGACTGGGCGATCTGGAGGGTAAGGGTGGCGCGCGGCGGAGGAATGGGATCCGTGATGGTGAAGACATACACCGCTGCCGGCCTCAAGGGTGGAAAGCTGGACTACTTCCCGACGGGAACGTTTGCGGAGCCGTGCAGCCGCTCTCTTTACCCTCAGGAGGGCCATAACCCCTGCTGGTGGGTGGAGCGGCATCGCGAGATAGTGACGCGCTATTAGAGTCATGGTTCCGGCGGCGAAAGTCGCTCCCATGCCTTGCGCAGACGCCCTGTGGCTGAAACATCTGTAGAGCCGGACTGAGGGCGCGAGCGCGAATCCAACCACTGTTCCGCAGCGGAGCCGCGTCAGGGCAGAGCTGGATCTCCGAAGTGGTAAACCAAGCCAACTGTGATCGGTTTGGAGTACATGGCGCCGCTGGTAGTGACCGGCGTAGTCAGGTGTTCAAACTGGGCGTCGATCTTGAGGTCAAAGTGGGGGGTGAGGACGTAATCCAGCCCGCCGCCAAAGGCGAAGACGTTCGAGACGGAGCTGATGAAGAGGAGGGTTCCCTCTGGATTGGGGTATCCGCCGTCCAGGTAGTCGATCTGGGCGCGGCCGTAAAGGAAGTCCGCATAGGGCCGAAAGCGGTTGTAATAGCGCTGCACGCGGCCGCCAAAGAGGAAGCTCTTCTGCGAATCAACTTTGCCGTCATCCACAGGATAGGTTCCACGGCCCTCTATGGAGAAGTAGAAGAGATGATAGGGGCGGAAGCCGAGGTCGGCTCCAGCGGTGATGCCAAGGTTTTTGCCGCCATCGAAGCCGGTGTAGTCCCCGGTGGCGCCTCCAAAGACAGAGAAGTTCAACGTCCGGATGGCAGCCGGGATCCCCTGAGCGCGCAGCAGCGGGCAGGCGATCAAAGCCAAGCAGAGCAGTGTCGGGATGCGGTAACCGTTCTTCAATCGGACTCCTTGGCGACGAAAGAGCCTTCCGGACGGGCTTCATCGACCATTGGGCTTCAACCCACAGGCCCCGGGAGAGTCTTCCTTTCGCTCACGAGACTTCGTTTGATCTCTCTTGAGGCGCTTCTTCCCGAGAAGCTGCTTGTGAGTCTATTTGAAGACTATCTTAGTTGAACACAAGAGTCTGAACAGATTTGGAAGGGGGTCTGTATCCTGGCGCTACACTTGGAGAACACAGAGACAGATCCCGATTCGGGAGGAACGAAGAGCTGGCGGAACCAGCTCCAGTCCTGCTTCCACATAGATTTTCAGTGGCGTTCTCTCGCTTGCGCACACGGACTCCTGCTGCTGCAAAGCGACACAACAGGGCGCGGCGCATGTCTTGGCCGGGGAATCAAACCGGTGTGGCAGCGTTGCCGGCCCCACCGGAGACCAGATGACTAGTCCTTGACCGACTGAACCGTGATGGTGTTGCCCGAAAGAGAGCCGCTGACGGTGACGGTCTTGCCCGCATAGGCATTCAGCTTGCTCGAGTTCGAAACGCTGTAGACCTTGGTTCCCACGATCAGGACTGCGGGGGCTCCCATCCCGATGCACTTCTTGGCGCACGAAGCATGGGCCGCGGTGGAAGCCTTGGCCAGATTGTTGTGGGCGCACATGGCGTCAGATACGATGCCCTTGAAGGTTTGGGCCATCGCGCTGGCCGAGAGGAAGGAGAGAGCAAGGACGGGGACAGTGAGTAGCTTCTTCATGGGAGACCTCGGAAAGATGCCTTCATACTGCCAGAGAAGTATAGCGCGGCAGGGATACCTCGCGATACAGGGGCGCCCGGCTACTCCACCGTTACGCTCTTGGCCAGGTTGCGCGGCTGGTCGACATCGCACCCCCTGCGTACGGCCATGTGGTACGCCAGCAGTTGCAGAGGGATAACCTCCAGGATCGGCAACAGCAGTTCGTGGGACTGGGGAATGTGGATGACGTGCTCGACGAGCTGAGCGATGTGGGTGTCGCCCTGGATGGCGATGGCGATGACTCTTCCCCCGCGCGCGGTGACCTCCTGGATGTTGGAGAGGGTCTTCTCATACTTCAGAACCGAGCTGGGATCGCCTGGATCCTGGGTGGCGATGCAGACCACCGGAAGCGTCTCGTCGATGAGCGCGTTGGGGCCGTGCTTCATCTCTCCGGCGGGATAGCCTTCGGCGTGGATGTAGGAGATCTCCTTGAGCTTCAGGGCGCCTTCCAGGGCGATGGGATAGTGGATGCCCCGGCCCAGGAAGAGAAAGTCGCGGGCGGTGGAAAACGCGCGAGCCAGCTCGTGGCATGTTTCGTCGACCGTGCGCAGGATCTCCTCGATCTGAGCGGGGATGCGGGAGAGCTCGTTGACCAGATGGAGTGACTCCCGATCGGTGATCTGACCGCGCACCTGGGCGAGATAGAGGGCCAGGGTGAAGAGAGCGGTAAGCTGGGCGGTGAAGGCCTTGGTGCTGGCCACGCCGATCTCCGGACCGGCGTTGGTGGTGATGACGCCCTCGGCCAGGCGCGTCACCGCGCTGCCCACCACATTGCAGATAGCCAGCGTCTTGGAGCCTTTGGCGATGAGCTCATGCTGCGCGGCGATGGTGTCTGCCGTCTCGCCGGATTGAGTAATGAGCAGGCCCAGGCCGCTGGAGTCCGGAATGGGGTCGCGGTAGCGGTACTCGCTGGCGTAGTCGACGTCGACGGGGAGGCGGGCGAGACGCTCAATCATGAACTTGCCGGCCAGGCCGGCGTGCCAGCTTGTTCCGCAAGCGGCGATGGTGATGCCGGTGGCCGAGCGAAACTCCTCGGGAGTAATGCGCATCTCGGGCAGGAAGACACGGCCCGAGTCCAGGGAGATGCGGCCCAGGGTGGTGTCGCGGACCGCGCGCGGCTGCTCGTTGATCTCCTTCAGCATGAAGTGCTTGTAGCCGGCCTTCTCAGCCTGGATCGGATCCCAGGTAATGCGCTGGGGGTGCAGGGCGCGGGGTGCGCCGGCGAAGTCCGTCAGGGCGATTCCGGAGGCGGTCAAAGTGGCCACTTCTCCGTCCTGGAGAAAATGAATGAGGCGGGTGTGGTGAAGGATGCCCGGGACATCCGAGGCCAGAAAGAACTCTCCGTCACCGATGCCGAGGACGGCGGGAGGGCCCATGCGGGCGGCGACCAGTTTGTCCGGCTCCGCAGCCGAGAGGACGCCGATGGCGAAGGCGCCGGTGAGACGGCTGACGGCGCGGCGCACGGCCTCCTCCAAGGGAAGGCTGCGGAGCCGGGCAGCGTTCAGGACCGTGTCGGCTGTGGTGGTCTCCGAGGTGGCAACCTTGGCGGCCGGATCCCGCTCGGATTGAATGTCCAACTCGGCCTGACGCTCCAGTTCGGCTTGGAGATCCAACTCGGCTTGGAGATCCAACTCATCCTGGATGACGTGAGCGATGATCTCGGTGTCGGTCTCGCTGGCGAAGAGATGGCCCTTGGCTAACAGAGCCGTCTTGAGCTGCAGATAGTTTTCCACGATGCCGTTATGCACCACTACCAAGGTTCCGGTGCCATCGCGGTGGGGGTGGGCATTCTCTTCGGTGGGGCGGCCGTGGGTGGCCCAGCGGGTGTGTCCGATGCCGTAGGTTCCCTGGACCGGGTTCCGGTCCAGGTTCCTGGCGAGGTTATGCAGCTTTCCGGCGGCGCGGCGAAGCTGGAGGGGATGGCCGCCGCCGGCTACGGCGATGCCGGCCGAGTCATATCCGCGGTACTCCAGGCGGGCTAGCCCCTCCATGATCACGGGAACGCAAGCTTTGGGACCGATGTATCCGACGATTCCGCACATAGCTCAGAGTGTAGAGGAGATCGGGGCATACGACGAGAGGCAGCCGCGCCTGGGCCGTTTCTCGCGTTGGCTTGCTTGGTTCGCGTCAGCGCGCTCGATCTCCAGGAGGCGGTCTATTCTGCTGAACGCTTGGTGGGTTTGGAGACCGAGGGGGACGGCTCAGATCGGGAGGCGTAGAGCAGGACGGCTGTGGAGGGTGGAACGGTGGAGAGCTGTTGATTTGTGCTTGGGGTTTGGATCTGGACGTGACTGGAGCTGAGTGACGGAGCGGTGAGGGTGGGACCCTGGCGGTAGAAAGGCAGGTCGATGGCGAGTGCCCGGGCGCGGTCTTTGTTGATGATGGCGACCAGATGCTGCCCGGTGGGCAGTGTGGCGGCGTAGGCCGTGGCGTTGACGGAGCCGGGGTTGAAGTCGACGGGGAAGGCGGTGGTTCCGGCGAAGTGCGCTGCGAAGAGCATGCCGTAAGCAACCGGCTCGGCAACGAACTGGTCGCCGATACGGGCGATGGGGGTGTAGAAGGGATGCGGGTGGAGAGCGGCGGCGCTGGGTTGGAGGAGGTCATCGCCGGGAAGATGGCCCCCCAGAGAGTTGCCGACGTATTTGCCCGTGCCGCCGTGGAGGTTGGCTCCGGCATAGCCTCGGCAGGCCAGATCCAAGAGGTAATCCGCGGCCCAAAGGGCGGCGGCATAGACATCGGAAACGCCCGGTTTGCCGCCGCGGTAACAGGTATTGCCCTCGGTCATTCGGTAGGGGACGGCGGCATTTTTGGCGGAGGAGAGACGGGCGGCGGCGGCGGCGATGTCCTTGGCCAACTCGGCGACACGCGGGTTCGGCGCCAGAATGAAGTCAATATTCATGGCGGGGTTGGAGGGAGGACCGCCGATGTAGTAGTGGTGGGTGAGCGCAGCCACCTGGGGAGGGTCAGAGAGAGAGAGCAGACGGTTGACCACGGCTGCATACCAGCCAGGGTTACCGCCAGTGTCGGGAAGGCCGAAGCGGGCTGCGGGTAGGACGGCGCGGATCGCATCGGCTTCCGCCAGCCATTGGTCCATGTAGAGCTCCGGGGACCATGTTTTGGGGTCGCGGAGGCGACGGCCGAAGAGGTCGGGCTCGTTGCCGAGTTGGAAGTACTCGAGCTTGCCATGCTGCTGCGTGAGACCGAGCACCTGAGCGACGTAAGTGGCCTCGTCGGCAGCGTGGCGGGGAGTGTTGGAGCCCAGGTTGATGCCGTAGATGCAGGTCCAGCCGGTGGCCTGGAGAAAGCCGTGCAAGTTTTGAATCGCTTCCGGCGTGATGGGGAAGGAGAGGTTCGAGGAGGGCTCGCCGAATTGGACCTTGCGGGCGGAGGCCATGGGAGGCTTGGCCGCCGGAGTGGGCTTCCAGTAGCCGACGTCGGAGGTGTTGCCGCCGATGCGCAGTACGCCGTGCGGCGAGAGGGAGCGAAACTGCTCGATGAGGCCGGTGTTGCGTGGAGAGAAGAAGCTGGGATCCACCAGCTCATTGGTCTCATAGGAAAGGCCGATGAAGTTCCCCGGAATGCGCGGTCCAGCTCCACCCGGATGCAGTTTCAGCGTGGCGGACACTGCCTTGCCCGCCGAAGGAGTCACGGGCGGGGTACCTGCCCGGATCGAAGTCTGGGCGATCGTTCCAAGGCTGGGTAGCGCGGCGGCAGCGGCGGAGGCGAGAAGAAAGCGGCGGCGGTCCATCCGATGCAAGGGAACTCTCATGCTTGCAAGGGTACGGGCGGAGCGTTTGCGTTGGCAAATGGAGCATCGTCACAGCATCCGCGCCTTGGCGCCGCTCGGATGCCAGCACAAGAAGGGAAGCCGGAAGAAGCGGAGCCGGGAAGCGGGCGGCCAGAGACGCAAAAGAGGAAGGAAGAACGGAAGTCTAGGGCACAAAGTGATGTTGCGGGGAGGGAGGAGCGGAGCTTTGGTTGGTGGCGGCTACCGCTGGATGAGAGGTTGGAGGTTGTGCGGTTGCCGTCGCCGGCCAGGCCCGCATGGCCGGCGTGGGCGGATCTGACCGCGGCGCGGAACCGGCCGTGCCGGAGGAGGAGCTTGGAGCGGGGTTTGCGGCGGGCGGCCGGGTGGCCGTCTGAACTCTGGATGTTGCGGCCGGATCGGCGGGTTGGGCTGGGCGCACCAGAAGAGCCTGCGCGCGCGCTGGGGTGGGTTGTGGAGCGGCGGTGGCAGGGTCGGCGAGCGGTGGTGGCGACGCTGAAGACGCTGAAGAGGCGCTGGGCTGCCCGTTCGTGGGAGAATTGCCGATCCGGGCGGGCACAAGTTCGATGGGGTGCATCGCTGCGACGCCAACGAAGCTCATCGAGACGAGCAGAATGGCAGCGCCGGGAGCCAGCCGCTGGACGCCGGCGCCATCGGCGCGAAAGCGGCCCCGGTCATCCATCGAGCCCTGGATGCCAACGAGAAATAGAGCCATGCCGACACAGGCGAAGAAGATGCCGGCGATGATCCCGCAGGATTGCAGAAACATTCGATTCTGGGCCATGTGCAGGCCCAGAACCGTGGAGAGATTGCCGGTGCGGGTGGTGGAGAGATAAGCGTCAAAGTGATGTTCGAAGGAGATTGTGGCGTTCAGCGAGTATGCGAAGATATAGACGATCGCGAAGAGAACGCAGACGCCCGCGCAACCCAGCGCAGCAAAGACGCTGTAGCGAATGAGCGGGTCGCGGCTGATTGGTGAAGGGCTGGCCTGCTGTGATGCCTCGGAGGATGAAGCGTCGTTCTCCATTTTGGCTTTGGGACAATCCTAAAGTATTGAGAGGGTTTGCCGAAGGGCGAATGCTCAAAAGGATGCATCCCAACGCTCGCACAATGGTCACCCCTATTAGTAACTTCTAGAGTGACTTAGGTGTCACCAAGGGGTGTGAGAAAAGAGGATGAGACGCCTGGTCCGCGCTCGGGCGGTCAATTTTGCGGCATCCGCACCGGGTGATGCCTGGTGAGCGTCAACCGGAGGCTCGCGGCAGGGGCGGAGGCTCTCTCGAAGAATCTCCGTATCTTTATCCGGATTCGCGCAGGTGGGCTCCGCGCTACTTCTGGCGCAGATGCCGGATCAACTCGGTAGGATGGAGGGGCTTGGCGAGCAGTTCAAAGTTGTAACCGCGCTGGCGAACCCGGGCGAGGATCTCCACAGTAGCTGCCTGGCCGCTGAACAGGACGATGCGGGTTGCGGGAAGGAACGTCTGGATGGTGATGGCGGCTTCGACACCGTCGACGTTCGGCATCAGGACGTCGGAGAGAACCAGATCGGGGCGCATGCGCTGGGCGGCCTCAATGGCTTCCTTGCCGCCGTAGGCGGCTGCGGCGACGAAGCCGCTGCGGTTCAAAATCTGTACGATCGTTTCCGCGATAAGGGGCTCGTCATCGACGACCAGGACTTGCGTGGGGGCAGGTACGACGCGCGGTTCCACTCCATCCGCACGGTTGGCATCAAGCTCCGAGGCGTAGCGCGAGTTGCCGGCAGGAGGGGTGGTCTGCATGAGGAGTCCCGAACGAAGATGCAATGAGCGTTGGCATGAGTTTATAGCATTTCCCGTTTGAATGGGTTTCCTGGCGCCGGCGCCACGCTCCTGAGAAAGTCTTGTGCGTGAGGATCTACGGCACGATCCTCATCCATCTGGATGACGCGGGAAGCTGTGGCCTGATGTGTGTGGGTGGCCACTGCGAAGTCGGCTGGAAGCGGCGCATTCAATGCGCTCCAGCCTGCCGGCTGGGGGCCTGGAGATTGACGGAAACTCCCAGAGAGGGCGCGGCTCGGGATACATCTGCACGGAAAAAGCCTTAGGGCGTAGTGGAGACCTGCCGTATTGCGGCTTTGGTGGTCACCTTGGATGCGGCCGGAAGCTGGGCTGTATTCCATCCTCCGCCCAGCGCCTCCACCAGTTCCACGGCGGCGGTCAGCTCAATGACACGCGAGGTGGTCTGCAGTTCCTGATCGTTCAAGAGAGCCATCTCCGCGCTCAAGACATTCAGCTCGGGATCGAGTCCGGTCTGGTAGCGTGAGTTCTCCAGGTTCAGAGAGTGCTGGGCTGATTGGATGGCCTGATTCTGCTGCTGAATCTGCGCGGAGGTGATGCGAAGAGTTGCAATCTCATCTTCCACCTCTTGAAACGCGGTCAGCACGGTCTCCCGATAGTTGGCCACATCCGCCTTGTACTCCGCCTCGTACTCCGCAACGGTAGCTCGGCGCAGCCCACCGGCAAAGACAAGCTCAGAGGCTGAGGCTGCGGTGGACCATAAGAGCGCGGGCACGGAGAAAACGGTCCCCAGGGTAGCGGATTCCACGCCTCCTGAGCCCGTCAGGGTTAAGGTGGGATAGAAGGCGGTCTTCTCCACACCCACCAGCGCATTGGCCTGGGCCAGGGTACGCTCCGCGGCGGCGATATCGGGTCTGCGCTCCAACAGTTGCGAGGGCACGCCCAGTGGGATGGGGGGCACCGGCGTGGTCAGATCCTTTACAGCCATGGAGAAGCTGGAAGCCGGCTTTCCAATCAGCAGGGCGATGGCGTGTTCGAAGATGGCCCGATTGGTAGCGATGGCGGTGGCGGTCGCCTCATCGTCCTCCAGGGTCATCTCTTCCTGAGCGACAGCCTGTTCATCATCAATGCCGGTTGTGAATAGCGCCTTGGTCAAAGCAAGGGTCTGCTTATCGGCCTCCACCATCTGGTTGGATACGCGCTGCAGCGAATCCTGGCCGCGCAGCTCGAAGTAAAACACAGCCAGGGATGCCTGTTCCGACAGCCTTTCTCCGGCCAGATCGGCGGCACTCACCTGAGCCGCATAGCGAAATTCGCTGACCTCGTTGCGAATCTTGCCCCACAGATCCGGCGCCCAGCTTGCACCTCCTGTCACCCCATAGGTGCTGGCCGTCACGCCCTTGGTGGAGGTGGCCACGGCGCGGTTGGCGGCCGTCGGCACCTTGTTGCGACTATAAGAGGGACCACCGGTGACAGTGGGAAAAAACTGCGAGCTCACCGCGCGCACCACGTCCAGCGCCGCCATGAAGTTCTGGAAGTCAAGAATGATGTCCTGGTTGTTGATGTTGAGCTGGTCTTCCAGCGCATTCAGCTCGGGCTCCTGAAACATCTCCCACCACTTGCCGCGCAGCACGGTGTCCTGCGGGTTGGCAGGCTGCCAGGTTCCCGGGGGAGCATTGGAGTACTTGACCGGCGTAGACTCCTTGAACTCCGGCGGAGCGGGGGCGGCGGGCCGCACATACTTTGGACCGATGCGGCAACCACTCAGCAGTGCGAAGGTCACGCAGGCGATCCATGGCAGGACCTTCAGGGATATCTTGCCAATCTCATCGCCGGGCGGGACGGGGGACCGGGCCAGTCCATGCGCTGCGATGGCGCTAAGGCCGCCGGCGATCGGATTTTGCGAGTTGCTCTCTCTTCTTCTTCCCATTCTCATAGGGTTAGCCTTCATCGCGCCCCCTCTGGAGTTGCGGTAAACAGCCGAGCCCGCTTGTCTCCCTGGATCTTGAGGCGCAGATTATCCATGAACAGATAGATCACCGGGGTGGTAAACAGTGTCAGCGCCTGGCTTACGATGAGTCCGCCAATGATGGAAATTCCCAGCGGCCGCCTCAACTCTGATCCCATGCCTGTTCCCAGCGCCAGCGGCACGGCGCCGAACATCGCCGCCATGGTGGTCATTAGAATCGGCCGGAAGCGCAGCAGAGAGGCCTCGAAGATGGCGTCGCGGGTGTTCTTGCCTTCCACGCGCTCGGCGTTCAGCGCGAAGTCGATCATCATGATGGCATTCTTTTTGACGATGCCGATGAGCAGAATGATACCGATGATCGACATCACATCCAACTCGGTGTGGGTGATGCGCAAGGCCAGCATGGCTCCCAGGCTCGCAGGAGGCAGCGTGGAGAGGATGGTGATGGGATGCACGAGGCTTTCATACAGAATGCCGAGCACAATGTAGACCGCCACCACCGCGGCCAGCACCAGATAGGGTTCCGTCCTTAACGACTGCTTGTACGCCTGCAAGGTTCCCGCATACTCGCCGTGGACGGTATCCGGGACATCCAGGCTGTTCTCGATCTGATTGATCTCATCGGTGGCCTGGCTGAGCGAGACGCCGGGGGCGAGGTTGAAGCTGATGGTTACGGATGGAAACAGCCCTGTATGGTTGACCTCCAGCGGGGTGGTGGATGGAGAGTAGCCCATGACGGAGTCCAGGGGGACGGCGAGGCCTCCCTGGGTTGGAATGAGGTAGGTCTTCTTCAGATCGTCCGGCGACTGCCAGTACTTCGGCGCCACCTCCATCACGACGTAGTACTGGTTCAGTTCGGTATCGATGACCGATACTTCGGCCTGGCCGAAGGCGTCATAGAGGGTTTGATCCATCAGGCTTGGGGTGATTCCCAGCCGCTCGGCGGTAGGGCGGTCATAGGTGAGCAGGGCTTGCAGTCCCTTGTCCTGCAGATCGGTATTGACATCGCTGAAGCCCGGAGCCTTGCGCATCCTGTCCAGCAGTTCGGGGCCGTACTTCTGCAGGTCAGCCATCGTCTCCGCGCTCAGGGTGTACTGGTACAAGGCGGCCGTCATGCGTCCGCCGATACGGATATCCTGCACGGCTTGCAGATAAGTGGCTGCTCCCGGCACCTTGGCAAGTTGCGGCCGCAACCGGTCAATGATC
>JAKAQS010000205.1 GCA_021819585.1 Acidobacteriota bacterium
TCAGAGACAGCAACACCCACTGGCAGTTCCCTCGACATTCAGGATGAGACTCTCGTTCCGAGCGCGACCCAAAGCTCGCTGGAAGTTCCTGAACAGGTTGACCACGACCACGATCATGAAGGCCACGGCCACGATCATGCACCCGCACCCACACTCCATCCGGATCTGACCCGGACCATCGAGGTGGAGGCGCCGGTGGAGGAGGTCAACAAAGCCTTCCAGCAGGTGACCAAGCGCTTTGCCCGGCTGGCCCGCATCCCTGGCTTCCGCGTGGGCAAGGTTCCGCCCTCAATGATCAAGTCGCGCTTCGCCAAGGAGCTTCGCCAGGAAGTTCTGGAGACACTGGTCAGCGAGCGCTTCCGTACCGCGCTCTCCGAGCAGAAGATACAGCCGGTTTCGCAGCCGCAGATCAGCGAAATGTTGCTGGCCGAGGGATCGCCGCTCAAGTTCAAGGCTACATTTGAGGTGCTGCCGGAGATCCATCTGGATGGTTATGACGCCATCGCTGTCGAGCGGCCCAAGGTAGCCCTCGAAGAGGCCGAGTTTGAGGCGGAGTTGGATAGCATTCTCGAACACCACGCAACCGTGGAGCCGGTGGAAGAAGATCGGGCGTTAAGCGACGGCGACTGGGCCGAGATCAGCTTTCAGGGAAAAGTCCAGGATCTGGCCCAGGTCGTCGGTGAAGAGGGCGCCGAGGGCAAAGAGGCCGCCCAGCCGATCAGCGGCGAGGACGTCCTGATCGAGATTGGCGGCAAGCACACCGTCCAGGCATTCAACCAGGCTCTGCGCGGGGCCAAGGTAGGCCAGGAGATCTCCTTCGAGGTCACCTATCCGGCGGATTTCGGTGATGCCCGGCTGGCGAATCGGGCTGTAAGCTATGACGTGACCGTGAAGGCGATCAAGAAGAAGATCTTCCCGGAGCGCAATGAAGAGCTTGCCAAGCAGATGGGGCCGTATGCGGATTGGAGCGAGTTTGAGGCCAGGATGCGCGAGCGATTGCAGGAGCGCAAGAGGCAGTCCTTGGAGTCCGAGGCACGCGACAAGATGCTGGAGGATTTGGCGGCGAAGTTTGACTTCCCGGTTCCGGAAACCTTTGTCCAGCAGCAGATCGATGCCCGGCTGGAGCGCGGCTTGCGCGCGCTGGCCGCGCAGGGCATGAGCGCGGACGCGATGCGCCAACTTGACTTTGAGCGCCTGCGCGCAGCCCAGCGGGATCTGGCCGTTCATGAGGTGAAGATTTCGATGATTCTGGACAATGTCGCCCAGCGCGAAAACATCCAGGTCAGCGAAGACGAGATGGAGCGGGAGTTACTCATGCTCTCCCTGAGCTCGCGCGAGCCCCTGGAATCCTTGCGCAAACGGCTGGCTGAGGACAACTCTTTGGGACGGGTTCGGGAACAGGTGCTGCGCGAAAAGACCGGTACGGCGCTCTTCGAGAGGCTGGCGCGATAGGATCAACGGACAAGGCCGGCCGGAGGGCGCGAGCCACCGGCGGCACAGGTCTTCAACAAGAGCGCAGGTTTAGAAGCAAAGGAAAGATAGCTATGGGACTTATACCGATGGTGCTGGAGCAGACGAGCCGGGGCGAGCGCTCCTACGACATCTACAGCCGTCTGCTGCGCGACAACATCATCTTTCTGGGCACTCCGATCGACGACAATGTCGCCAATCTGATCATCGCCCAGCTACTGTTTCTCTCCGGCGAGGATCCGGAGAAGGATATCCAGCTCTATATCAACTCGCCAGGCGGTTCCATCTCGGCGGGCCTGGCGATCTATGACACGATGCAGTACATCAAGAACGATGTAGTGACCTTCTGCATCGGGCAGGCAGCGTCCATGGGAGCCTTCCTGCTGATGGCCGGCAAGAAGGGCAAGCGGTTCACCCTGCCCAACTCGCGGATCCTCATCCACCAGCCCTCCATGGGTGGTCTGGGCGGCCAGGCCACCGACATCGATATTCATGCGCGCGAGATCCTGCGCATTCGGGAGCTGACCAACAAGCTGATGAGCCAGAGTACGGGCCAGCCGCTGGAACGCATTGAGCGGGACGTGGAGCGCGACTTCATCATGACCGCCCAGCAGGCCAAGGAATACGGAATCATCGACGACATCATCGACCGCCCCAGAAGTTCCTGAACGCCCTGAAAAGGCAGAGCTTCGGCCAACAGACACCCGTTCTCCCCCGACATCCGTCCGGCCTCCAGAGTTTGCAAGTTGATGCCCGATCCTGGACACGATCCTGGGCGCGTTGCTGCGGGAAATTCTGTTCAGGGCGAAGCTGCGGAACTCCGCCGGGGTTCCCCGCGGATCTGGATGACCGGCCACTGGGCTCTGTCAGGCTCTCCAATCGGCAAGATCCGCAGACGGCCACGCCTCCGGCCGGTGCCTGTCGCACGCTTCGAGTGCGTTTGTTTCGGGCAGAACGTTGGAAGCGGCTTTGGCGAGCAGCGTTGCACAGGCTGTGGTCAACTCTCTCCTGCCGTTAGGCCGATCATCGGCAGGGATGCGGCCCAATCTGGCACAGAGGAATCCAGATGAATATCTGGGTGGGAGTAGCGGCTGGCTGAGAGATTCCGCCCCGGTGTAGACTAGAGGTTGATTTTGGCGCACCTCGGCGGCGTGGGCGCGAAGGAGTTCATCCACCTATGAAGACCTCTCGTGGCGCGGAAGAGTCGCTACGCTGTTCGTTTTGCCATAAGTCGCAGGACGCAGTCGCGAAACTGATCTCCTCCCCATCGGACTATCCGCGCGCTTACATCTGTGACGAGTGCGTCGCGGTATGCAACTCGATCCTCGAGGACGACAAGGGAGAGGCGCAGTCGGGCGCAGCTCCGGCGCACCTGCCCAAACCGGCTGAGGTAAAAACGTTTCTGGACGAGTATGTGATCGGCCAGGAGCAGACCAAGAAGAAGCTCGCGGTTGCCGTCTACAACCACTACAAGCGCATCCAGATGAACAAGACCCGCGGCAACGATGTGGAGATGCAAAAGTCCAACATCCTGCTGGTGGGGCCCACCGGTTCCGGCAAAACTCTGCTGGCGCAGACCCTGGCCAAGATGCTGGACGTGCCCTTCGCGATCGTCGACGCCACCACGCTCACCGAGGCCGGCTACGTTGGCGAGGACGTTGAGAACATCATCCTGAAGCTGCTGCAGGCGGCCGATGGAGACGTGGCGCGCGCGCAACAGGGCATCATCTATATCGATGAGATTGACAAGATTGGACGCAAGGATGAGAACCCATCGATCACCCGCGACGTCTCGGGCGAGGGCGTACAGCAGGCGCTGCTAAAGCTGCTGGAGGGCACCATCGCCAACGTTCCCCCGCAGGGTGGCCGCAAGCATCCGCACCAGGAGTTCACCATCGTCGATACCACCAATATTTTGTTCATCTGCGGGGGCGCGTTTGTGGGCCTGGAGAAGGTGATTGGCCGGCGCGTGGGGAAGAAAGCTCTAGGCTTCAAGGCGATCGGAGAAGCCGAAGCCATGGAGGAGAATGAACTGGTTACCCCAATCCGCGCCCAGCGGGACTCCGATCTGCTTCGCCAAGCCGAACCGCAGGATCTGTTGAAGTATGGCCTGATTCCGGAGTTTGTCGGCCGCCTGCCAGTGCTGGGCATCCTGGATGAACTCGATGAAGCCGCCCTGATCGACATCTTGACTCGTCCGCGGAATGCGATCCTGAAGCAGTACGCCAGGCTCTTTGACTACGAGGGTGTCAAGATCACCTGGACCGACGAAGCTACGCGCGAGATTGCGCGTGAGGCTCTGTATCGCAAGGTCGGTGCGCGCGGCCTGCGCATGATCCTGGAAGAGCTGATGCTGGACCTGATGTATCACGTTCCCGGCAACAAGAAGGTGAAGGAAGTGGTGATCACCGACGAAATGGTCCGGTCGCGCGAGATCATGATCTCCGTTGCTCTGGAGAAAGCCGGCTAGCCATTTTGACGGTTGGATGGATATACCGGGGATGGCATACCGCAGGGCGATCTCCCAGCGGGTAAGCGTGCAAACGACACGTTCCAAGCCTGCTGTCAGGCTCCTGAATACAACAATGGCGACGATCGATGTTTTGCCGTTCGGATGGCTTCGCCAAACGAAGCTAATCGGTCGGGCGGGGGCTGCGGCAAAGGGCAGGGCTGAGAATAAGGTTGAGAGTGCGGGCGGCAATTTGAGCCGATGGATGGGAAGCATCGCGCAACGTGGAGCCGCGGCGGCAGAGGGGCGAAGCAAGGGAATCGGCCACCGGTAGAACACACGAAAAGAGGAAAAATGCCGCCCGAGAACTCCACGCCCCGATTCAAAAATCTGACGGTTCAAGGCTTCCGCCGCTTGAACGATGTGCAGATGCCTCTGCGTCCACTCTCTGTCATGATTGGGGCTAACGGCGCGGGTAAGACGTCCATCCTCGACGTACTCTCCCTGCTTGCAAAGTCTGCCCAGGGCAAGATGGCGGACGCAATCGCGGACCTGTCAGGCCTTTCCAACGTTCTGACTTACGATCGGGCCAAGGAGTTGAGCCTAGGTATTTCGATGACCGTGCCCGGCCACGAGCCGTTGGAATACAAGATTGGGCTTGAGGCCCAGGGCATAGCCTACTCCATCCGCGAGGAGACGCTAAGCCAGCAAAGTAAGCCCCACCCACGCCCATTCCTTCATATTGACTCACACGGTCCGGATATCAGGTACTTCGAGACCGCGAAGAGCAAACTGGTTCGTCCAAATTGGGATCACAAACCCCTTGAAACGTCTCTGGCGCAAGTCCCCAAGATGTTTCGCGCACCCGAGGAGTTCCGTAGCCGCTTGGCTTCGTCGACGTTTTATCACGTCCTCAACGTAGACCCTCGGTCCCCTGTGAGGTTGCCGCAGCCCATGCGTCCTGCTGCCCTGCCGGGCCGAAACGGCGAAGAACTCGTAACCTGCCTGTTCTATCTCCGCGAGACGGAACGGGATCGCTTTGAAGCCGTTGAAGATGCTCTTCGCGTGGCGTTCCCGCGATTTGAGCGCCTGGACTTCCCTCCCGTCGCGGCAGGCACCCTTGCACTTGCATGGCGGGAAGAGGGCTTCTCCCAGCCTTTATACCTGCATCAGCTCTCCGAGGGAACGCTTCGGTTCCTATGGCTGGCGACGCTTCTGCAAAGCCCGGGATTGACCGCTCTTACACTACTTGACGAGCCAGAGGTCAGCCTGCACCCGGAGTTGCTGAATCAATTGGCAGATCTACTGCGGGAGGCGTCGAAGCGTACCCAACTTGTAGTGGCCACGCACTCCGACAGACTTATCCGATTTCTAAGCCCAGATGAAGTCGTTGTAGTTGACTCCACCGATGACGGGATGAGCACACTCACCTGGGCCGATCGACTCGACCTCGACAAGTGGCTTGAGGACTACACTCTTGATGAGTTGTGGAGTAGCGGCCGTCTTGGAGCGCGCCCGTGAAGATTACCATCCTGGTGGAGGGTCGAACCGAACAAGCTTTCAAGGCCCACCTGATCGATTTTCTCAAGCCAAGACTCGTAGGGAGGATGCCCCGACTGGATATGTTCCCCTACAGCGGAAGAATTCCGAAGGGAGACGATCTGCGCCGGAAAGTTGAAAATCTCTTGTCCGGGCGCAACTCTTCGGATGCGGTCATTGCTCTGACGGACGTCTACACCGGGTCCAACGACTTCAAAGACGCCGCGGACGCAAAGGAGAAGATGCGCCAGTGGGCCGGAAACCATCCGAGGTTCCATCCGCATGTTGCCCAATACGATTTTGAGGCCTGGTTACTGCCGTACTGGAGTGAGATTCAGAGCATCGCGGGCCATAACATGAGGGCGCCGCAGGGTCTTCCAGAGACGGTGAACCACGGCAAACCTCCCTCCTATCATCTCAAGGAGATCTTCGAGATCGGGCGTTGCCGGGACAGCTATTCCAAACCCAGAGATGCCAATCGAATCCTCAAAAACCAGGATTTGCGCATAGCCGCCGAACAATGCCCCGAACTGAAAGCATTCCTGAACACGATTCTGACTCTGAGCGGTGGCCAGGGCCTTTGATCGACCCTTCCGGATAGATGCCCTCGGGATTCGAGCGTTTTCCGTTCCCTTTCCCGCCTCCAGATTCGGCAGCCTCCGGACAAGGTCCATTTCGCCGCCTTTTCGGTAACGCACCAGCGTACAATTCCGTTGAAGCCTGGCGAGCATCGTTTCCGCCGAAAGCCCGTCTAATCTGGAGACCTATGACCAACGACGAACGCGACCTTCTCACCGGCTCCCTGCGCAAGCTCCCGATGATGCCCATCCGCGAGATGGTGATCTTCCCGCATATGATGACGCCCTTTATGGTGGGACGCGAGTCCAGTGTCCGCGCCCTGGAAGAGGCTCTCAACGGCGACCGCCGCATTTTTCTGGCTACGCAGCATGACGCCTCGGTGGACGATCCGGCCCCCGAGGACATCTACAACGTCGGCGTCATCGGCAACATCGTTCAATCCGTGCGCATGCCCGACGGCAACATCAAGGTGTTGGTGGAAGGCGTCGAGCGCGCCCGGGCAACCCAGATCAACGACGACGATGGATTCTTCGTCGCCACAGTCAAAACCTCCAACACCGAGCTGAAATCAACCCCGGCCACCGAGCAACTGGTGTTTCGCGTCCATCAGCTCTTTGAGCAGTACAGTAAGCTGCAGCAGTCTCTCAACCAGGAGGCAGCCTCTGCCCTGCGCATGGATGAG
>JAKAQS010000206.1 GCA_021819585.1 Acidobacteriota bacterium
GATCTACCTCCAGCCCGAGCTCAAAAACGCCGGCATCTCCATTCTGGAATGGAAGCAGCTTCGCAAACCGGACCGGGAGTTCGCCCTCAAGTTCTTTCAGGAGCAGGTCGACCCGCTGCTCACCCCGGTCACGCTGGATCCCTCCCATCCCTTCCCCCGGGTACTCAACAAGGCCCTTTGCCTCGCGCTGCTGCTGCGCCTCAAGCGCCGCAACCGAAGCGCCAACAGCGCCAGGATCCTCGGCGTCATCACCATCCCTCGCTCTCTGCCCTCGTTGATCGCGCTTCCGGAACGCTCCGGCCTACGCAACTTTCTTCTGCTGGAAGAACTCATCGGAGTCCATCTTCCATCGATGTTCCGTGGCTACAGTATCCTCCATCGCGCAGTCTTCCGTGTCACCCGAAACAGCAACCTCTACATGCAGGAAGAGGAGACCCGCTCCATCCTGGAGAGCGTCGCCGAAGAGCTCCACAACCGGCGCAAGGGCGACGCCGTACGCATGGAGATCAGCGGCTCCGCCTGCGAAGAGATCGTCGAACGCCTTCGCACCAACTTCGAACTCGAAGCCTGGCAAGTTTTCCGCACCTCGGCGCCCATCAACTTCTCGCGGCTGATGAACATTTACAGCGCCGTGAAGCATCCGGCGCTGAAGTTCCCCGAGTTCCATGGCCGCCGGCTCCATCTGGAACAGGCCACCGAGCCCGGCTCCAACATCTTTGCCGAGCTGCACAAAGGCGATATTCTGCTTCACCACCCCTATGACAGCTACAGCACGGTAGAGAACTTCATCGAGTCCGCCGCCACGGATCCGAATGTTCTCTCCATCAAGCAGACCCTCTACCGCACCAGCGCCGACTCGCCCATCTTCAGCGCGCTGAAGTCCGCGGCACAGAGCAAGGACGTCACGGTAGTGGTCGAACTCATGGCGCGTTTTGACGAGGCCTCCAACATTCGCTGGGCGCGCGATCTGGAGGACGCCGGTGGGCAGGTCTTCCACGGCATCTTCGGCTTCAAGACCCACTGCAAGCTGGCGCTGATCGTGCGCCGCGACTCCGCAGGCGCTGTTCACAGCTACGCGCACCTCGGCACCGGCAACTACAACCCCATTACCGCACGGTTCTACACCGACATCAGCCTGCTCACCGCGCGCCCCGACCTCACTGAGGCCGTGCTTCGCGTCTTCCGTTACCTGACCGCCGAGTGGGATGCGGGACCCGAGGCCTATCGTCCCCTATTGCTCGCCCCCGTTACGCTGAACACGGACTTTCTCACCCTGATCGCCCGCGAGGCTGGCCATGCCCGCGCCGGCCGGCCGGCTCGCATCATCGCCAAGATCAACGGCCTGCTGGATCCAGCCATCATTGAGGCGCTCTATGCCGCCTCCCAGGCCGGCGTCGAGATCGACCTGATCGTCCGCGGCATGTGCGCCCTCCGCCCCTCCGTTCCTGGCCTCAGCGAACGCATTCGCGTGCGCTCCATCCTGGGCCGATTCCTGGAGCACAGCCGGATCTTCTGGTTCGCCAACGCGGGCCAGGAAGAGATCTTCTGTGGCAGCGCCGACTGGATGACGCGGAACCTGCACGAACGCTGCGAGGTCGTCTTCCCGGTCGTCGATCCCGATTTGCAGCGCCGCCTGCGCGATGAGATTCTGGGCGCTTATCTGGCGGACAACGTCAAAGCGCGCATCATGCGCCCGGATGGCGGCTACGATCGCGCCCCGCGCGGCGCTGTTGCGCTCTGCGCCCAGGAGTCGCTCATGGAGATCTCCCGCTCCCAGGGAGAAAGGCCGGGCCACGCCCAACCTGCCGCCAAACCTGCCCCGGTGGAGAGCCTCAAGGAGCCCACGGCGGAGGAAGAGGCCATCCTCGCCAAGGAGCAGTCCGGGCTGTAGGATTCGCCTTCGTGGGAAGAGCATCCAACTGCTAAACTTGAGGAAAAGGTGAAGTGAAACGGAAGCTCCGCGTCTCCCAACGCTCACTCCCCTTTTCCAGCCTCATCGCAAGGAGCGCCCCATGACAGAGAACAACGGATTCGGCAAGCAACATGACAGTAGCGCCGGGCTTCGCCTCAAGACCGGTCTCGCCGAGATGCTCAAGGGCGGAGTCATCATGGACGTCATGAACGTTGCGCAGGCGCGCATCGCCGAAGAGGCCGGTGCGGTCGCCGTGATGGCCCTGGAGCGCGTTCCCGCCATGATTCGCGCTGAAGGCGGCGTGGCCCGCATGGCCTCGCCCCGGCTCATCAAGGAGATCATGGCAGCCTGCACCATCCCAGTGATGGCGAAAGCGCGCATCGGCCACTTCGCTGAGGCCCAGACCCTTCAGTCGCTCGGCGTCGACTTCATCGACGAATCTGAGGTTCTCACCCCTGCCGATGAGCAGCATCACATCGACAAACACGCCTTTACTACTCCCTTCGTCTGCGGCGCCAAGAACCTCGGCGAAGCGCTGCGGCGCATCTCGGAAGGAGCCGCCATGATCCGCACCAAAGGCGAACCCGGCACTGGCGACGTGGTCCACGCCGTCACCCATATGCGCACCATCGTTCGCGAGATCAAGGCCCTTACCGTCCTCCGTGAGGACGAACTCTACGCCGCAGCCAAGAATCTGCAAGCCCCCTACGAGCTGGTCCGGATGGTCGCCCAATCCGGCAAGCTCCCGGTTCCCAACTTCTCCGCCGGCGGCATCGCCACACCCGCCGATGCGTCCCTGATGATGCAGTTGGGCGCGGAGACCATCTTTGTCGGCTCCGGCATCTTCATGAAGGAGGGCGGAACGCCCCTGGACATCGAAAAAAGCGATGACGAGCGGAAGGAGGCCATCTCCCGCGCCCGCGCCATCGTGCTGGCCACCCTGCACTATGACGACCCGAAGATCGTTGCCGAAGCCTCCGAGTCGGTCATCGGCAGCATGAAGGGCCTGGCCGCCGCCGCCATCGAAGAGAAGAACCTGATGCAGACACGAGGCTGGTGACCGCCCGCCTGCGCCGCATCGAATCCGGCGTGCGGCCCGGCATCCGGCCCAGGCATTTAGAATCGAAACGTGACTCCTCCTTCTCCGGCGATCGGCGTCCTGGCTCTGCAGGGCGCCTTTGAAGTTCACGCCCGCCGGCTCGCCGAGCTGGGCGCGGACGCAATCCTGGTGCGCAAGCCCGGCCAGCTAGCCGCTCTGGACGCCCTGGTGATCCCCGGTGGCGAATCGACCACGTTCCTCAAGCACCTGGAGCGCACCGGCTTCTATGACGTGCTGAACCAGTTCGTTCACAGCAAACCGGCCTTTGGCACCTGCGCCGGCTGCATCCTCCTGGCCAAGGAAGTGACCAACCCGCATCAGCCCTCGTTGGGCGCTTTGGATATCGCGGTCGAGCGCAACGCCTATGGCCGCCAAAACGATTCCACCATCCTGACTGCGGAGACATCGCTACCCGGCGGCTCGCTGGAGATGGTCTTCATCCGGGCTCCACGCATCACCCGTATCTCCAACGGGATCGAGGTTCTGGCCAAGCGCGGCGATAGCCCCGTCCTGGTCCGTCAAGGCCACATCCTGGCCTCTACCTTCCATCCCGAACTCAGCGACGACCCCCGCGTACACCAGCTCTTCCTGGACATCGTCCGGAGCTCGACGCTCTGAACCTCAGCCCCCGAGGTTACTCCAGGGTAAGGAATCCATCCGCACCTCTGCCGTTCGGTCTTGCAGACGCTTCCGGCCCTGCCAGGCCGCTGCCTGCCGGAGCCCGCCACCCTTGCATCGCCGCCGCCCCACAGGGCCCCTGCACGTGGGCAAAGACGATCGCTTTCTGGAGCTCAGGTACTTCCTGGGCTTCGGGCAAGAATTTCTGCCTGTGGGGGGTTCCAAATACGGCGTTCTTCCACAAAGCGGAGTAAATTAAGGGCACAAGAACGTTTGTCGGGATCTTCCAGCGCCATGCCATTCACCATTACACCGCCGGAGATTGACCGCCACCGCATCAGCGACGGCAATAACGGACATCGCCCTCCCACCGACAAGCGGACCGGCGGTAACGGCGAAGGAGACGGCGATAACTGGAACAACCAGCCGCGCGGTCACCGCGGACCGAACGAACGTCTTTCGCAGGCCCGCATCGGCCTGTTCTTTGCCCTCGGCGGCGACCTCATGTTCTTCATCGCCCTCGTCAGCGTCTTCTTCGTCACCAAGGCGACCGGCCACTTCGACGCCTACGACCATTACATCAACTATTGGCTTCCCACCGCGATCCCCTCCATTCTCTGGCTGAACACCATCGCTCTGCTGTTCAGCTCCATCACCGCCGAAACGGCGCGCAAGGCCATGTTTCGCCAAGTCGACGCATTGGATGAGTGGTTTGGACTGGGCAGGCCGGTCTCCACTCGCGCGACTCTCTGGCTCTCTCTGACGCTTCTCCTGGGAGCCTTGTTCCTGGCTGGGCAGTGGATCGCCTGGGACCAGTTGGCCGCGCAACATGTCTTCTTTCACTCCAATCCCAGCAGCCACTTCTTCTACCTGATCACCATCACCCATGCCGTGCATCTCTTCCTTGGAGTCCTTGGCCTCATCGCCGCTTTGGCGGCGTTGCAGTTCTCTCGCGCGCTGGCTACCCGGCAGGTAGTGGTGGACACAACTGTCTGGTACTGGCACGCCATGGGCGCGCTTTGGATCTTTCTCTTCCTTCTTCTCGAATTCGGCCAGTAAGCCCCACCTTGCCTGCCTCGCCGCGAATCCAGCGTCGTTCTCACTGATCCGGGCCGGGCAAGATCTTTGCCTCGACCCCGCACCAAACCCTCCGCCCAAGGGGCTCCTTTTCCTCAAGCCACCTTTAGAATGGACAGACTCACGCCGATTCCGCTACTCTACTCTCGGAACGCCATCCCTGTTTGCCTTGCGTGGCCGACGCCAAGAAGGGTGGGAGAGCAGAACTCTTGGCGGGAGGCGTCATTCACTGTTTCCGACACCCACGCCCAGCATCAAAACTGAAGAAATACATCGCTCCCAAAGGGGATTCCACCATGCCCTCCACTCGGTTGACTATCAACCACAAGCTGCATACGGTCTCCGCCGATCCTGACACTCCGCTGCTCTGGGTTCTGCGCGACATCCTGGATCTGAAGGGCTCCAAATACGGCTGCGGCATTGGCTTCTGCGGAGCTTGTACGGTGCTCATCGCCGGCCAGCCGGTCCGCTCCTGCCAGACGCTTCTCAAGGACGTAGGCTCCCAACCGGTCATCACCATCGAGGGACTCTCGGAGGACGGAAACCATCCCGTGCAGGTCGCGTGGAGAGAAGTGGATGTGCCGCAGTGCGGTTACTGCCAGGCGGGCCAGATTCTGGCCGCCTCCGCTCTGCTGGCCTCCAATCCCCATCCCACCGACGACGACATCGATGACCACATGAGCTCCAACATCTGCCGTTGCGGAACGTACACTCGCATCCGCCAGGCCATTCATCGGGCTGCGCAGTCACAAGTCAAGGCATAAGCCGCTTCAACCCAAGGAAGGATCAGGTCTATGTCCCTCAACCGCCGCACCTTTCTCCAGATGACCGCACTGGTCTCCGGTGGCCTTGCGCTCAAGCTCTACGATCTTCCCGCCGCCGCCGAACCTCCTCGCCGGTCGCCGCCCCACCTTAGCCCACGCGCCTTCATCCAGATCTCCGCCGGCGGCGTCATCACCATCATGGCCAAGAACCCCGAGATCGGCCAGGGCGTCAAGACCATGCTCCCCATGCTCATCGCCGAGGAGTTGGACGCCGACTGGAAGACCGTCCAGGTTCAACAGGCGGAGCTCGATGAGGCCATCTACGGAGGGCAGGCGGCTGGCGGGAGCATGTCCACGCCGCTCAACTGGGATCCGCTGCGGCGGGTAGGCGCTGCCTGCCGCCAGATGCTGATCCAGGCAGCGGCCCAGCGCTGGAACGTCCCGGTATCCTCCTGCACCACCTCCCCGAACCGCGTTCTTCACTCCTCCTCCTCGCGATCCTTCACCTATGCGGAGCTGGCCACCGAGGCGGCGACGATGACGCCTCCCAACCTGGACTCGGTCTCACTGAAAGACCCCAAAGACTATCGCATCATTGGCCACTCCCAGTCGGGAGTCGACAACCCCAGCATCACCACGGGCAAACCGCTCTATGGCATCGATGTCGAGATGCCTGGGATGCTCAGCGCGGTCATCGCCAAGTGTCCCGTCTTCGCCGGCAAGGTGCGCAGCTTCAACCAGGCTGAGATCCAATCGCTCCCGGGCGTCCGCCACGTCATTCTCATCCCCGGCAGCCTCTCCGGCGACCCTTCCATCTCCTTCAACAATGGCATGGAACCAGGCATCGCCATCCTTGCCGACACCTGGTGGCAGGCACAGTCGGCCCGTTCCAAACTCAAGGTGGAATGGGATCCCGGCCAGGGCGCGACACAGAGTTCAGCAGGCTTCGAGACCCGCGCCGCAGAGCTTTTGCAAGCCCCGCCCGCCAACTCCGTGCATACCAGCGGCGACGTCGACGATGCTCTGAGCAAAGCCGCCACGGTTGTCCATGCAACCTATGCCTATCCCTTCATCGCCCACGCCACTCTCGAGCCGATGGACACCACCGCTTCCTACAAAGATGGAGCGATGGAGATCTGGACCACCAGTCAAGCCCCCGGCGGCGGCCGGCAGATGGTCGCCAGGGAACTGAATCTTCCCGCCGAGAAGATCACCAGATC
>JAKAQS010000207.1 GCA_021819585.1 Acidobacteriota bacterium
GGCGGCGGGAAGATGCTGATGGGGAGATGATTGGGTCGTTTTGCGTGCCATAAAAGTAAGGTACACGACCCTTGAGGAGATGCTGTACAAAGGCCCGCAAGGGAACCGCGAACTCAAGGAGGAAGTCGGGGGCAGAGTTGTCTTCCACATCGCCAAGCCGGGAGGCTTTTACTCTGTTAAAAGCTCCGGATCTGAATTCAGTGCATCGGTCGGCCGGCGGCTACATCCAAAGAGTCTCAGGGTGAGAGACAGAACAGAGCCTGCATGGATATAGAGAGCTACCCCCTTTCGACGCTACCCGGAACAACGGCGCTGTTTCGCGACTTTACGGAGATGGCTGGTTTCCCGGAACAGACCGGAGTGCGACGCTGGTATCCAGCCGATCCGTTCTCCCTGGCGTGGGCGGGAGCATCTTCCGCTCTGGAAGCGGAGCAGAGGGTAAGCCTGGCGAATGCGCTGGCGGAGCAGGCGAAGCAGTTTGCCGCGGGTCCGGCGGCGCTGGCCAACATCGCGAGTCTGCGCGAGGGCGCGGCCGCTGTGGTGACGGGCCAGCAAGTGTCCCTGTTTGGCGGTCCGTTGTTGACGTTGCTGAAGGCTGCCACGGCGATTCGCAAGGCGCAGGATGCCACTGCGGCCGGCGGTCGAAAGCACGTGCCCATCTTCTGGATGGCCAGTGAGGATCATGACCTGGCCGAGGCCAATCAGGTGGCGCTGCCGTCCAAGACCGGAGGGCAACCGGCGGTAGAAACTTTACGTCTGGGTTTCGAAGCCAGCCGACCGCTTCCTGTAGGGGGGCTGCGGTTGGAGGATGGAGGCGCAGAGAACGGGGAGAGCCTTGAGGCGACACTGGATCGCGCCTGCGCGTTACTGGGCTGGGCGCCCATCTGCGATCTGCTGCGCGAGTGTTATGCGCCGGGGGCGACCATGGCATCCGCCTTCGGCAAATTACTAAGCAGGATCTTTGCCGCGCACGGCCTGGTGGTGATGGATGCCGGCTCACGCGCCTTCCATGCCATGGGCGCAACCGTGCTCCGGGCTGCCCTGGAGCACGCCGATGAGCTGAAGGAGGCGCTGCTGCAGCGTTCGGTGGAACTGGAGGAAGAGGGATATCACGCCCAGGTGCTGGTCACTTTGGACCATTCGCTGCTGTTTCTGATGGATCACGAGAACGGCGCCCGGCGGCCTCTTCTCCGCCTTGCCCAGGGTGGGTGGAAGGCGGGAGCAAAGGTATATACGACGGCGGATCTGCTTGAAGTTCTGGCGTCGGAGCCGGAGCGGCTGAGTCCCAATGCGCTCCTGCGGCCAGTGTTCCAGGATGCGATTCTGCCTACGGCGGCCTATGTGGCAGGACCGGCGGAGGTGGCTTACTTTGCTCAGTCCGAGGTGTTGTTCCGCAAGATTCTGGGCCGGGTGACTCCGGTGCTGCCGCGATTGATGGCGACGCTGGTTGAACCCGTCATAGCGAACACGCTGGCCGCCCACGAGTTGCGGTTTTCCAATGTGCTGGAGGCGAAGACGGCGGCAGCTTTAGCACAACAGATGGGCGCCCGCGCCATGCCCATTGAGGGCAAGCGGAAGATTGCGGCGGTAGGAAACGCCCTGGAAGCTGAACTCGCAGCGCTTACCGCTTACATGGCATCGCTGAGCGCGGAGCTTGGCCGCGCTGCGGGGGTTTCGGCCAGCAAGATGCGCTACCAGATGAACCGTCTGCGCCGCATGGCGGCGAACTTTGAGGTACAGAAAGAGTCTTCCCTGAACAGGCACGCGCTGGCCATCATGGTGAACTTGTTCCCGAATGGACATCCGCAAGAGAGAGTGCTGGGCGGGATCTGGTTTCTGGCCCGCCACGAGGAGGATCTGGCCTCACTGCTGATCCACCATGCAACCGGCGAGCGATCGGAACATAAAGTTCTTTATCTCTGATTTCGATGTACACAGGGCGCGCCTGGAGGCATACTGCAAGGTATGGCCTATATTTTGGGATTACCCCTTCTCCTGTTGATCCTGATTGGCGCTTTGGTGATTTTGCTTCACTTTTTGCCCACCTTCGTCGCGGGCTCTCGCCAGGTAAAGAACTTCTGGTGGATCTTTCTGGTGAATCTATTCTTTGGCTGGACCCTGGTCGGCTGGGTGGTTGCGCTTCTCTGGGCGCTGCGGGATACCCCGCGGTTTGCTTACAGGTAGGTTCCGCAGCCGTACAATCGTTAGCTGAGGTTGTCCGTTATGGGATTGAGCGATCAGCCATTTGAGGTGATGTGCCCGGACTGCGGTGGGATGTTGAAGATTGACCCGATCACCCGCGCGGTGATTGCGCACACCCCGGCGCCGCGCAAGAAGACCTTCGAGGATCTAAGCGCCGCGGCTCGAGCGCTGAAGGAGCAGGATGCGCGCCGGGAGTCGATCTTTGCCCAGTCGGTGCAAGCGGAGAAGAACAAGGATGACGTGATGGCCAAGAAGTTTGCCGAAGCGGTGAAGAAGGCCAAAGAATCTCCGCTGAGCGGCAAGCCCCTGCGCGAGTTTGATCTGGATTGACCAGACTCTTTTCTTTCTCTTGGATTAGCAGCGTCCCGGTTGGGAGGAGATCTCTGCCTGGTTCCTGAACCAACGCCTGAGCGGGCGGCTGTCACCCAGGGAGAACTGCAGCAGGGCAAAGCCATCCCGATGAAACCAGTAGACTGGAGAGATGCCGCCGATTCTGAGTGCTCAAGGCGTCTCGAAACGCTTTGGGGCGACGCCCCTGTTTGAAGAGATCCACTTTGCCGTAAACGAAGGCGACCGTATCGGCCTTATCGGTCCGAACGGGGCCGGAAAGTCCACGCTGCTGGCAGTGCTGGCAGGCGAGATCGAGCCGGACAGCGGAGAGATCTCAGTGCGCCGGCGAGCCCGGGTTGGCTACGTCCGCCAGATCTCAGAGTTTGCCGCAGGACTGACAGTCCGCGGGGTTGTGGAGGCGGCGCTGCGGGGCTCCGAGGGCAGATCGCAAGCCCATGTTGGGCTAGAGGAGAAGGAAAGACGGATACGCGAGACGCTGGGGCGAGCGGGCTTTGCCGATGCGGGAGCGGCTACACCCAACCGCATGGACTCCGAGGCGCGCAGCCTCTCCGGCGGCTGGCGGAAGCGCCTGGCCATCGCCGAGGCGATGGTGACCGAGCCGGATGTTCTGTTGCTGGACGAACCCACCAATCATCTGGACATGGAGGGAATTGAGTGGCTCGAAGGCGTTCTGCGGACCGCCCGGTTTGCCTGCGTCGTGGTATCCCATGACCGCTATTTTCTGGAAAACGTCGCCAGCGAGGTGGTGGAGTTGAGCCGCCTCTATGCCGAGGGCGTCTTGCGGGTGCGCGGCAGCTATTCGAAGTTTCTGGAGGGGCGGGAGCAGTATTTGGAGACGCAAAGCAGGATGCAGGAGAGCTTGCGCAACCGTGTGAAGACGGAGATCGAGTGGCTCCGGCGTGGTCCCAAGGCCCGGGCCACCAAGGCCAAGGCCCGCATCGACAACGCGCAGGATCTCATCGCGAAGCTCGCTGAGGTGGATGGCCGCACCCGCGCTGCGACGGCTGGAATCGAGTTCTCGGCGAGCGACCGGCAGACCCGGAGGCTGATTTTGTTTGAAGAGGCAAGCGTTGCTCTGGGCGGCCGGGAGATCGTGCGGGGGCTCAATTTCGGCGTGACGAACGGCATGAAGCTCGGCCTGGCAGGATCCAACGGGAGTGGCAAGACAACCATCCTGCGCGCTATTGCCGGTGAAGTGCCGATTGCCGGCGGGGAGGTCAAGCGCGCCCAGAATCTGCGCATCGTTTACCTGTCGCAAATGCGCGAGATCGATACCTCACTGACACTGCGGAGGGCTCTGGCTCCGGACTCAGACGCGGTGGTGTATCAGGATCGCGTCATTCATGTTGCCGGCTACGCAGCCCGGTTCCTGTTTACCGGAGACCAACTGAATCAGCCGGTGGAGCGGTTGAGCGGCGGCGAACGGGGCAGGGTGCTGATCGCGCGGCTGATGCTGCAGCCTGCCGATGTGCTGCTGCTGGACGAACCAACCAACGACCTGGACATCCCCACGCTGGAGATCCTGGAGGATGCCCTGCTGGAGTTCAACGGAGCACTGGTGCTGGTAACACATGACCGTTACCTGCTGGATCGGGTGTGCAACCTTGTCCTGGGGCTGGATGGACGCGGTCAGGCACGGATCTTTGCCGACTACACGCAGTGGGAACAGTGGAAACAGGGCGGGACTGATAACACGGCCAGTGGGGATGCGCCACGGGCTGAAGCGCAGCTTTTGAAGGCAGCGGCTCCGGCTTCCAGTTCGGGAGCGGGGCGGAAGAAGCTCTCCTACCTGGAGCAGCGCGAGTTTGATGGCATCGAGGAGCGGATTGACAGGGCGGATGAACGTCTCTCCGCTGCCCGCGGAAGGCTGGAGGATCCGGTGGTAGCTACCAATCCTGCCTTGCTTACCGGGGCGCTGGCGGAACTGGAAACGGCTCAGGCCGAGCATGACGCAATCTATCAGCGCTGGGCAGAGCTGAGTGAAAAGGCTGGGTAGAGTCGTGCTCTTTCGTTGCCCACGGAGGCCGCGCGAAGGCGGTGGAAGCCGTTTCGACGGCTGGGACGTTGCACTACGGCTTTGGGACAACCGCGGCAGCGGGTTTTGTCTATGGCGTGGGTCCGCGCAGAATCTGGCCGTTCTTCATCACAAACACCGGGTGGGTGAGGCCGCTGATGTCTTGGAGCGGATCTCCCGGAACGGCGATGATGTCGGCAAAGAACCCAGGCTTGAGTTGCCCGATTTGATCCGACCAGCGGAGCAGGCGGGCTCCGTTGATCAGATCGGCCCGTAGCACATCGGCAGGGCTCATGCCGTACTTCACCATCAGCACAAACTCCCGTGCCTGCGTGCCGTGGGGGAACGGGCCGACGTCAGACCCCACCACGAAGGGCACGCCGGCGGCCATTTGCTTGTGAAACTGCTCCACGTGATAGTCGAGTTCGCGGCGAAAGATGGATCCGTCGCCACTGGGTGGATGGTTGGCGAAGTACTCCATGATGGTGAAGGTGGGCACGGCGTAGATCTGCTTGCTGCGCATGAGGCGCATGGTCTCGGCGGAGAGATGATAGGCGTGTTCAATGCTGGCGACTCCGGCCTGGGCTGCGTAGGATGCGCCCGGCTCGCCGGTACAATGCACGGCGACAAAGGAGCCGGTGCGGTTGGCTTCCGTAACCGCGGCCGCAAGCTGCGCCTCACTGTACTGGTAGGGTGTGGTGAACGTGTCGCCCTCCAGATGATCGCGTCCTGTTTCGTAGATCTTGGTAAAGTCTGCTCCCTCCTTGCGCTGCTCGCGCATCACCGCAACGATCTGGTGAGCCGTGTTGGCGTAGTCCGCGTTGGAGAGCACATGCTGCGCGGGGTTGAAGCCGATGGCGTCTTCGTGACCACCAAGGATGTCGATGGCGTTGCAGGAGACGCGCATGCGCGGTCCGGGGATGAGACCGGTGTTGATCGCATTGCGCACGGCGACGTCGGCGCACTTTGCTCCCTCGGTGCCCATATCGCGCTCGGCCGTGAACCCGGCCATCACGTCGGCCTTGGCGGCAGCGGCCGCCTGCAGGGTACGCTGTGGAATAGACTCTTCCACAGTTTGCAGACCCTCATTGCCGGGATGGAGAAAGAGATGGGTATGTGCGTCGATGAGTCCGGGCATCAGAGTGGTGTCGCCCAGGTCGAGCACAACCGTTCCCTCTGGATGAGCAACCGAGACGCCCGCGGCTGCGATCCGGTCACCTTCCACCAGCACCTCGCCCGGCGACAGAACCTTGCCCGCAGCGACATCCATGATGCGGGCTGCGTGCAGCACCACGGCGCTGGGTTTGCCCTGCGGCCCCATGGAGGGGCCCGAGGACTGTTGAGCTGCAAGAGAGAGTGCATAGCCTGCGAAGGCGGCGGCGAGGATCAGGATCTTCATGGTGCAAGAAGGATACTCCCGAACCGATCTTTCAGGGATGCATCTTCAGGCGGAAGAGTTGTTGGGCAGGAGAGTCGCAAACGATTCTTCCGCGCCAGGAGAGCCAGAAGATCCACCTCTGCGCAAGTCCTTGCGGAGGGGTGGTAGCAGGAAAGTTGGCGCGACGGCGCGCGAGCGATTGACAAAGAACTGTCGGCGCCCCTTCCCGGCAGAGGCAGTGGGCACGGGCGAAGTTCGGCCTTAAGCGTGGGTAGATACGGCTGGGGTATTTGGATTTTGTCCGGGCTACTTGGGCATGGACCACTGCTCGTCGGCCGACGGGCCATACAGTGCCGGCACCGGGATATCGTTGATCCGCAAGTAGACGCCCAGTTGCGCGGTGTGGTGGATCAAATGGTTCAAACAGAGCAGTTTGTAGGTTCGGGAGCGCGGCTCGTTCAGGATCTTGTGTTCGCCAAAGGAGAACGGCCAAAGCGTTGCGAGGTGCGCGTCGCCGGCTGCGGCCAGAGCCGCCCTGCACATTGCGGCGGACTGATCCAGGCGCGCGAGGCAAAGGTCCCGGGACTGGAAGACCAGCGAGGGATGTTCCCGTTTGGAGTTGGCCATGTCCATGCCGGCGTCTTCCATGATGTAGATGCCAAACAGCGGCAGCGTGGCGCAGTGCATGGCGAGTTTTCCCATGGGCATGGAGCGGCTA
>JAKAQS010000208.1 GCA_021819585.1 Acidobacteriota bacterium
AGAAGTAGTGCGCGGCAGACGATCTTGTTTCGCATTCATCAATAACAAATTTGATAGTTATCATCCTTGATGCAGTGAATCATCGCAGAAGGTCACGCTGGATGTAACTCAGCGCAATGAAGAATCGAGATTCCTTTCGCCTCATCCGGACCGCTATGACCTTCCGGATTGTTCGTTGTGCTCATGATGACGGGCTTTCTTTTTGACTACAGTATGTTTGAATTTGCTTTAAACAGAGTTTCCTTCCTCACATTCGGAGCGCAAAATGACAAGCCGACATTGGTCCACCTTGCCTCTTCGCCGCTTTCGTTTTCATCTTTCGATTTGTCTGGTCATGGCTGCGATTCCCCTGTTTGGCCAACAAGCAGAGCTTCCGAAATCCCCCCAGGTTCACCCTGACGGTCGTGTTACCTTCCGCTTTCTGGATCCGGGAGCCAGGCAGGTCCGGCTTGTCCTGGAAGGTACGTCCGGAGCGCAACCGATGGAGAGGGCCAGCGATGGGGTGTGGAGCATCACAGTTGGTCCGCTTGAGCCAGAGTACTACGGGTACGAATTCGGCGCCGATGGCGTCCCGCTGCTTGATCCTTCCAATCCGGCGATCGAACCAAACTTGCTGCAGGTGCGAAACGTTCTGCATGTGCCCGGCAAGGCTCCCGAACCATGGGAGGAACAGGATGTGCCCCACGGCGTGGTGCATCGTCACTTTTATAAATCAGGCATCATCGGCGATCGGAGGGATTTCGTGGTTTACACCCCGCCGGGCTATGATCCCAGAGGCCGCAAGCGCTATCCCGTGCTCTATCTGCTGCACGGCTTCGCTTTCAACGCAGGCAGTTGGACCCTGGTGGGCCGGGCCAATTTCATCCTCGACAACCTGATTGCGCAGGGTAAAGCCAAGCCGATGATTGTTGTTATGCCATTCGGGGATGGCGTGCCGGAGATCATTTCCGAAAAAGGATCCTCCCTTCGCAATCCGGTCCTGTGGCAGCGCAACTATGACCTTTTCACCCAGAGCCTGCTGCACGAGGTGATACCGCGGGTCGAGTCGAATTATCTTGTTTTGCCGGACCGTAAGGACCGGGCGATCGCCGGTCAGTCCATGGGCGGCGCTGAAGCGCTTCTGACTGGACTGAATCATCTCAACACATTCGGATGGGTCGGGGCGTTCAGTCCCGGCGGGGTGCGCCCAGACTATGCCAGGGAATTCCCTTTGCTCGTCCACGGGGCGAGCGCCAAAGGGATCAGCGCCGTTCCGCTTCGCCTGTTGTGGGTCTCTTGCGGCGCCGAGGATGGACTCATCGCCAGTAACCGAAAATTGGTCGCCTGGATACAATCGCAAAAAGTTCCCGTCATGTCGATCGAAACTCCCGGAATGCATACGTGGATGGTATGGCGCGATAATCTGGTGCATTTTGCGCCGTTGCTGTTTCAATCGAAATAGCAAAGCCGATGGGAGAAAGAAGGATCTAATTTGGACAAGCTAATCGCCGCGGTCGTACAGGCCGGCACGCCGATGTTTGACACTAGGCGGACACTGGAGAAGATCGAGGCCTATTGCGAGGAGGCAGCAAGCGCCGGAGCAAAGCTGGTTGTCTTTCCGGAAGCATTTCTGGGAGGTTACCCCAAGGGTCTCGGTTTTGGCGCTCACGTCGGGTCGCGGTCCGAGGAAGGACGCGAAGAGTTTCGCCGCTACTACGAAGCGGCGATTGCGCTTGCCGGCGATGAGATCGTTCGCGTGAGCGATGTAGCCGCCAGGCATCGTATTGAGCTGGTCCTAGGTGTGGTCGAAAAGGCTGGGGGAACCCTTTATTGCACGGCCTTATTCTTCGGCGCCGACGGCAGCCTGCAAGGAAAGCACAGGAAGCTGATGCCCACCGGCTCTGAACGGCTGATCTGGGGGGCGGGAGACGGCTCCACGTTGCCAACCATCCAAACGCCTTTTGGAAACGTCGGGGCGGCCATCTGCTGGGAGAATTACATGCCGCTGTTTCGCGCCGCCATGTACGCAAAGGGTGTGAGCCTGTGGTGCGCTCCCACAGTGGACGACAGAGACCGCTGGCAGGCGACCATGCAGCATATCGCGGTAGAGGGACGCTGCTTTGTGTTGAGCGCGTGCCAGTACCTGCTTCGCTCCGGCTGCCCCGAGGATTATCGCGCGATCCAGGGCAATCATCCGGCCACGGTGTTGATCAAGGGCGGCAGCGTCATCGTGTCCCCGGCGGGAACCGTGCTGGCCGGTCCCTTGCGGGAGGGCGAAGGCGTGCTGACTGCGGAATTAGATTTGAAAGAGATTGTGCGCGGAAAGTTCGATTTCGATGTGGTCGGCCATTACGCCCGTGCGGAAGTATTCCGGCTGTTGGTCGACGAAAATCCAAAACAGGCCGTTACCTTCGGCGAAAACTTTCTTTGAGGGGCCGATCGGCTACGCACTCCTGTGATGCAAATCCCCGGAGTGCGGGAGTGAACGAACGCGACTACCGCATCACGGCAGCGGAGTAGAACTGCGCCAGATCGTCCTTGAGTTGCTTAAGCGCGTCTGCGTTCAGATAAATCATGTGGCCAGAGAGATAGTACCCAAACCGGATGTTCTTGCGCAGGGTGGGGTCCAGTTCCATGTGGGCAATGTCGTACTCGGTCTGAAAAAATGGCGTTGCCAGGTCAAAGTAGCCATTGGCTGAGAAAAGCTGCAAATGTGGGTTCTGCCGCATGGCCGCTCCCAGATCGAGCGCGACATCTGGAACTAGCTCGCGTCCCTGGTCACTGCTGCCTTCCGGCGGAGTATGCCTCCAGTCCCATTGGAAGTTGGGGCCATACGCCGTCACATGGTAAATCTCGCTAGTCGTGTATTTCAGTTCATCCGCCAGATAGCTCTGGAAGGCGGCGACAAACGCCCCGGTGATTCCCGTGCTCGACGGATCGTAGCCGGGGGTCTCACCCACCGCCGACGCATCGATGCCTTCAAAGCGGGCGTCATAACGCCCCAGCGTGCGCCGGTCGCCGCGCATCAGTTCCTTGCGAAAGTCCGATGCCGAAACGCGCAGGTTCGACTGCTTGAGATACTGCACGCTCAACCCCGTCATCTCGCTCAGGTTCTTCGCGACTTGGTCCTCCTCCGCAGTGCTGAGGTTCTGCCCTTGCGCCAAGGCTTCGGCATATGGTCCGCGAGCATAGGTGCGAACCTGATCGAGAAAAGACTTCAGGTCCGAAGGCTTATTGGCCAGCTTGTCGTGATACCAGGCAATCGCGGCGTAGGACGGCAGGCCGTTGATGTACGCATTGTCGAGGCCGGGCGCGTGCCCATTGTGATTCAGATTCGACGACACCAGGACCACGCCGTTCAGCGCAATGCCGCTTTTCTCAAGGGAATAGGCCAATGCCGCCGAGCGCGTCGCGCCGTAGGACTCGCCGATGAGGAACTTCGGCGAATTCCATCGCTGGTTCACCGTCAGGTAACGCCCGATGAAGCGGTTGAAGGCCAGCACATCCTGATCGACGCCGAGAAACTCCTTGAGCGTTCCCAAGGCGACGGGGCGGGAAAACCCGGTGCCCATGGCGTCAATGAATACCAGATCCGTTTTGTCGAGCAGGCTGTATTGGTTGGGCACAAGATGATAGGGCGCGGGTGGGGTCGGCTGGGGGCTGTCCGTTTCAATGCGCACCGGCCCGAACGACCCCATATGCAGCCATAGGCTAGATGACCCCGGACCACCGTTATACAGGAAGGTCACCGGGCGCGTCTTTTGCACTGCGTCATCCTGGGTATAAGCGACATAAAAGAAGCTGCCATAAGGCTTATCTTGCCCATCGCGAACGATCAGGGTGCCCGCGGTGGCGGTGTAATGGATGCTCTGGCCGTTCAGCACCAGGGTGTGATGAGTCACCGAGATCCGCTCGCGCGGCGCCGCAGGTTTGCCCACATCCGCCGCAGGCGTTGCATTTCTGGCTGCATCGGACTCGGCGCCTTGCGCCATGCCGACGGCGCCGGCCAACAAAACGAACAGACATGCAAGAACAAAGTATCTCTGCTTGACGGGCATCTTGCTATGTTCCCTCCAACAGCAATTGATGAAAAGACGAAGTACGAAGATAAAAAGACGCACCCTTCGCCCATACCCTCCACTTAACCGTAGAAAGGTGAATCGTTTGCGGTAGTGATGCGGCGAGGAACGCTCCAAACCGAAACACCCGGATTACCGCTGAACCACGAATCAACTTGGTGCTGGATGGCAACAATCTGCTGTCTGTGGGTTCCCGGTAGTATCGCCCGCTGTGGCGGACCACGGCGTGGCCCGGACCTGCGAAACCTACGCAAGCCCGCGCACAATGCCGTGCTATTTCGTCTGGGTGGTCGATGACTTCTTTGGAGACATCTTCTTCGCCGACGGCCTGGCAACCAAGTCAGTTACCGGATGCTCGGGCAGGATCAAAGCTGGAAGCGGCTGCTGGTTGAAGTCGAAGTCTTTGGCAAGATCTCCCAGGATGGGAACATCTTCGCGCACGGTCGGTCTCGGATCGGGTCTCCCGTCGGTTTTTGGATCGAGCCGCAATCCGCCCAGAAAGTCATCCTCTATGAACTTCAGATATGCGTCGAAGCTGAGTGTCTGATGGTCAATGAGATGGGGCTTCGCATAGGGCGAAATGATCATGGCTGGAACCCGAATTCCATATCCATTTTCATCCACCACCGGAGGTATCACATGGTCGTAAAAGCCACCCCAGTCGTCCCAGGCAAGAAAGATGGCGCTGTCTTTCCAGTCCGGCCCCTGCATAACAGCGTTAATCAGCCCTGTTACCCAGCTCTGGCCAACACTGACTAACGCTGGAGGATGCTCACTCACCTTTCCGGCAGGAGCAATCCAGGATACGGAAGGGAGCGTACCATCGTGGGCCTGTTGATAAAAATTTTCCAAAGGCTGGATGCGGGAAAGCTCACCGTCATCTTTTACCGTGTCGAAAAAGGGTAGTGGATTCCAAATCCCTGGCGTTCCCGCATTCTGTTTGCCTGGACGGCAGGGTTTGGAACCCGTGTCCTTACATCCGGGTTCAACGCCTTTCATTACAAAATAGCCCCAAGTCACATGATGGGTGTGCAGCAGATAGGTCAGGTCAGTCCAAGCATAAATCGGCTCCGTGCCGAGAGGCCCATTGCGTTCCCCGCCAAACTGCTTTGACAGTCTGCCGCGCCAGGTCGGAGGCATTCCGGGCGCATCCAGCTCGTTCACGCAGCTCTTTGGATCATCGTGCTTGGCGCAGTAGGCCGACCATGCGGAGATTTCAAACAGGTGGGACGGCAGACTCCAGGACGCATTTGGTTCAAACATGTGGTCCTGCAGCACGAAGGCGTGCGCATAAGCCCAATAATTGGGAATGTCCCGGTTATCGTGATATCCCATTACGTCAGCCATCACGGAGTTGGTGCATACGGGGTTGTCCGGGTTCCCGCAGCCCTTGCGTCCACTCTCCGCCTGGGAAACGAAGCCATCCATCTTGCCGTTATCGATATCTTTGAGACTAGCCGTTGCGAAATGCGGTCCACCTCCATTCGAGTCGAAGGTATCGTGGTAAGGGCTCATGCACAGCCCGGTCTTGGGATCGGGATTGCAGACGGTGAAGGCCCCATCCTTCGTCGGAAAGCCATCGGCTCCCGGGAAAGTGCCGAAGTAACTGTCGAACGAACGGTTTTCCTGCATGATGATAATTACGTGGCGGATTTTATGAATCCCAGGAGGAATCGAGGAATCGGCCTGGACCGAGGACTGCCTCTGGGCCGTCAGGCGAGCTGAAACAGAAAGCAGCAGGGACATCAACGCGCACAGGCATACCCGCCTTGAAGCAACACGCAAGAGAAAATATTTCGAAGATAGTTGTGGCATGGGGTGGAAGTCCTCTTGGACGGAAATTATACTCGTCGGCTGTGGAAATTCGTAAGCAAAAGTTGGTCAGACCAGAGTTGAAATAATTGAAAGATCACAGCCGGGGCTGTGATCCGAGGGTGTCCCATCCGTAGTTGAAAAGTTGAGCGGCGGTTCGAACCGGTTTTGAAAGAATCGGGTCGGAGAACCCTTTTTCCAAGAGAATCGCCGCGGAAAGAGCCTACCGCGGTATCCGCAAGCAAAGGAGGACGAACGAGCAGGATCTGGCCGTTTTCCCGGCCAAGAGCGGGCAAGCGCTGCTGCCCATGGTAGATCTGATTGCGCAGTGCCAGTTGGCCTGCGATGGTCTGGACGACATAACTGGCCGGGCGGCCATTCAGCCCGTATTGCAGTTGTCCGCCATGCAGACCGCAGGCGGCCCGCCGCAACAGGACAACCGACACTCGGGCGAGGGGGTCCTGTGCGGTCACCAGGGCGGTCAGGTATTTTTGAGCGATCGCAAGTTGGAAGTGAACCTGCCACGGTTGCGAACCAAGGATACGTCGAGCCAGGAAGGAGAAGGAGAAGGAGAAGCTCCGGCCTATGCGGCCATGCAAAATCCGGCCCCGATGGACAAGCGCATGCTGGACATCTTGATGCGCGGAGTTTCCGCGGGCAGACTATGATGCCCGGCGACAAACGCAAAGGAACCACGGCCCTGTCTGCCGCGCTAAGCACCGCGACTGTTGCGGTCTATCGGCTGTGCCAATAGCGTCTTCGCCACCAGGGATGAGATCGG
>JAKAQS010000209.1 GCA_021819585.1 Acidobacteriota bacterium
GGCGGTGCGCCCGGACAGGGTGGCCGTTATGGATGGTCGGCTGTGGTGAACAGCGTGCTGCAGCCAACGCTGGGATTGCGGTGGCTGCTTTGCTACGAGGAGAACAATGCGGATGTATGTCATCTGCAAAAGGCCGCGCCCAAGCATTGGTTCGCCGCCGGAGAGCGCATTCGCGTGGAAAGATGTCCAACACGATTTGGGCGCGTGAGTTGGTCGACGGTGGCGCGCGGAGATCGCGAGTGGGAGATTCAGGTCGACTTCGAGCGGGCGTTTACGGGCGCGCTCCTGATTCACGTGCATCCGCCAGATGGACGGCCATTGGAGCACGCATCGGCCGGGAGTCTGGCGCAGAACGCCATACGCTTCGAGGCCGATGAGCTGCGAACGATGCAGCACATCCGTGTTCTCGCCAGTTGATCTGCTCACTTCCGGCTGCCGCCGGCCAGTCCACGGATCAGGGCAATCAAGGATGCAGAGCCTGCGCAAAGCATGGAAGCCTGTGATCGGATTTGCCATACACGGCAGAGCCCCAAGCCTCCGGGAGGTAGCTGCTCAACGCCACTCCCAGTCAAGGAAGCCGGGCTTCACCTCCGTCATGGCGTTGACGATCAGTTCGACCAGGCCACCGTAAAGGATGCGATTCCGGCCCCATATATTCCAATAGGCAAAGAGGTCGCGTATCTGCCCTTTGCAGTTACTGCAAGGGGCGCAGACATACTTGGGGATCGAAGGATCGAGCGAATCTGAAAAAGCATTCAGGATCTGATCGAGCTTCTTGCGTCCAGCCACCTCGGAACGCCAGTCGCCGAAGTTATTCGCATTCAAGATGGCGAGTCCTCCGCCTCCCCCGCAGCAATAGTTGTCGACTCCATGGGGCGTCATCTCGCGAAAGCGTGGAGCGATGGCGCGCAGGATCTCCCGCTGTGGCTCGATGATTCTCATCAGGCGCACAATGGCGCAGGGATCCTGCAGGGTGACGGGAAAGTTGTTGCGCGAGGGATCCAGCTTGAGCTTGCCGCTAAAGACGATATCCCGCAACAGATCAATCGAGCTGAAGCGAGGTATATCGAGGTCGCCATAGGCGATTCGGTTCACGTTGACGAGAAGCGACTTGTGGGCATGGCCACACTCGCCAATGACGATCTTCTTGACTTTGAGCTTGCGCGCCACATCGAGCTGTTTCAGCGCGATCCGGGTGAACTGAGCGTCGTCATACCAGAGGCCATAGTTGACAGCGTCATAACCTGCCAACTCCGAGGAGAGAGTCCAACGGATGCCGGCAGCGTTCAGGACGACGGAGTACGCCCCGGGATTCTCCGGCCACGCCAGTATCTCGCCGGCGTTATGAATCAGCAAGACGTCGGCTCCTTCGACGTCCCATGGAGTATGGACGTCGAGGCCGGTTCTTTCACTCATGTCTTCATCGATGAACTCGACGTTGTCCTTTACGGCCGCGGAAGGCATGCCGGTGGTTGAGCCGACCTTGAGTTGCAACATGGTTCCCTTGTCATGCAGCTCTTTGGGATGGATGCCCATCTCCTGACTGAAGATCTTGCGGAGCTCATGGGCTACCAGACCGTTGTCAGCGCCTATGGGGCATACCTGAGTACAGCGCCGGCAGAGGTTGCAACGGTAGGAGAGCTCGGCCAGGCGTGCTACCAGGGGCCAGTTCAACTCGATATCGCCGTGCTGCCAGGCGCTGAGCAGGCCGCCATGCTTGACGTATTTGAAGTAGAGACGCCGCAGCACCTCGGTACGATAGGTGGGGCGATAGATCTCCTGGCGTCCGCTGGCTTCGTAGATATGGCAGGCATCCGAGCAGCTTTGGCAGCGGGTGCAGTTTTCCATGGTGTAGACGAGGAAGCGAAGAAAGGTCCAGTTGTTCTCCCGGGTGAAGAGCTTCTCCAGTCCGGAGAGGAACGAGGCGACAAGCCGGTCCTCTTCCTCGCGCGATTTTGGGCGAGCGATGTTGAGCGCGCAGGTTCCGTCCAGTCCGCACTCGCAGCACTGGATCACTTCGGGCTTCAGGGGAGTAAGCGCCGGACCCTCCTTTACTGAACCCAGGCTTGAACGTGACGGTTTCAGATCGGGCTCGTCCAAGGTGCATAAAGAGTCAATATTGCTGCGCGACATATCACTGACTCGTATGACATCTTTCATTTGGAGATCCTTTCCGCGGAGATTGGATTGGAAGTAGCGATCTCCGCCCAGCTTTTGTTGCCTTCGGCGGCGATATGGGAGGCGGACCAGGTGGGATGATAGGCGAGGTTTTTGGCCATTTCGGCGTCGATGGTTGCCTTCATCGCGGCGTCCTCCCGGCTTACCATGTAGTAGGTAACGTACTTTGCGATGAAATGAGCCATCTGGGTATAGGGGATATACGCTGTCATGGCACAGCCAACCAGGATGCCTGTCTGGGCGAGGACAGGCAGGTGGAGGATTTTCTGAAAGGTGAGCAGAGCAAAGACGGTTTCCCGGAAGGGCGGCATGGTTCGGCTCAAGCTGCCAGCCAGAATCAAAAGACAGGCGAGGGCGAAGCCGCCGAGGTTGATCAGGTCGCCGGGCACGGTGTAGGGTCGCAGGTTCGGGTCGGTGATTCGTCGCCAAGCGAGGCCGGAGCTGCCGAAGAGCGTCAACCACAGGCCGATCCAGGCGCAGATGCGAGCCGGCGAGAAGATGGCTGCTGCAACCGCGTAAGAGTGAAAGAGTACGCCCAGGCCGGAGAGAGAGCCGCCGGCGAGAAGCAGGTACAGGCCGGTGTGGAAGGGGAACGACCAACGCCAGAGGGGTCGATTGATCTTCCAGAGGCCATGCAGCACGAAGATCTCCTTGAGCATCACGACGATTTCTCCGAGAGAATGCTTGTGGCGCCGATGCTTCGACCAGTTGGTCTCTTCGAAGTACGACCCGCGATGCCCGGCTTGATCGGCTTCATCGTCAGAGGTCGAAAGGAGATCCCAGACCAGAGGAACGGGGGTTCTGGCGTACCGCAGGATGCGGAGCAGGCAGCCGAGAAGGAAGACGCCCAGCCCGACGTAGATTGCGATGGATAGAAGCAAGGTCATCATGAATCTCCAATCCGTCCTGGGGGAGAGACGATCACTGCGAACTCCGCTGTGTGGACGGGGCCTGGCCAGAGGCATGAAGGCGTGCGGCCAGCAGCATTCCCTCAGCCCACTGGGGGTTGGCAGATGCATGGATGTGGGTGTAGCTGGCCCATACGCTGCCGAGGATGAGGCCGTCACGCTTGTCGAACGCTCCTGTACCACGGCGCACAGCGCAGGCGGTTGACGGCCGTCCGGTCCGCGTCGCGATGCTTGAGTAATGGAATTCATGGCCGCGCAGTACCGTATCCCGGGGAAAGAATGGATTCGATTCAGTCACAATCATCTCCACATAGCCATGCCCCTGGTGCGTGTCTTCCAGCGCCACATCGACGGGAAGAACGCCGGCCATGGGATACTGCTTCCCTCCCCACTCGATGGATCTGGCCAGCAGCATCAGGCCGCCACACTCGGCGTAGATGGGAACGTTGCGCGTGGCCGCGGCAGCCAGCGAGTTCAAAAAGCCGGCATTCGAGCTGATTCTGGCTGCGTGGACCTCCGGGAAGCCTCCTCCGATGTAGATGGCGTCCACGTCCTCGGGCAGTGGACCGTCTTCCATGGAAGAGTGGAAGACCAGTTCGGCGCCTCCGGAGGCAAGAGCTTCCAGATTCTCCGGGTAATAAAAGTTGAAGGCCGCATCGCGAAGGACGACGATGCGCGGCGCCGGTTGCGCCTTGCTGGAGCCGGGGCAGGAGGGAAGGCCCGGGTCAGCCGTCGAAGGTGAGGAAAGCGGCGGCGCCTGAGCGGCGATCGATAGAATCTGATCCATGTCGAGCTTTTCGGCAACCTTCTCCAAGACCTCCGGCAGGCAATCGATGCCGGTGTAGTCCGACGGGGTTACGAGTCCAAGGTGCCGATCCGGGAGGATGTCCGCGCCGATGGACGGAACAGCGCCAACGACGGGGATGCCGGTAGCTGCTTCGATCGAGGCCCGCACAACCGATTCATGGCGTGATCCATGGACACGATTCAGGATCACACCGGCCAGGTTCAGCGCCGGATCGAGACGCCGGCAGCCGAGGACAAGCGCCCCGGCGGTGCGGGTCATCTTGGCGACGTTGACCACCAGCAGCACGGGGGCCTGAAGCGCCTTTGCCAGCTCGGCGGTGCTATGCGTACCAGATGCATCGGACCCATCAAACAGGCCACGGTTGCCCTCAATGAGGTTGAGCCCATCGGTGGCGGCGTGGCGTTGAAAGGAGAGCGCAGCGCGGTCAAAGCCCATCATCCAGGTGTCGAGGTTTCTTGCAGGGTGCTGCGACGCCCAGGACAGCCATGCCGAGTCGATATAGTCCGGTCCCTTTTTAAAGGCGTGAACGGACGAGCCGGAGGAGGATAGCCTGCGCAGGATCGCCAGAGAGACGATGGACTTTCCCGAGTCGCCGGCCAGGCCGGCGATCACGAGCCGAGATGGATAGTGAGGAGCGCTCATTGCCACCTCTGCGTTGGTCAGATGGCCTCGCTGCCGGGAGCGGGCGGCAGTTGAATGTAGGATCCGCCCAGATAGCTATAGATACAGCGCTCGGAGTCGATGAGTTGACGAATGGCCTGCTTGCACATGTCTTTGGTGCAAGTCTCCTCGCCGTGTTTGCCGATGGCGAACTTGGTCAGATCGCCGGCTTTCAGGTTCTTTTTCCCGGCGCACTCTGAGACATACTGGAACATCTCTTCAGCGATGCTTTCTACGGTTACTTCCGCCATGTGAGTTTCCTTTCCTGATTAGTTTGTGAATGTCATGCCGGCAAATGTTGCGTCCACGGCAGAGACAGCCGGAGCGGCGCAGGAGAACTCGCCGGTTTGGTTCTGCAGCTCGCGAGCGGCAACGCGCAACTTTTCATGCATTCGAACGACGTCTCCGATGACCAGCGTGGCGGGCGCAACGACGCCTTGCCGCGCGGCCTCCTCCGCGATCGTCCCGAGCGTTGACACAACCACCTTCTGTCCTGGCCAGAAGGCGGTTTGAATCATCGCAGCGGGTGTAGACGGCTCGCGGCCCGCCTGGATAAGCCGCGAGGCAATTGTCGCTACGGTATGCACGCCCATCAGGACGACCAACGTAGGCATTCGGCTGAGGGCGGAGAAGTCAAGCGCCTGCTCGTGCTCGTCCGTGGAGAAGTGACCGGTGACGATGGCTACGCCGGAGGCCAGATCGCGGTGGGTGACCGGAATTCCGGCGCTGAGTGGCGCGGAGAGGGCGGAGGAGACTCCGGGGATCACATCGAATGGAATGCCATGTTCGATGAGGTACTCGGCCTCTTCCGCGCCGCGCCCGAAGAGAAACGGATCGCCGCCCTTGAGGCGAACGACGATCTTGCCTTCACGGGCCTTTTCGACCAGCAGGGCATCGATCTCGTCCTGCCGGGAGGCGTGACCGCCGACGCACTTGCCCATGTAGATCCGTTCAGCAGCCGGATTGCCAAGGTCGAGCACATCTTCCTGAATCAGGCGATCGTATACGATCACATCGGCCTGGCGCAGGAGATTGACAGCTTTGACGGTCAGCAGCTCCGGATGTCCAGGCCCTGCGCCTACCAGATATACCATTCCGATTTCATTCATCACGACATTCACCTATCTTTCTGCTTCCTGCCGAACGGAAAAGACGATCTTGTACATCAGGGTGATCAGAAATGCTCCAAGGGCCCAGATTCCGGCAGCGATCCTCCACTCGGAGAACGCCGGAACATAGGGAGGCGTGGCTCCGAACGGCGACGGCTCAAACCCGCCGACAAGCATGCCGAAGCCTTTCTCGATCCAAATGGAGATGACAACGGATGCGCAGGCGCCGATGAGAAGTGGGGATCGCACTCGCAGAGCGGGAACCAGCAGCACCAGCAAGGCCACCAGCGCAAGCGCCGCGGAGAGCCACATCCAGGGAGCGACTGGGGAAGCTTTGTTAATGCCTCCATAGAGATAATTCACATGTTCGGCCTCTTGCGGAACTCCAGCGTAGAAGACGTTGAAGAACTCGACCAGAGTGAAGAAGACATGCGCGACCAAGCAGTAGGCGGCGGTTGTAGCGAGCCTGCGCAAGGGTTCTTCTCCCGCATCGAAGAGCTTGAGGCGCTTGAGCAGCAGGAGGATGAGCACCAGCATGGCCGATCCCGCGGTCAACGCAGAGGCGAGGAAGCGGGGAGCGAGCAGAGCTGTGAACCAGTAGGGGCGAGCCACCAGACCGCACAAGAGGAAAGCTGTGACAGTATGAATGCCTACAGCCCAGGGAAAGGAGAGCAGGACAAGCCGCTGGGCCCAGAGAGGTGGCGCGGTGCGCTCCTGTTCAGCAATGAGCAATCGGACGATGATGATGGCGGTCAGGATGACATAGCCGCTCAGAGTGAGCATGTCCCAGAAGATAAGAGATCTCGGATGAGGATAGAGAAGAACGTTGATCAGCCGAACCGGTTTGCCCATGCTGACAAGGATGAAGAGCATCGCCATGAAGACCCCTACCGTGCCCAGGATCTGGCCGAGGAGAGCGACTTTGGCGTAGGACGTCCAATGGTGCAGGT
>JAKAQS010000210.1 GCA_021819585.1 Acidobacteriota bacterium
ACCCGCGTAGGAGGCACCAGGTACAGGCTTGGCATCCGTCCACTGGGGAAGAAACGATATCGTTTCGGCTATGGAATGCAGGGGGCCGAGTTCAGCTTCAGCCGGACTGTGACCGAAAGCCTGCAACGCAGCGCCGCCGCGGCAGGCATCGATCTTTTCGTCCTGGACAATCAAGACAATCCGAACATTGCGTTGCATAACACTGAGGTCTTCGTGCGCGAACACGTCGACCTGGTCATCGAGTCGCAGACGGACACGCGGATTGCCAGCCAGATCTGCGCACGCTTCCGCGCTGCGTCGATTCCCGTGATTGCGCTCGAAATTCCTAATCCCGAGACCATTTTCTATGGCGCAAACAATAGCCAGGCAGGGCTGATTGCGGGCCGTCATCTGGCCAGATGGGCGGAGTTGCACTGGCAGGGGAATGTCGATGAGCTGCTGCTGCTTGAATTGCCGAAAGCCGGCCAAATACCGAACGCGCGCATCCTGGGCAGCCTGCTCGGGGTAATCGAGCGGCTGGTTTGGCTTTCGCAGAGCCAGATCAAGATTCTGCACACCAGCGGCCATTATGAGAACGCGCTCGCGCTTACGCGCCTCCACCTGCGGCGTAGCCGGTCCCGGAGAATCCTGGTTGCCGCCATCAATGATCCATGTGCCCTTGGTGCGTTACAAGCCTTCCGCGACGCCGGGCGTGAGGAAGACTGCGCCATCGTGGGTCACAATGCTTCCTCAGAAGCTCACACCGAGCTAGCCAGTCCCGGCACGCGCTTGATCGGATCTGTCGGCTACTTCCCGGAGCGCTATGGAGAAGGCGTCATCCCGTTGGCGCTGGATCTTCTTGCCGGCCGGCCGGTTCCTCCGGCCACGTTCGTCCGGCACGAGATGGTCACCCCATCCAATCTGCGTTCGTTCTACCCAGCGATTCATTGACATGTCTTGATTGAGGTCCAACGTCCGGAGACGGTCGAGGTTGGATCTCAGCCTGAGCGCCAGGGTCTGGCGAATCAGAGCGGCGATCGTTCTGTCCGGCGTGAGATGCGAGAGTTTGCGCTTATCGGCGGACAAATGACGACGGAAGATCAAGTCTTGAGCAATCGAGAACGATCCAGATTCGCAGCGCGTCTTGGCGGAAGCGCTTCTATACGGTCCCTGCGGGAAGCCGGCGCTATGTCAAAGCGTGCCGGCGCGGGCGCCGTCAAGGCGTGGCTCTGTCTCGCGGATGGTGCGCACCTCCATATGGGGCCATGGTCTCTTGGGCTTGCTGGAAGTTGAGAACTGCCCTTGACTCGGAGATAGGGGCCAGAGAGGATCTCCGGACAAAAACCTCGCCTCAAAGATCTCACACGGCGCCGGCTTGCTGATCAGAAAGCCCTGCATCTCGTCACAGCCAAGCAACCGCAGAAGGTCTAGCTGCTCTTCTCGCTCGACGCCCTCCGCAACCACATTCAGGCGCTTGGCATGGGCCAGGTCCACGATCGCCTTGATTTGGCTCACTCTTGCCGGGGACTCGATCATGTCCGCCACAAACGACCGGTCCACCTTGAGGGTATCCAACGGAAGCCTGGAGAGGTTTCGCAGTGACGCAAAGCCGGTTCCAAAGTCATCCAGGGCGACGGTGACGCCCATGGCGCGAATCCGGCTCAGGATGCTGGTGCTTTGTTCGATGTCCTCCAGAATCATACCTTCCGTAATCTCCAACTCCAGCCCCGAGGCTGCCTCCGGGTAGCGGCTGACGGCCCATTCGATGTCGGAGAGAAAGTGACGATGCCGCAACTGGGCGGGGGAAACATTCACGGCGATCCTGACCCCGGGAAGCCCCATGCGCCGCCAGCGCTTGGCGTCTTGCATCACCTTTCCCAACGTCCAGCGCCCCACGTCGATGATCAGGCCGGTCTCCTCCAACAAAGGGATGAAGCGATTCGGAGGCGCCAGACCGCTCTTCGGGTCGTTCCACCGAATCAGAGCCTCGGCTCCGCTGAGAAGGCCATCGCGAAGGCTGACCTTGGGCTGGTAATACAGGACATACTGCTCATCATCCAAAGCTCGGCGCAGTTGATTCTCCAGAACGAAGTTGGTGGCGACAGTTTCGCTCATCGGTTGGAGATGAAACAGATATCGGTTCCCGCTTGCCCTCGCCTGCTTCAGGGCGACCTCCGCCTGCTTGAAGAGCGTCCACGCATGATCTCCATCCTCGGGGTACATGGCGATCCCCACCTTGACGCCAAGCCGCAGGGGATTCTCCGAACTGCCAAAAAGATGCTCCTGGAACCGTTTCACCCACCGCTCGATCAGAATCTCCGCATCATCCCGCGGCTGGATTGCGGGGATGAGAAAGGCAAAGCGATCTCCGCCGAGTCGCGCCGCCATACCTGGATCGCCCGTCTCAGCGATCAACCATGCGGCAATCTGTTTCAAAACTTCATCGCCGCCGGAACGCCCCAGGCTTTCGTTCACGTTCCGAAAGCGCTCCAGATCGAAGTACACCAGCGCCAGCCGGCGCCCTGCATCTCTCGCGCCGCGCAGGCAACGCGCGACGCAAGCCATGAATCGCGGACGATTGGGAAGGCCTGTCAGCACATCATAACTTGCCAGCCGATGCAGCCTCTCACGCTGATCCATGTGCTCCAGCGCCAGGGAGAGGTTCCCGGCCAACTCTTCCAACAGCCGACGTTCTTCGCCGTCAAAGGCCGGCTTCTCGCTGGAGTGGAGACCGAGGGCAGCCACAGCGGCGCCGTCTTGTTGAATGGGCAGGATCACCAGAGAGCCCGATGGGAGACCAGGCTCTGGGTTGAATTCACAACCTGCCGCTGAGGAGCTTCGCAACTTTGTTTCCAAATCTCGCAAAGGCGCGGCGGGCGGATCCAAAGAGCCGTCATGAATCCACAGCGGACGGCGCGTGGCCAGCACCCTGCGTATCTCCCCGGCCAGCAGCGTCTCTCCCTGCTCCACCATGCGCTGGAGATCCATCCCCTCCTGGCCAGAACATGCGGCAAAGGAGATGCCGGAACCTCCGGGAACCGGGCAAGCAATCCAAGAAAGGCTGAATGCTTGTACATCGACAAGGATCCGGCAGGCTCCTCGGAAGAGTCTCTTCCGGTTCCGCGTTCGCATGGTGAGGGCGCTGATCTGGCTCCGCATGGCCGCAATTCTCTCCAGATGCGCGACTCTTCTCTGCGCCTCCCTGGGCTGAGCAAGGGAACAGAGAGATGCGAGCGTGTAGCGTGAACCGGCCTCCTCATAGGGCTTCAGACGCATCTCCACCAGAAGCTCTGATCCGTCGGAGTCGCGCGTCACCACCTCCAGCGCGAGATCCGAGCCATCTACCGCATCCTGCTGCCACACGGATTCCACCATCTGCCGCAGCTTCTTCCCTTGGATCGTGTTCGGCGCCAAAGGAATCAGCCACTCGATGGATCTGCCGATCAGTTCCTCGGCTCGATAGCCCAACAGATCGCATGCGGGCTGGTTGGCCAAAGCAATGAGGGTCCGCGCATCGAACAGAATCAATGGACTGGGAACGTTGCGCAGAAACTCTGCAATCCCCTGCATGCTTCGCCGGCCTCCCCCGCCGCCCGTATCGGCCCATTCCTCGCCAACCTCCACTTTCCGGCAGGCTTCGGAGCTGACACGAGTGACTCTCCCGTGAACTTCGGGCAGCAAAGACATCTATCGGCAAGGAAGGATCAAACTTCAACCTCTCGTGGCTAGAAACGACTTCGCTCTCCGCTGGAGTTGCAAAACGATACAGATTCCTCAACTGAGAATCACGTTCCATGAGATCTCCGACACCTCTGCGCGTCCGCGTCCATCGCAGAGCGAAGCCATGCGGCAGCATCGCCTGGAAGGAAATCCGTGCTGGAGCCGCTGCGTGCCGCTGGCGCTCAGGCCGGCGCACCGCCGCCGGCGGCCGCATCACGCGGAGAAGAACTGATTATGATGAAGACATTGGGAGATGCGCCATGAAGGTGATCCTTGGAGTAGACGATGCAAAGTCGTCCAAAGAACTATCCCGGGCCGTGGTGAAGCAGTTTCGTGCGGAGGCGACTGAAGTGACGGTGCTGCACGTTCTGCAACCCGTTGGCCCGGCGCCGCCGCAGATGGACCCCGGCTATGCGCCGGAGTTGGAGGGGCAGCGAGAGCACGCGCATCGCCTCGTCGAGCATACGGCCAAGGAGCTGCGCGCAGCGGGATTCAAGGTCAGCACCCAGGTAAAGATCGGGGACATCCGTGAAGTTCTGATCGACACCGCCTCCGATTGGCAGGCCGACCTGATCGTGGTTGGCTCGCACGGAAAACGAGGGTTGCAACGCTTCCTCTTGGGCGGGGTTGCGGAGTTTGTGGCCCGTCATGCCGGTTGCTCGGTTCAGATTGTCCGCCTCCGGGAGAAGAGATCCGCGGACGCCGAGAGATAAATCCTTACCTTCCCTGGTGGAACGGACGACTCCGGCAGGGCCGCAATCTTTAAAGAGCTGCGCAGCGGTGTCGCTGTTGGCTGCCTACACCTGCGCGACTGCGGAGATTTCGCATCGCGGTCATCCCTTGTCTATGTCATGCCGGCATCGGGTTCGTGGCATCTTTTTTGCAACTGGCGCTGATCCTGATGGGCCGCTTGTGCTCGCTCTCCAGCGGTCAATCCCACCCAGCGGCGTTTTGCGCCACCCTTTCTTTCAATGCGTCCCTGTTCCGCCTCCCTTGGCGCCGGCGCCCCCATTGTCCCAGGGTCCCGGCCTATGGGCAAACCGGCGATCTCTCAGCCTGGTCCACTGCTCAGCCGTGAGGACGGCGCGAAAATCCAGCAGCATCTTTGCGTTGGTCTTCTCCAACTCGGCCCGCGTATCGGCAATTTTGTCGATCTGCACCACCGCCTTGGTCTCGTCAAAAGGAGTCGCGTTCAGCAGCGGCTCCAGCATGAGTTGTTGCTCCTGGAGCGTGGCGTGCAGGTGAATCAACTGCAGCCGGCTCTGCAAAAACATGTCGCTCACCTTCTTCTGCTGATCGGCGGTAAGGCCCAGCCACGCCACCATGTGGGGATCCTTCCACCACATGCCCATGGGAAGCAAGCCATCCTCACTCCCCCAGCGGCCCATGCCATGATCTCGATGCGCAAAGCCCGGACCGCCGGGATACCACCCTTGCCGCGGAGATCCCCAACCATGCGGTCCCGGCGGAGGCGGCGCCGGAGTTGGAGCGGGAGCGCTCTGCGCTGTTGGAGCCGCCGGGCTCGCACTCTGCGCGCACGCCATGGGGGCGGCAAACGCCATGGGAGCCGCCAGCACGAGAAGCGTTGCAAGAGATTGTCGTGTCATCATTCATTCTCCTTCGTGTTGGAAGTTGTTCCGGCCGGGCTCTGGGGCGAATCCCGGACCGCCAGCGGAAGCATTGCCTGGGGAACGGAAGAGTTCAAGTCCTGTTCAATATCGCTCATTAGCTGGGCATCCGACATCTGCTCGGAGGACCGCGCCGGCGTCGAGACCGCCGCCTGTGAGCTCGACGCCACGCTGACCACAACCGCGGAGGAGCGGGCGGATGTCTTCTGGCTGGCGGCCGGCGGTCTTTCTACCCCGAAGGGGAGTGACCGGCCGTTGGAATAAAACAGAGATCCAAAGACACACAGCAGCGCAGAAGCCGCCGTCACGGCCCACAGGGCCCACATCGAACGCCACGTCCGGTGGACCGGGGCGGGCATCACAGCCCGGCGCCGGTGCTCTGCCGCCGCGCCGATCACCGCCGCCTGCAACTGGCTCATTGTCTGGCGCAGTTGCTCAAACTCTTCGCGGCAGGCCGAACAAACTTGCAGATGGTCGGACTCCAGCGGCGACTCCGCACCCGAAAGCAAACGGTCCAATGCTTCGCTGTTCAAGTGCGGCCGTTGTTCTTCACCGCCAAATTGCCGCTCCTGCTCCTTCATGCGATCTTTTCTGATGAGGCCGTCGTGATTCATCCGCGTCTTCCCCCTCTCGGAGTTGGTTGCATTACGGAATCGTCGAGCGAAAGCACTCCAGCCCCTTCGTCCGCCCTCTGATTCGTGGAGTCTTTCTCTGCGCCTCGCCGGCCGCCGCGGCGCGTCTTCAGGCGCCTTCCGGCGCTTGAATCGGATCCCCCCATCCGGATGCTCCGGACGTGGTCCAGCGCCCGGTAGAGATGGCTCTTTACGGTCGGCAACGGCATCCGCATCACCTTGGCAATCTCTGCCAGTTCCATCTCTTCGACAAAGCGCAGCAAAAAGATGGACCGTTGCGCCTTGGACAGTTTTTCCACCCTCTGCCAGACCCTTTCCAACTCCTGCTGGGCGATCAGTCTGCTCTCCGCCGACTGCGCGGGATGCGGCAACTGAGCTTTGAGATCCTCCGCGCTGACCGCCGTAGCGGCAGCCTTCTTCCAGAACCGGAAGTACTCCGTACGCGTATGGCTGCGCAGAAGATTCATGGCGATATAGGTCAGCCATGTGGCAATGGAGCAGTCTCCACGGAAGCTGGCGCGAGTCCGCCATGCATTCAGGAACGTATCCTGCGTCAAAGACATCGCAACATCACGGTCATGCACCGACAACAGCAAAAGCCGGAAGATCCGCTCCTCGTAGAGGGCATGAACCGAGGCGATATCGTCAAAGGGC